>JBMTVN010000040.1:0-20173 GCA_049451415.1 Limisphaerales bacterium | reverse complement strand
CGCGAAAGGACACCGTCTCGGAATAGGCGAAGAAATGAATGCCCCACTCGAACAGCACATTCATCGCAATCTGGAACGCCACGGTCACCAGACCGGCAGCCAAACCGTAGATGCAGACCAGCAGGATCGCCCGGGCGCCCTTGGGGAGCCGGTGGATCTGTTGACGCAGCAGGTTCAGCAAAAACATGCCGCGTCATTGTTGGAACAGACGCCAGTCAGGAGCAACACGGAAACGGCAGAGACTCGCCATGCTACCCATCCAACTGCACCCAACGCGCCTTGAGATGAGCCGGCTGCTGTCGGCCGGTCGGAAAATCAGGCGACTGGGTGCAGGGGTGTTCAATCCGGATACGGCGATCGGCCCGCCCGACCGCCGCCTGCATTTCGGCTGCAAATACCTCCGCAGCCAACCCCGCAGCATTGGTCGAGACAAAGAGGGTGCCGCCCGGAGCAACCACCGGCACAATCTCTTCCACCAAGGCTCCCAGATGCCGCTCCACCTGAAACACCTTCCCCTTCCGGGACCGCGAAAACGTGGGTGGATCCACAATCACCAGGTCATAGCTGCGCCCCTGTCGCTGCAAACGGCGGACCCATTCCATCGCATCTCCCGCAATGAAATGATGGCTTCCGGGATCCAACCCATTGGCCTCGAAATTCTCCCGGCCCCAGTCCAGGGGACGCCTCGACAAGTCCACGCTGGTGGTCTCCGCCCCGGCCAGTGCAGCGCAAACCGAAAACCCGCAGGTATAGGCAAACAGATTCAAGACCCGCCCCCCGGCCAAACCACCCTCCCGAATCAGAAAACCCGGCGCCACATGGTTCACCAGAACACGCCGGCGATTGTCCCTCTGGTCAGGAAACAGGCCCACAGAATAGCCCTCACCAAAGCGAATCTCGTAGTGCACCCCGTTCTCCCTCGCCCGCCAGCACTCCGGGGCCGCCTCACCCCAGACTCTTCTGGGAGCCAGCTCCTCACGCCCCTTCCCCTGCAGACGCCGATGCAACGTCTGCCCATAAACTCCCCGGCAACCCAACCGCTTCGCCCAGCCGACAACGACCTCCAGGTCCGCACCGGCAAACTCCGCACCCGCATCCTCCAGCTGCCACAACAGCCAATCGCCATACCGCTCCACCACCTGTCCCGGACGACCATCCACACCCCCATGCAACAGCCGGTAGATATCGGTCTGGCCCGGTTCCAGCATGGCCTCACGCAGATCCCACGGCCCACCGGCACTAAAGTCCGGCTCAGCCTCAAACTCCAAAGGCATCCCCGTCACTGGATGCACCAGCTCCAGCCGCTCGGCATGAAGACAAAGCCGGGGAACACCCGGCCCAATGGGTAATCCGCCATAAAGCCCGTCTCCTAAAACCGGGACCCCCGCCTCCGCCGCATGCACCCGCACCTGATGGGTCAAGCCCGTCACCGGCCGCGCCCGCCAGGCCACCCATTGCCCCTGCATGCCCAGACACTCCAGGTGGGTCTCTCCCTCCGGTGCCCCGGCGTGCGGCGGAGCCACACGATACCGCTCACCGGCGCGCACAATCGCGCTCTTCACGGTGCGCCGCTCAAAACCCACCCTCCGGTCAGTCAGGAAACGGTAGAACTTGCGAACGGTCCGCCCCTCGAACTGACGGGACAAACCCTGGTTGGCCTCCCGCGTTTTGCCAAACACCATGAGTCCCGAGGTCTCCTTGTCGAGCCGATGCACCAGCGCCAGCCTGGACCACCTCGGTTCACGGTTCCGCAGCCAGTCGTAAACGCCGTCCACCCCCGCAGCAGACGCGGCATGCGAATTCCAGCCGGAAGGCTTGTTCACCACCAAGAGGTGGTCGTCCTCAAACTGAATGCAGCGCAGCATGCTCTCCCTGAACCCGTCCTGCTTCATCTCACCAGAAATGCCATGCACCCCGGTAAATCACCCAGGCCCCCAGCAAAAAGTTCGTGATGGCATGCGCAGTCATCGCGTCACCCAGCCTGCCTTTGCGCAAAACCAAACCCTGATAAATCAGGCCGCACACAATCCCCGCCAGCCATTCATGATGCGCAAACCCGAATACCAGCGAAGTCACCACCAACGCACGCAGATCGAAATGCTTCAACTCCACCCCCATGAATTCGCTCCTCACCATGTAACGGTAAAAGAAGGAGCGGTAGAAGACTTCCTCCATCGGAGGCACCACCAACGAGGACCCCACTAGCCGCACAATCACAAAAAACCAGGCCAGCCCGCTCCCGGCACCATACACCTCGTGCGGATTCCACCCGGCACCCTCTGCCGTCAACAGCTTGGGCACAAAGTCGCCCAGCCCGATCCACAGGAAAAAGACCGCGATGCCCGCCACCACCGCTTCCCAGCTGAAAGCCCAGCGCATCTCCTTCACACGGGGCCACATCCACCAGACCAGCGCCGCACCGGCACAGGTACGCAGCACATAGATCCAGAACGGCGACCCCAACCCCAACGGTCCCTGCAGCCCAAGCGGCAGGACAAACACAACAAAAGGAATCACCCTCAACTTGAGGGGACTGTCTTCCAGCTTCTTGAAAATACCTGCCATCGTCTACAAATCCGGCAGCCGCATCTCCTGCGTGCTGCCCTGCCAACGCAACAACACACTGCCAGGTCGAACCTCCAACAGCTCCACCCCCAGCACCTTCTCACCCGCTACCAGAGTCTTCCCGTTGATCATCGCCATCGGAGCTTCCCTGCGATAGATGATGCTCTGCAACCTCAATTCAGGCGGCAGCACACCCCCGACAGCAGCATCCGCCCGCTCCACCCTGCCGTCACTTGGCTCGCCTCCTGCCACCGCCCGCGTAATCAGGTTGGTGCTCACCCGGATTTCCGATGGCAGGCTCAGCCGCTCCGCGTCCGCAACAGGAAGTGTCAATGCCACCGGATCGGAAAGGTCTCCCGCCAATGGCCCAGGACGGCCCGCAGGAGCGGACACCACCGGTTCCATCGCAGCAGCCTCGGGTGTAACCGGATCCGGCATGGAGGACTGCACCGCCGCCGCAGGCTGGGATTCCACCTGCCTCTCACCTCCCCCGGCCTTGCCATCGCGCCAAAGATACCACCCCGCCACCACAAAACATACAACCACCATCAGCCCAACCCACCTGATCGCGCCACTGCCCCGACCAGAACGCTCAGGCATCACCGGACTCAACGGCGAAGGCAGCGACGGCCTACGCCCCTGCCCGGCTTCGCCCGCCCGCTTCAGGGCATCATGGATCAAGCTCATACCGCTATCCGACCTTCCAATTCACGCACCGCCCGCGACACGGTGGCATAACCAATCCTCTCCTGCCCGGCCACAAACCCGGCCAGCAGGCACTTGTCGCAAAGCGCATTAATCAACCGCGGAATACCCCGACTGTAAAACTGAATGCGCCACAGCGCCGGCGTGGTAAATCGTGGCCTCCCCGCGCCCCCGGCCGTGGCCAGGCGATGCTGAATGTAGGGCTCCAACTCGTCAAACCGCATCGGATCCAAATGAAACCTCACGGTAATCCGCTGCCGCAATTGCCGCAGCCGATGCTCGTTCAGTCGCGCCCGCAATTCCGGCTGACCCAGGAGAATGATCTGCAACAGCTTGCATTCGTCTGTCTCCAGATTCGAAAGCAGCCGGATCTGCTCCAGCTGCTCCACCGTCAAATCCTGCGCCTCATCAATGACAAGAACCGCCTCCCTCCCCTCCCCGTGCTGCCGTAACAGGAACTCGTTCAGCAGGTGCAGCGTCTCCCGAAGATTGCCCCCCGTCTCCTTCAACCCAAATTCAGCCGCCACCGCCGGCAGCAAATCGTTCTCCCCCAGCCACGGATTCAAAATCAACGCGGTCGCAAAACCCGGCCCCAACTCATGCAGCAAAGCCCGACACAAGGTGGTCTTCCCACAACCCACCTCCCCCGTCAGCTGCACAAAGCCCTTCCTCTCGCGCAAACCATAAATCAAGTGGTTGAACGCTTCGCGATGACGCGGACTGAAGTAGAGAAACCGCGGGTTCGGCGCCAAATCGAACGGCGATTCTCTCAGTCCGTAGAACTCCAAATACACCCCGCCCTCATAACCAAGTTCACGACAACAGGCAAACGGAAGTCGCTCCCTTCCCTCCCGCCACCCCCACACCCCACCGCGAATTCCGGGAATCGGTGCAGTTCTGGTTGGGGTGGAAACGCCGGTCTCTCTCTTCCCCGACCCCGGGTTGGCGAGCCCGTGGCCGGTGCTATTCTTTCCCCTCACACCGTAATTCGCCTAGGCAAAAACTGCCCTTTAGCAGGAAATGCATTCTGTAAGTTGTTGATTACCAACACACTTAAGACTCGGCACTCACATTGCAAGTGAATCCTCGTCATGTTGCACCCCTTCTTGAAATGCCGTGTGGCTACACAATGGAGGATCTCCGGCTGCGGTCGGCTGGCGTTCCTTCTGGTAACGCTGGCTTCCTCGCCCCTGGCCTGTCTGGGTGCCGAGGCCACGTCCACTCCGGAGCTGCCCTCGGTGGGCCCCTCCGTGGTCCGCCTACTGGGAGCCTTTGCACTGGTGATCGCCCTGCTGCTGGGCGGACTCGGGCTGGCACGCAACGGGTTTCGCTTCAATTCCCGCCATCAGAAACAAAGGGAGCTCAAGATCCTTGAAGTGCGCATGCTGGGACGAAAGCAGTCCCTGATGTTTCAGGCGGTCATGCTCGCCCTGCCCATCCTGATCACGGCCATGGTGGTCGGCCTCGGCATCAGCCTTTTCCAATCAGTAACTTCCATCCAGGAACAAACGTTGGCCTTCGTGCCCAAGGTCCTGGGTGTAACAGCCATCATCGTCATCCTCCTGCCCTGACTGCTTCGCACCTCCCTGGATTTCACCACCACTCTCATCCAACGCCTGCCCAATATGGCCCGGTAAACGGGCCTCCCGCCAGGCCCCAAAGGCACGATACCTCATGGAGCTGATTCCCGAAGAGTGGATCACCGCATGGCTCCTGGTATTCCTGCGCTCGAGCGGAATGCTGACGGTATTCCCCCCTTATCCTCGCCCGTAGCCTCCTCCCCCACGCCGAAGAACCGGAACCCAATGCGCTCGAAAGCCTCCGGATCGGCATCGAAGCCGGCCCCGACAATCAGGAGTCGGGCTGGCAACTCAGCCGCATTTTCTAAAGCTCCAGTTTCCTCGCGGTCAATGCCCAACGCGCGGCTGACCAAGTCCAGCGCGGACAACAGGACAAGCCCGCCCCCGGCATCCCCGGACAGCTCGACCTCGCCAAAACCAAACTCTCCGAAATGTGGCGCCGCCCCATGGCTCCACTGGAAGATACAGTCCGCCCCCACGTCCATGTCGTCCTCAATGGCGCCTACGATACACAACTCCTCCTCTACCAAGTGCGCGCTTTCGGCGGCCTCCCCGTCGAGGATCTCATCCTGACCCACCTCGATGAAGAAACCCGCTGGGGCAAGTTCTGGAACCTCTCGCTGGGCACAAATTTCCCGGTCCGATTCCTAAGTGCTGGGCAAAATATACCCGGAGACTTCCTTCCTGCCACCCCGGAACAACTCTTTAGTCGCCAGTTCAGATCTATAAGTCGTTGATAATCAAGGGTGACTTCAATGTGCAACCAGACTGGCAAGCAGACTGCTATTTCCAACCCGAAGACTACGTCACCATGAAACGAATGATGTTAACCGGCGCAATCCTCGGCTTCGCCTCCGGCATCGGTCTGGCCTGGCACAATGGCCTCCCGATGCAGGAAGCGTTCTGGCACGCCTGTATCGGTGCATACCTCGGAGGCATGCTCCTGCGCTGGTGGGGCAGCATCTGGTTTCGCGGACTTCGCCAGTCGTATCAGGAGCGCCTGGCCGCCATGGCAGCGGCCGCTGAGGCAGCTGAAAATTCAACTGATCAACCACTCGCAGGTAGGTGATCATGACCACTACGCTTGAAACCCCCACCCGGACCGAACAAACATCGGCTGCAAATGCTGCCGACCAAACCCAAATCTGGCGCCGCTATGCCCTAGCCGGCCAAGGCAGCCCGCTCGAAGGTGAACTGGTAGAACGCTACCTCCCGCTGGTCAAAACCGTCGCCGGCCGTATCGCCCTCACGCTGCCCAACCATATCGATGTCCAAGACCTCCAAAGCGCCGGACTGATCGGCCTGCTGGACGCCCTGCGCCGCTTCGATCCCAACAGCGGCGCCATCTTCGAAAGCTACGCCCGCCTCCGGATTCGTGGCGCCATCCTGGATGAACTCCGACGCCTCGACTGGGTCCCCCGCTCTGTGCGCGACAAGGCCCGACGTGTCCAGGATGCCATGCAGGAACTGGAACAACGCCACGGCAGCATCCCCACCGAAACCCAGATGGCCAAGTCGCTCGATATGTCGGTCGAGGATTACCAGTCGCTGCTGGACGAAATCAAACCGGCCACCTTCGTCTGCCTGGATTCCGCCCGTCGTCAAGACTCTGAAGAAGGCAGCACGAACTACGAAAGCGTGCAGGATGACCACCAGCCGGATCCCAGCCTCAAGGCCGCACAGCACGAGATGGCACAAATGGTGGTCGATCGCCTCGAAGTGCTTCCCGAAGCCCAGCGCAAGGTGCTGGCCCTATACTATTTTGAAGATATGCGCCTCCGCGAAATCGCCGAAGTGTTCGGCGTCACGGAATCCCGCATCTGCCAAATCCACTCGCAAGCCATTCTCGCGATCAAAGGCTTCCTTAAACGACAGGATCCCGAAGCCTTGAACCCTGTCGTCTAACTAACACCAACGACACTCCATGATTGTCGTTGTAGGTTCCATTATCGTCTTGGGTTCGGTCCTTTGAGGTTTCATCACGGCCGGCGGCAACGTCTCCGCCCTGATGCACCTGTCCGAATTGATCATCATCGGTGGAGCCGCCTTGGGCGCACTCGTCATCATTTCGCCCGTCAAGGTCATCAAGGACCTCATCCACAGTATCCTCGCCTCGCTCAAAGGCGCCCCCTATAACCGCAAATCCTACGAAGACCTCTTCTGCGTCCTCTGGCTCACCGCCCAGGATGAAAAAATCAAGGAAGCCGTGGAACGCGCCTTCCGCCATCCTTTCAGTAGCCTCAGTGAGTCCTCCGGCCTCATGCCCAACAAGAACGCCAAACCCTCATCCCAGGAATCCTCCGGACAGTTCCAGGACAAGTCCATCGTCGAACTCACCGAGATGCTCAAACGCATCCAGGAAATGCTCCAGGAAAGCGACGAGCAGAATGGCCGCGCCTTCGATATCGAGGAAACCAAGGACGGCGGTATCAAGCTCAGCCTCTTCGACCGCTCACGCCGGCCCGTTTTCGAACCCCAATCGTGCGATCTCACAGAATACGGCGACTGGGTAATGTCCTCTCTCGCCTGCACCATCGCCGAACGAGAAGGCAGCCAAAAGGAAAGTATCGATATCGCCATCGCCGGCCACACGGAAACCGGAGGCGAACCCCAACGCGAAAACTACACCAGCTGGGAACTTTCAGCCGATCGCGCCAATGTAGCCCGCCGGCGACTGCTCTACTTCGGCGTCAACCCGGACTCGATCAGCAAGGTGTCGGGATACTCCGATACGGTTCCCATGCCGAACAGCGATCCCAGTGATGAAACCAACCGCAGGGTGACCGTGCTGATCCATCTCATCGATACCAAGGTCTATTCAGCCTCCGCCGGCATCTCCGGCTAACACGGCCCCGCCCAGCAAACCCCACCCCGTCATGCCGGAATCCCCTACTCGTCCCAACCCGCATAACCGGGCCGCCGCTATCGCCGCTGCCATGGGCCATCGCACAGACTCCACCCCGGCCACAAATGCTCCCGGCCAAAACGGGGTCTTCACCCCGCTCCCCTCAGGCAGCCCCGTCCGCAACGGCACCACGTTCCGGCTGAAGGTCCTTTCCGGGGACCAGCCCCAAGCCTTCAAGGACCTGCAGAGCCCCGCGAAAAAGCCCGACTCCAGCCCCTCCAAAGAAGATGCGGATGCGGCAAAGCACGAGCACGAGCCGAAGGTCACACTCCAGCGCAACGGCCCACACGTCACCGGAGCCCGAATCGAATGCTCCTGCGGCCAGGTCATCGATCTCTCGTTCACTCTCGAGTCTCCCTCCCCCGGTTAAACCGGACCACGCTCCATCTGCGGCACTCCCCCGGTTCCTCCCGAATACTGGAATGGACGACAACCCGCAGAATGCTATGTTTCTAACCATGTCGTACAAGTCAAATCCGGCCCGCAGACTGACCTTGCTCGCCGCGTTGAACCTCAGCCTTCCCCTGCTGGCACAACCCCTCCTCACTGAAGCACCCGTCCCCTCAGCCCCCCCGCCGTCCTTCCCCGCCGTCAGCCGAACACCCCAGCCAGGCTCACCCGCCCTGCGTCCGCAAGGCCCAACCCTCTACTCAATCGGGAACCCCACCGGCGAAGAACAGCTCTACCTCGAATACATCAACCGGGCCCGCGCCAATCCCCCCGCCGAAGGGGTGCTGCTCGCGAATACCACCGATCCCGAGGTCACCTCCGCCTACGATTTCTTCGGCGTCAATCTCGTCACGATGATGAACGAGTTCGCCGCCATCAACCCGGCACCCCCGCTCTCGTTCAACGCAGAACTAATCGAAGCCGCCCGACTTCATAGCGGAGACATGTTCACGAACGTTTTCCAGGGACATTACACCTGGAACCCCGCGACCGGTGCCATGGACTCATCGAAAAGCCCCGGATACCGCATGGACCTCGTCGGCTATGACTGGATCTCCTACGGTGAAAATGTCTTCAGCTACGCCAAGTCCGCCTGGCACGGACACGCCGGATTCGAAGTTGACTGGGGCTTCGGACCCGACGGCATGCAAGGACCTCCCCGGGGACACCGCGAAAGCATCCATAACCCCAACTTCAGGGAAGTCGGAATTGGCATCGTCACCGGCAGCAACGAGACGAACACTAACCCGCCCCGGGATCCTGTCGGTCCCAGCCTCGTCACGCAGGACTTCGGCAGCCGCGCCAACCTGAACCCATTCATCACCGGCGTCGCCTACTACGACCTGAATGGCAATGGCGCGTATGACGCAAACGAAGGCATCGGCGGAGCCTCGGTGGACGTGGCCGGTTCCCAATACTACGCCCTCACCGCCAACTCCGGTGGTTACTCCGTTCCCGTCCCGAAAAACCTGACGCATACCGTCACCTTCAGCGGAGCAAACTTCGCAGACGATGTCCGCACAGTCGCCGTCAGCAGCAGCAACGTGAAGCTCGACTTCGCAATGCCTTACCCTGCGCCCGCTCTCTCCGGCCCAAGCCAGCTGGGCTTGAACGCTTCCGGCACCTACACCTTCCAGGCCGTAGGCGGCGCCACCAGCTATCGCTGGTCCAAATCGCTCCTCGCACCCTACAACGTCATCGAGGGCGCCGAAAACGGCTCCGACCACCTCGACGTCGCCATCTCCACCGGCTACGCCCTCATCACCTCCACCGTCAAAGCCTCAGGCACTTCCTCCTTCCACCTCGTAACACCCGAATACGCAGACCAGGTCCTCGGCCTCACCAATACCATCCGTCCGGGTCCGGCCGGCGAACTAGTCTTCGCCAGCCGGCTCGGCTGGGCTGCCCCGGGACAGGTGGCACGTGCACAGGTCTCTCTCGATGATGGCGAGTCCTGGAACGATCTCTGGACGCGTGCCGGCACGGACTCCGCCGGCCAAACCTCCTTCCAGACCATCACGGCCTCCCTGGCCGCCTATGCCGGCCAGGTCGTCCGCATCCGCTTCTGCTACACGGTCTCCGGCTCCTATTATCCGCAAACCGACTCGGGCATCGGCTGGTACATCGACGATATCCGCTTCAACGATTGCTCCAGTCTCGAAGCGGTCGTCACTCAAGAAATCGCCTCTCCCTCAATCAGCTTTTCGGGCAATACCGAGGGCACCTATCTCCTCCAGGCCCAGCCGCAAATCTCCGGACGCTGGTTCCCCATGGGCCCGGTCACTCTCGTGGACGTCAGCGCCACCGTCACTCCTCCCTCAGTCACAATCGGCGCCATCCAGCTGAACAACCCCGGATCGGCCCGTATCGAGTGCCTCGTGGAAAATGGTCCACCCTCCAGCATCCAACTCCAATACTCGAACGACGACGGCACCACCTGGACCACCGATACCACCACTCAAGCCCAGGAAGTCACCCCCGGATCAGCCTATGCCTTCGACCTCACTCCGCCCATCGGCAACCCGCCCACCCGAGCCCAGCTCTACCGCATCCGGATCGAGTAGTCCCTGCTACCCGCTTCGCTCAGTAGCCAGAAGAGCGGAGAGAGGCTAGAGGACACGCCGTCGCTCCGCCCATTGCGTTTGCCGCTCTGCGCCCTCATTCACGTATGGCTGCGTTCATGCGGATACCCCCCCGGACCCTGCCCGTGTTTCCGAGCTTCTGTGTTTCGGAACACGGACCTGAGCACGCCTCAGCGCACAGCTCTAGAATTCATGATCACCAATCATGCAACTCTCTCCTCTCTCCGTGCGAAGTAACCGCGTGAATAGCCCTCACATGAATAAACCCTTCCCATCTACCCATCCCTGCCATTCATGTATGGCTGTGTTCACGCGGATACCCAAACGAACCGCGGACGCCCTCCCTTAAACCGCGTGAATAGCCCTCACATGAATAAACACATCCCCTCACTCTAATCCATCCGGAGTGATCCAAATCGAAATCGCTATCGGGATCGGTATCGAGCGCGCCTGCGGCGCGTGTAGCCAGCAGACCGTAGAGAGAAAGCAGTGGCTTTCCGCTTCCCGCTTCGCGCTTACCGCTTGCCGCTCTGCGCTTTCCGCTTCGCGCTCACACCCACGGCAAAGAATACGTCTTCACGTTCGTGAAGAATTTCATGGCCTCGCTCACGCCCTCCTTCACTCCATTGCCGGAATCCTTGATTCCGCCGAAGGGAGACGTCTCGATGCGGTAACCCGGCTGTTCCCAGATATTCACGGTCCCCACACGCAACCCTTCAATGAACGCCTGCATCCGGCGAAAATCATTCGTGCAGACTCCCGATGACAGCCCGAACGGTGTGCTGTTGGAAATGCGCATCACCTCCTGGTCATTGTCGGGTACGCGCACGATGGGAACGATCGGCCCAAAGGTCTCCTCCATGACCAGTTCACTTTGATGCGGCACGAAATCGACCACGATAGGCGGCAGCAGGGCGCCATTGCGACCGGGATCATAGAGGACCTTGGCCCCCTGCTCCGCAGCCATGTAGACCCGCTTCTCAAACAACTTCGCCGCTTTGGCGTGGATGACACAACCCAGCTCAGTCGCCGGATCCATCGGATCTCCAAACCGGATGGCCTTCGCCTTGGCCAGTACGAGCGGAACGAATCGATCCGCCACACTCTCCTGCACGAGGATGCGCTTGACCGCAGTGCACCGCTGGCCCGAATTCCCCGTCGCACCGGCCACCGCAATGGTCGCCGCCTTCTCCAGGTCCGCATCATCCAGATCATTCAGGATGATCAGGGGATCGTTGCCCCCAAGCTCCAGAGCCTGCCGCTTGTACACCGCCTTCGACGCAATCATCTTCCCCACCGGCACACCGCCTGTGAAGGTGATGATGTCGATGTTGGGATTGGTGATCATTTCATCGCCAATATCCTTCGGCCAACCAGTGACCACCTGGAACATCTCCGGGGGCAGACCGGCTTCATACAGGAGATCCGCCAGTGAAAGGGCCGTCAACGGGGTCAGCTCGGTCGGCTTGCACACCATGCAGTTGTTGGTGGCAATCGACGGCGCCACCTTGTGGCTCACCATGTTCAATGGATGGTTGAACGGAGTGATCGCCGATATGGCCCGCACCGGTTCGCGCTTGGTGTAAATCTTCCGTTGCTTCCCGTTGTGCGTCAGGTCGCAGGAGAAGATCTGGCCATCGTCCTGCAGGGTCTGCGCCGCAGCAAAGGTGTAAACATCCTGCGCCCGCTTCGTTTCGTAGATGGCATGCTGCCAGCAAATCCCAAGCTCCAGCACCAGCCACTTGGCCAGAAACTCGCGACGCTCCCCGATCAGCTCACCAGTGCGCTTCAGGATCTGGCTGCGCTCGTAACGCGTCAGCTTCGGCTCATACGCAGCCGCTATCTCAAACGCACGCCGTGCATGCTCCGCCGTCCCCGCCGGAACGGTCCCCACAACCTCGTCGGTATACGGATACCGCACCTCAATCCGTTCCCCGGTAAAGACCTTCTCCCCACCAATCCGCATCCCTTCGTTCCGGATCTCAACACGACTCATAGCTGCTCCTCGTGATCAAAGCGCCGCCGCGCGCGTGGCATAAAAGAACCCGTCGAAGTTCCGCAGCTCCGGTGCATTCGGCACCTCCAGCACACGGTTCACAATAAACGGAACCTCCTGCTCCGTCAGCCCGCCATGGCTGCGCAACGGCTCCTTCAACGCCGCCAAGTCGTGCCGGTGCTCCGACGTCCCCAACGTCATGTTCTCACCCGAGATGATCACCACATCCCCAATCCGGTCTGCAGGCAACTCGTAACGCCGCACCGCCTCCGCACGGTCCACCACGTCAATAATCTCCGGGACCGCCCTGAGCCGCTCCATGATCGCCGCACAATCCGACCCCGCCGGCAAATACGCCGTCGCAAACGAACCCAGCGCACCGTGATGCACCACATACGGATCGGTAATCGGCAGGATCACCCGCGCCTTCGCCTCACCCAGCCACGCATCAAACAGATCCTGCAAGTAAATCACCCGCGGCCCACCCTGCTCATCATGCTTCGGCTTCATCCCGTGATCCGCCGTCACCACAATCGCAGCCCCCAAGGCATCCAACTCAGCCAAATACCGGTCGAACATCGCATAAAAATCCTTCGCCCCCTGCTCCTCCGGCGAAAACTTGTGCTGAATGTAATCGGTCGTCGATAAATACATCACGTCCGGCTTCCACTCCCGCGCCAGCTTCACCCCGGCCGCAAATACAAACTCAGACAACCCCGCCGAATACACCTCAGGCACCGCCATCCCCAACCACGCGTCCGCCCTGTCGATGCCGTTGGCCGCCTTCGTCGCCTGATCAGACCGCTCCGACGAAAAGCAAATCGCCCGATCCTCGCCAAACTCCAGCCCTGCACCCAGCAACGCCCGCAACTTGTCCTTGGCCGTCACCACCGCCACCCGCGCCCCCGCCCGGTAAAACTGGCTGAACACGGTCGGCGCCCGCAGGAACCGCACATCGTTCATCATCACTTCCTCCCCAGTCTCCGGCTCGAACAGATAGTTGCCACAAATCCCGTGCACCACCGGCGGCCGCCCCGTCGCAATCGACAGATTGTTCGGATTGGTAAACGAAGGAATCACCGAGTGCGCCCGCCGGTCAGTGCCCGTCTCCCGAATCCGCTTCAAGGTCGGCATCAGCCCCTCCGCAATCGCCACATCGAGATACTCCGGCTCACAGCCATCCAAACAAATCACAATGGCGCAGGTCTTCGGGGCAGGATAGGTGCGACCGTTTGCCGTCACCTCAGATGGAATGGTCATGTCGTTAAAAAAAGTCGGTTAAACCACAAGCAACCGACCGTAGTGACCCGTGCTATCCCGCTCAAGGACAAAGCCCCCCGACCGACGCAGAGTGCCAGCGGTATCGGGCCCGACACCAGCCCACCCGGACCTCTTGACGATGCTGCATAAAAACATATAGTCATACGTATGCGCACGACGATTGATCTTCCAGACGCGCTCTTCCGCCAGGTCAAAGCGACCGCAGCAAACCGGGGTCTGAAGCTCAAGGACTTTGTATCCGCAGCACTCCGGGCGGCGCTGGGCTCAGCAGACTCAGCTGTGGACGATGAGCTTTCTCTGCTAGAGCTGCACCGCCGCAAAATGCGCAGCCACTTCCGTCGAATGGACAAGGGTCGTAATACGCATGCCCCGCTAGAACAGTTGGACCGCGATTCGCTCCACGAACGCCATGCCTGAACCCGCGTTCTTTGATACGAACCTTTTCCTCTACGCCTACTCACGCGCAAGGGAGGACCGACCCAAGCGAGACCGCGCCCGGGCATTGTTCGAAGAATACCAACCCGTCGTCTCCATCCAGGTTATCCAGGAGTTCACTGCCAGCGCTCTGCGTAAACCCACACTGGGAATCCATGAGGACAAGATCGATGAATTTCTTTCCCTATGCGCCGACCACTCCATCCAGCCCATCACGCTGGAGACCCTGCTTCTGGCCACCGCGTTGCGCCGACGCTTCTCCCTCTCCCATTGGGACAGCACCATTCTCGCCGCGGCACAGGAGTCCGGTTGTCGAAAACTCTTCTCAGAGGACCTTCAGCACGGTTTCAGGCTGCAACAACTGACGGTTCGCAATCCCTTCCTCTGAAGGAAAGTCAAGGATCACGCCGGCAGCCTAATCGACTCATCACCGCCCATCAGTTCATCCGTTCCAATGTGACGGTCATACGTTGACTGTCATCGTCCTGCACAACCAGAGGCTTGCCCATATCCAGCAAGACGGTCCCCGAAAAACCCACCTGCACCTGCTGGATCTGGCTCCTGGTTGTCGCCGCACCCGCCGACCCGGACACGCCAGTGACAAAGGGAACAGTTCTCCCAACAAGCAGTTTCACGCGACACGTGTCCTCCGAAACAGTACGCAGGGTAGCGTTAAGGGTAACCACCCGGGGCAGCTGGTCAGCGTCGATCTTCACGGTTTCCCGCATGAGACTGTTGATCTCCAGATCACCGTCGGTAGCCACATACTTCCATACTCGTGCCTCTAAGCCCGGCTCCTTGATTTCCAGCGTAATCCGGTAGTTCACTACCCCCTCCACAACCGGCTCGCCAGACTCATCCATGGAGGTCGAACTCAGGCTGGCCCGCGACGTTGGCTCGTTGGAGATGGCGGTGGTCACAGCACTCCGACGCGGGGCCACAGACACCCGAACCGGTGCACCCTCCCGCGGAGCCGGCTGGGAAAGGGCCTTTATCGTCACCACAGCCTGCGGGATCAAGGCGCACATCGCGCACATCGCAAACACGACAGCACACTTTGTCCTAGCTCTCATGCTGGCGATTTATCACACCGCGTCCGCGGCAACAAGCGCTGCTTCCCCGCACATACGCCATAAACCACCTCCCGTGCTCTGCCCGAAGCCAGGGGCCATTCCCCCTTTCATCGCTTCCAGTTCCAGCCGAACCCCGATCTGGCGAATCCGTCGGAGCTCGCTCATCTCCAATCGTACGGCCGCGCCCGCCAAGCAGAGCCGGCGTCAGGACTCTCACCGCCCCACCCTACGGTTTGATCTTCTGATACAACGCGGGCAAACGGGAACGGTAGGCTCCCTCAATCTCCTCCTCCATGGCCTCCAAAGGCTTAACCGGCACCAGGTCCATCACTTCAGCCGGAGTCAGTCCCGACTCCAGCAGCGTGCGCGTCGCGCCGCAAAGGGTTCGCTTCAGGGCAGGCATAATCTCCTCCTCCGTTAGGCCAAACCCGGCCGCCAGCTCGCGCAGCACCTGCACTTGGAACCAGAAATAGGTCGGCCCCATCCCGCTCAATAGCGCATAACCCTCAAGCTTCGCCTCCTCAATCTCAGGATGCTCCCCCAATGACGCAACCAGCGAGATCACACCCTGTCGATCAATGGAGCTCAAGGTCGGCGAAAAAGCCATCGGGTTGTAACCCAGCCCAATGACCGACGGCGCGTTGGGAATCATCCGGACAATCCGATGGAACCCGCCCAGCAGGCCGGACAGCCTCGCGATGGTGAACTTGGGAGCAAGGGAGACAACGATCGCATCCGGCTGCAACACAGGCCGAATTTGCGCCAGCACCTCTGCCATAACCGGCGGATGTACCGCCAGGATCACAACCCTCTGGGCAGCAGCCCTCGCGTTGTCATCCAACGCCGGGATAATCCGGGAGAACCTCCGCCCGAGCCTCTCCAAGGCCGTGGCGTCAGGATCACTCACCACCACTTTGGGAGGCATCATCTGCCCGTGCTCGAATCCTTGGAGCAGGATGCGCGTAACGCGCCCGCCCCCGACAAAACCGACAGTTGAAGTTGTCATGGCTGCCTTGGGTTGTGGTTGCTCTCACCTCATAGGTTACTGAGACCGTGTCGAGTGTTACGGAGAAAAATGGACCTTTGTGGCCACACGAACACGCCATGACTCCCTGGGGAGTCCTCGCCCCCACTCTCGCAACCACACTCTCAGGCGTCAGCAGGCCCCAACAGCCGGGCTAGCTCTTCCGGACCGACCGGCTCAGCCGACGCCCATGGAATCACTACTGTGCGGCGGGCAAGGTTGTCCGTAACTTCCCTTATGAACGGAGTCTCGCGCCTGCCGCGGGCAGCAAGCACCGGGTCCTGCGTCGGACACCCGGAGAAACTCTGGTTCACCACCCAAGCCCAAGGTTCAATCCCGGCTCTTCGCAAGTCGTCCTGCAACGCCGCCGCCTCGTGTACAGGTGTGGGCTCAGGCAATGCCACCACCACAACGCGCGTAAACTCGGGATCACGCAGGCGCGGCAACAGCTCCCGCACTTCATCCGGCAGGTTGCTCGCGTTCCGCGCAACCTCCCGATGGTAGGATTCGGTCGCGTCCAAGAGCAGGAGGGTGTGGCCGGTAGGCGCAGTATCAAGCACCACAAAACCGTCCCGGCCCGCCGCAACCAGCCGGGCAAACGCACGGAACACCGCCACCTCCTCAGTGCATGGCGAACGAAGATCTTCCTCCAACAGTGCAAGCCCCTGTGCGTCAAGGCCACGGCCAGCCGTCCCCATAACATGTTCCACGTAAAGCCGGGTCTCGACCTCCGGATCAATGCGGCTGACCTCCAGCCCCGGCATGTCGCCTCCAGCCACCGCAGCAATGTGGGCCGCCGGATCGGTCGTGCTCAAATGCACCCTAGCCCCGCGCCGCGCCAGCTCCAAGGCGATGGCAGCCGCCACGGTCGTCTTGCCAACGCCACCCTTGCCCATGGTCATCACCACGCCGTGCCCGACCCTGGCCAGGTCATCCACCAGAGCCGCCAGACTCTCCAACGCTGGTGCACCCTCGCTGTGCTGGATGGTCTCAGGCTCAGCAGCACCTCCCTCACCGTCAAACAACCGGCGCAACGCAGCCACACCCACAAGGTTGTGGGCCTGAAGCGGAACGTGGATGACCGGCAGCGCCGCCAACCGCGAACCCATGGCCTCCACGGCCGCACGCCCCCTCAACTCCAGCGCAGTCGCATAGGCATCACCCGGCTCACCAGCGTGAAACATCCCGTTGATCAGCAGCCTCTGGTTCCCCATCCCCAACGCAGCCAGTTCCCCGCAAGTCCGATCAGCCTCGCGCAACGCAGCCGGCTGAGGACGGCTCACCAGAAACAAGGTCGTCCGACCCGGATCCGCCAACGCCGCAACCGAGCCTTCATACAGCTCGCGCTGTGCCTTAAGCCCGGAAAGCGGACCCAGACAGGACGTGCCGGTCGTGTTGGTCTGCATAAATCCCGTCCACGCCCCCGGAAGCTTCAAAAGCCGCAGGGTGTGCCCCGTGGGCGCAGTGTCGAAAACCACATGATCAAACTCCCGGGTGGCGTCCGGCCGCCCCAGCAATTGCGTGAACTCATCGAATGCCGCAATCTCCAGGGTGCACGCACCGGATAACTGTTCCTCCATGCTGCGAACGGCCGCATCCGGTAAAATCCCCCGATAAGGCCCCACCAGACGTTCGCGATAAGCCCGGGCCGCAGCCTGCGGATCAATGTTCAACGCAGACAGTCCCGGCACGTCGGGAACCGCCGTGGGCAGGTTGGAAAGCCGCTGCCCCAAAACCTCGTCGAGGTTGGAAGCCGGATCGGTGCTCACCAGCAACACGCGGCAACCACCATCAGCCAGCGCAACTGCTGTAGCACAAGCCAGCGATGTCTTGCCCACTCCCCCCTTGCCCGTGAAGAACAGGAACGGGGTAGGCGCCCGCAGCAGATCTTTCAGTGGCACAGCCATAACTCAACAGCAGCCGGAATCCGGCGAGCAACAACAGCTGCCCCCCTGGTTGCGGGTAGGATCAGGACGCAGTAACAGCGGATCAAAGGCAGGAAGCTCCGGCATCGCCACCCCAGCCCACCGGGCCATCTCCCGGCGAGTCGGATAACTTCCCGCACTCGCCACCGAACCATCCACCAGCACCAAGGGTAAACAGTCCGTTCCCTGGCCAGCCAGCGTCGCCTTGACAATGTCGCTTGCAGCGAACGCCGCCGGCACCTGCGCCAGGTTGTAGCGCTCCACCTGCACGCCACGGGACTTCAGCCAATCCAGGTCCGCCGCAAACTGCACCAGCTTCGGATCTACCTGCGGCCCGCAAACTCCAGTCGAACAACACATCGCCGGATCATAGACTTCCAACCTCGCCAAACGCTGCCCGCCGGCGGCAACGGCTTCCCCGGCACCCGCTGACTTGCGCGCCGTCACCTCCAGACTGGTCAAGTAGTCCGTGGGCTTCGCGCCTGCCGGCAGCTGAGCCGTGATCTGCTCATAAAGCGGATCCTGCCAATCCACCATCCCCTCCACATAACCGGGCTTCGGCGTCACCACCACCTCCACTAAACCGGCGTCCCGCGCCATCCGCTCAGTCTCAGCCACCACTACCGCCCCGGCCACACAGCCAATCCGCGCCTCCACCATCTCCACAATGGCCGCCGGCAAAGGCTGCAGCAACGCAAGGTCCGACACCGCAACACGCCCCCCCGGCCTGAGCACCCGCGCCATCTCCCGCCACACCTGCGCCTTGTCAGGCGAAAGGTTGATCACACAGTTCGAAATCACCACATCCACCGAACCATCCGCCACCGGCAAATGCTCAATCTCCCCCAAACGAAACTCCACGTTGTCCAACCCGGAATGCTCACGGTAGGAAGGAATGTTCCTCCGCGCCTTCGTCACCATGTCAGGAGTCATGTCCACGCCGATCGCCCGACCCGCAGCTCCAACCCTGCGCCCGGCAACAAACACGTCAAACCCGCCACCACTCCCAAGATCCAATACGATCTCGCCCGGCTGAAGCGCCGCCAGCGCGTTGGGATTCCCGCACGACAACCCCATGTTCGCACCGTCCGGCAAGGCTGCCAGTTCCTCCATGGAATACCCCACATGCCGGGCCAATTCCTCCGAACCACACGCCCCACCCTCACAACAACCCCTCCGCTCATCCCGGCGAAGACTCCCCTCCCGCGCCACCTGGCTATACCCCGTGCGTACCATCTCGCGCACGGCTTCCGGATCAACATTGGACGGAGTCATGGATCTTCCTTTCTATGGAGCCCTCAACAGGGCGTCTGGCAGGGTTTCAATAAACCGGCGGATCTCGTCACGCACCCGGCGATACACCGCCAGCTTGGCCTCGCCATCGGGCATCTCCCGCGTGAGCTTCGGCGGATCCTCAAAACCGTGGTGCACGACCTTCGCGTTTCCGTGAAATACCGGGCAATGCTCGTGCGCATGGCCACAAACGGTGACCACGTAGTCGAACTCAACCGGACCAATATCCTCGAGGGTCTTGGAGTACTGCCCGCCAATCCCCGCTCCCGCCTCCTCCATCACCCGCATCGCATGCGGATTCATCCCGTGCTTCTCGATACCGGCCGAATACGCCTCAATCTCGCTCCCCTTCAAGTGATGAGCCCAACCTTCCGCCATCTGGCTGCGACAGGAGTTGCCCGTGCAAAGGAACAGTACCCTTATTTTGTGCATTGTTTCCGACATAAATCAGCAGGATCACATTTCAGAACTTGTTTCAGTCGCTTCTGGTCATCCGCAATCACCGAGTCCCTCGCCAACGACCGCTCCACCCAGGCCAATGCCTCCCGAACAACACTCGAAGCCGCACCACCCGGTAACGCGTAATACACCCAGCGGCCTTCCTTCCTGCAATCCACCAGCCCGGCCTGCTTCAGGAGATAGAAGTGCTTCGACATCGTGGACTGCGCCAGCCCGAACAGCTCCGTTATCTGACAAGCGCACAGCTCCCGTTCCCGCAAGGCCAGCAACACCCGGATACGGGTAGGATCAGACAACGCCTTGGTGATGTTCATGAACTCGCGCATCGTGGCCCTTATATTTCGTCGGTTGGCGAAATGTAAAATGGTGCTTCACCCCGGTCTTGTCAAGCCCCGGCCCCC
>JBMTVN010000039.1:0-20599 GCA_049451415.1 Limisphaerales bacterium | reverse complement strand
CTATAGTGCGCGTCATGGATAAACCCAAAGTAGTGCAAAAGGCTCCTTACGTGATGGTGGCTGAACCCGGGATGTACTCCTGGTGCAGTTGCGGGTTGTCGGCAACTCAACCCTTTTGCGATGGCGCACACAAAGGGACGGGGATGCGGTCGGTGAAGGTAGAAATTCTGGAGAAGTCGACGGTGGCCTGGTGTGGGTGCAAGCATTCCGCCAAAGGTGCTCGCTGCGATGGCTCGCACAGCCGACTCACGGATTGAGCCCTGACCGTGTGCTAGAACTCCTCGGGAGAAACGAGGGGTTCTTTTTTTTGCCGCCGCAGTTCCTGTTGCCGAAGGAGCATCTGCACGCGGTCCTCATCGCTCAGGCGCTCATCGGCGATACTACCGGATAGGCGGGTAAGCTCGCGGTCAATTTCCTGGTCCCGCAGGCGACGAAGAAGGTCATTCACCTGTTGGTTGCGGTTGGGAATTGGGCGGTTCTCGGTGAGAGCCTCTGAGGCAAGGCTGCGGTCGTGGGGGTGCTGAAGGTTGCCCACAATCTGCGCTGGATCGACCGAACCATTTTCAGCGGATTGGAGGCAGGCCTCAAGGATACGGCGGACACCGGGATGAGAAATCCAATCCGTCTTAAGATGATTCCGGTAGCTGGGGATGAGACGGGGTTCAGGCAGGAGGAGCTTCAGAAGCCAAAACTCCTGTTGAGGCGGACGCGTAGCCGGTTCTTCATCCGTTGAACCCGGACCGGAATCATCAGCCTCGATTTCCGGGGCGGGACGCGCGGGAACACCTTTGGATCGATGGAGGCGCCGGAACTCTGCCCGCACAGCATCAGGATTCACCCCGAGGCGATGGGCAATTTTCTGGGCGTAGGTATCCAGAAGAACGGCGCTGCCGGTTTTGGACACCGCCTCACCGAGAGCCCGAACGACGGCCAGACGCCCACGATCGGAAGTGGCATCCTCGCGCCGGAGCAGAAGCTCGAGATAGAAGTCAAAAAAGCCGCGGGCGGTTTGGATGAGTTGGGAGAAGGCCTCGCGCCCGTGGGCTTTAATGTAGCTGTCCGGGTCGTGTGGAGCAGGGATTTCAGCGACCCGAATGGCAAGGCCGGAGCCCAGCAGATCGTCCAAGGAACGCAGGGCCGCTTTTTGTCCGGCGTTGTCGGAATCAAAGCACAGCGTCACTTCCTCAACATAACGCCGGAGAAGGCGGGCATGATCCGCAGTGAGTGCAGTGCCCATCGGAGCCACGGCATTCTTGAAGCCGGCAGCATGACAGGCGATCAGGTCAAGCTGCCCCTCGCAGACAATGACGCTGGCAGCATCCAGCATCGGGCGTCGCGCCTTGTCGAGGCCGTAGCAGACACGTCCCTTGGTGAAAATGGGTGTCTCAGGAGAATTCACGTATTTGGCGATCTTCTCGTCGCCACTGAGGATACGGCCGCTAAAGCCGATAACACGCCCTTGCTCATCGCCAATAGGGAAAATCAGCCGTCCTCGGAACCTGTCGTAGTAACGGTCTGATCCTTCCTTGCGAAGGATGAGGCCGGCTTGTTCGACGAGGCTTAGGTCGAACTTTTTGCTCCTGGCCCAGTTGACCGTATCATCCCAGGCTTCAGGAGCGGCACCCAAGCGAAACTCACGAATGGCATCTGAGGAAACACCCCGGCGCTCGAGATAATCGCGGGCAGTCTGGCCGGAGGCCTCGTTCACCAGCGCGTTATGCCAGCGCTGGGTAATCCCCTCGTGGATGCGGAGCAGCGTTTCCTTGAGAAATCGACGCTGGCGCGCACCGTCGTCCTCCTCGGTTTCCAAAGAAATGTGGGCACGCTCAGCAAGACGGCGAACCGCTTCCGGAAAGGAAATATTCTCGTAGTCCTGAACGAAGCGAAAGACATCGCCACCCTTATGGCAACCGAAGCAGTGGAAGATCTGGCGCTGGGGGTTGACGTGGAAACTAGGCGTCTTCTCCTTGTGAAACGGACAGAGCGCAGAGAACCCCCCGCCGGACCGCTTCAAAGGGATTACAGCACCAATCACTTCGACGATATCACTCGCCGCGCGAATCTGATCGATATTGGACTCGGAAAACAGGCCGGCCATGCGGCGCGCACCTTAGCGCAGGCCGCCGGCGGCGTCGACGTCGCGCTCACGTTCCCGGAAGATAGTTTCGTTCGGGCGCCGGTTAGTGCCGGGACCCGTGTTGATCAGGCTGAAATGGAGGTATTTATCCACGGTCCGGCCGGTAAGCGAGACTTTGAAAATGTTCTTCTGAATTTGCCCAAAGGGCGGGAAGTAAATCTCCCCAAGGTCCCTGCGCTGGGTGTCAAGCTGGCGCTGCAGATCTTCCTGGGAAATGTAGGGACCATGCAGGATAGCCATGATGGCGAGCTGGATACAGAGGAAGCGGACAACACCGGCAATCATGCCAAGGTAATACTCCATGTTCCCGAAGAGATCGGAGCTGACGAGTTTTTCCCCGACAACGTAACGGATGCCGAAGCCAATGCCCAGGACGGCAACGGCAATGAGGATGTAGGCCAGGATATAGGCGGTGGTTACGGAGAAGTGGACCATGTTGATGAGCCAGTCTCCAAAGCCGGGAGTGAACACGCCGCCGAGTGCCACAACAGCAGCCCAAAGGAGCAGATCGAGGATTTCGGCAGACATGCCGCGACGTCGACCCACGTAGACACCAACGGCGATCATGATGACCGTGACAAAATCAAACCAACTGAACAGGTATGGTTGCATGGCGCGTTTTCAATTAGCTCCAGGCGCACTGGCGCCTCAGGCCGGAATCCAGAATGGTGTCATGACGAAAGACACCGGCATCTGCATTGCCCCGGTTCGGGACGCTTGGCCACATGCATCCTTTGGCCGCGTTACCCGGGAAGGCTGAGAGCAGGCGGCAAGCCAAGTCGCTTTGGTCTACCCTGCGAGCAGGGAATGCAACTCGTTCAGGTAACGTGGCACAGCTTGCCAGGGGTCTTCCGCTGCTTCGTATTCCAGCGCCACATAGCCCTGATAATGACCATCGCGTAGGATCTGGACCAGTCGGGAGAGGTCCGCTGCTTCCTTGGCCTGATCCTTGGCCTGCATCTCCACCTTGACCTGAACATTGACCGCGTAAGGAACGCAACGGGCGAAATCTGCGTAGGGATCGACAGTGTGGAAGTTGCCAGAATCCAGATTGATGCCAAGCCACGGGTTGTCGAGAGTCCGCACGATATCCAGCAGCTCATCGGGCTCGGCCACAATACCACCATGGTTCTCCAGCCCCAA
This sequence comes from Limisphaerales bacterium, assembly GCA_049451415.1. Classification (GTDB taxonomy): domain Bacteria; phylum Verrucomicrobiota; class Verrucomicrobiia; order Limisphaerales; family JAHDYP01; genus JBMTVN01. Next base: position 17,319 of record JBMTVN010000039.1, on the reverse strand, counting down.
AAAAACGCCGTAACGCGCAGCATCGCCAAGGCAGGCGTCGATGGCCCGGATACAAAGCTCCTTGGTTTCGGCGAAAGTGAGTCCTTGGGGCTGGCTGCCGGCGAAGATCCGGATGTGCGGAAGCCCGAGCGTGGCGGCATGCCGAATCCACTGCTTCACATGCTCGATCTGGGCATCGCGCTGAGCACCAGGCGGGAGCGCGAAGGTATTGCCCACAGCCGTTCCGCTGAGAGCAACGCCCCGGAGATGGGCGTGCCGCTTCAGTTGCAGCAGGAATTCATCGGTAATCGGACTGGGAAAATAGTAGCCGGTAACCTCGGCGTCGCAGTTCTGCTTGGCGCAGAAATCAATGAAGTCGAAGAGCGTAATCGTGGCCTGGGTTTCAGGTCGGGTCCGGCCCTGGTTGTGCTTGAAGAAGTTGCGAAACGAGTATCCGGCAAGACTCAGCTTCAGCCTGGGGGGGCCGGGTCGATCGAAGGGCTCAACTGCCAAGGCCCGGGGCGCGAAGGCAGAGGCTCCCGTGAAAGCCGCGGCCGAGAGACCGATTTGACGAAGGAACGCACGACGATCCGATGGGTTCATGGAGACGATTGAAGCATGGGTCACTGCAACTGTCAGATGGAAAGATCGGTCAGAATCAGGCACAGGTCAGGTGCGCAGAATTGCTCCGGACCGGCCGAAACCGCGAGTCCTCCCGCAACGACTTAATACTCTTCATACTTCCCCCCTGACGGATTTTCGGGACAGGTGTCCCGAAAATCCGTCAACCCCAAGTCAGTCACATGAGAGCGACGGGGCGCACAAGCGGGTAAAATATCTAGAGAATCTGCGCTTTCCCCGGGAGCGACGGTGCAAGAGGCGTCAGCTACTGACGATCCTGTCCTGGTTTTGGTCTGCCGATTATTGGCCCACGTGGGCCAATAATCGGTACGCGTTGGAGCGGTTACGGACTGAATGGTAGCGGGATGGAGCGGGTTAGCCGAACCGGCGTTTGAGGCGGTAGTTGTCGTATGCTGCGCGTTCGGTGGTGGACATCTTGGCGAAGTCGGGAGCGCCGTCGGGAAGGATGGGCCAGGCATGGCTGGTGGCCTGGGATTGATCGGAGGCGGGTTTGGGTGCTTCGCCGGGTTTGGTGGCGAGCGGATTATTTTGGATGGGGACGGAGGAGCGGGCGGCGGAGCTATCGTAGCTCATGGCCTGGTCGGTGAGTTCGAGGTCTTTTTCCAGCGGCAGTTTGGGGGTGATGTTCTTGGCTTGGAGGATGCCGTGGTAAGCGCGGACAGCTTCTTCGGGATTGAGGTTGCCGTTGGTGATCTGGCGGAGCATTTCGATGAAGCCGAGCTGGTGTTCGGCGTTATTGATTTTGCGTCCGTAGAGGGCGACCCGGGCGCCGTATTTTTGGGCGTCGTGAATGAGTTTGAATGCGTCGTAGGTGGTTCCGGCGGAGCCGCCGAGGATACCGATGACGAGGTTGGGGTCGTATTGGACGAGTTCTTCCATGGCCTTGGGGCCGTGGTAGACGATTTTGAGGAAGAGGGGACGTCCGGCATCCGTGACTCCGGCGAGCGTGCGGAGGATTTGGTCGTTGATGTATTCGCCGAGTTTTTCCGGGGGGATCTGGGCATTGACGTTGGGGTCGAAGACTTCGAGGAAGTAGCGGAATTGTTTGCGTTCGGCTTCTTCGCGGAAGGCCTTGAACCAGTGGAGCGTTTCGCGGTCCTGTTCGAGCTGGTTGACGAACGTGACGGAGTAGAGGCCGAGGTTGGCTCCGGGGAAATCGGTGGTGGTGCGGTCGCACTCGATTTGGCCGCACTGGATATGGTCGATGGTGGCGGAGCGGAAGGGTTGGGCGGGTTCGCGGGTGTAGCAGCCGTGGCGGATGGCCCAGACGTCGGTGGTATCGTTGGCGCGGGCGGCGGGGGTTACGGCGGAGTCCTTGAACAGGCCTTCCTTAATGGCGAGCTGTTCATTGACGTAGGCGGACATCAGCATGATGTCGACCAGACCCTGGTGGGTGACTTCGCGGATGATGTCGAGGAACTCGGGCAGGTTCCGGTAGCCGAATTCGTCGCGCGTCCAGATTTCCGGGGAGAAGCGTGCGGGCCGGTCGCCGGGGTTGGCGAGGTAGGACCGGGGGCCGGTGGCGCGGACGCCGAAGGCCATATCCGCATCCTTGGCATCCGCGAGGATAAACGCGCGGGAGGAGGGGTTGGATTTGATTTCGGCGAGTTTGGCGTCCAGCGACTTCATGGTGCTGACTGGCGTTTTTGGAGTTGGGCCATGATCTGGGCGGTGACGGCCTGGACGATGGATTCTGCGTTGGGATCGGCGGGGGTAGTGGCGGCGGGGGCTGGGGTGGCAGCGGGATTCTGGGGTGCGCTGCAGACGACGCCCGGGCGCCATTCGTTATTGTCGCAGAGTTCGCATTCCTTGAGGCCGTAGCGGGGGTCAACGAAGCCGAGGCTTTGTTTGATATTGAGGAGGTCCTTGAGGTGGCCCTTGGAGAAAGTATTGAGTGGTTTGCCGAGCTGGGCGGCGACCATGAGAGTACGGCAGTAGGCCTCGATGATCTCCATGCGCCAGTAGGCTTCCTCGACGTTGTTATGGCTCCAGGTGACGACGCCGTGGTTGGCCATGAGGATGGTGTTGTGTTTATCGACGAGGTCGGCGACGAGCTTGCCCATCTCCGGCGAGCCGGGCGTGCGGTAGGGTGCGGTGGCTACGGCGCAGAACACTTCGAACTCGGGGATCATGCAGGTGGGGGGTTCCACACCGGCGACGGCGAAGGCCGTGGCGTAGGGGGGGTGGCAATGGACGGAGGCGACGGCCTTGGGCTGCCGCTGCATGATTTGGAGGTGCATGAGAATTTCACTCGTGCGTTTCTTGGAGCCCAGCAGCTGGTTGCCTTCAAAATCCACGAGGCACATGTGCTGGGGTTTCATGAACCCTTTGCTGACGAGCGTGGGAGTGCAGAGTGCGACGTCGTCCCCGACGCGGATGGCGATATTGCCGCCGTTGCCATCGACGTAGGCGCGTTGCCAGAGGCGTTGTCCGACTTCGACGATCTGCTTTTTGAGTTCCTCGCAGTAGGGGGATTCGAAGAAGGCTTCGAGGTCGGCGCGGGGGCTTTTGGAATTGATGGGTTTGGGCGGCTCTGTGTCGGCGGGTTTGGCGGGGGCGACGGGCGTGCTGGGGGCCGGCTGGGCGACAGGCGTGATCCGGCTTGTGCCGTCCTGCCAGTCGCGAATGAGGTCGCGGGCGGAGGGAGTGAGGAGGACATCGTCGGGGATTTGGTTCAGATCCTGGCCTTGGCGGATCATGTCCTCGACGTCACGTGCACTGATGATTTGTTTCATGCTGGGTCCTTACTTCTCGAACGGGTTGTAGAAAATATTGTCGATGAGGGCGGCGTTGATGGCATCGATGGGTGTGGGGGACTCGAATGGGGCGGCGGCTTCGCGACCTTCGACGTAGCCGATGGTTTGGCCGACTCCGCCGCCGAGGTTGTCATAGACGACGGGGCTGGGGTCACTGCTGAGGCCTTCGGGAGTTTCGGGGCCTTGCTGGAAGTGGTCGCGGGTGAAGGGGCTGACGATGAGCCAGCGAGCGCCCTCGAGAGCGGGGACGGTGCGGCTGAGCGTAACGCGACCGATGACAGCGCCGAGCTTCATACGGGCACTCCGGGTTCTTTTTCGTCGACGATACCGGTGACGATCCAGCGGACGGGGCTGAGGTTATCGCCGACGGCTTTACGGGCGGCGGCACCGTCGGAGGAGATGATAACGCGCTGGTGCATACCTGCGCCGTGGGGGTCGATGGCCACTTGAGGAGCGCCTTGGGGGTCGCCGTCCGCGCTGATGGGCTGGCAGATGAGGAGGCGCCAGCCATCGAAGCTGGGGTGTTTGCGGGTGGCGATCACGGTGCCTTCGACGCGGGCGAGGAACATTAGAAAATGCGCAGTTTATCGACCATGACGCAACGCCGTACCCGGGTGAAAGTGCGCGGATTGCAGATACCTTCGCCGGTGGTGGTGGCGATGGAGAAGTTGGAGTAGCCTTCGCCGCCGTTGCCGAGTCCGGCGACGCAGGACCCGTTCTTGACGAAGAGCGTGGTTTCGAGCGCCTTGGCCATGGCGGTCATGTTGGCGACGTCGTGGGAATGGATCATGGCCGAGTGTTTATAATCGTGCTCGGCTTTCTTCGAGAGGCGGATGCCTTCCTCGACGGACTGGACGCGGACGATAGGGAGGAAGGGCATCATTTGTTCTTCCTCGACGAAGAGGTCATCGGCGGCGGTTTCAGCGAAGAGCAGCTGGGTTGAATTGGGCACGGAGGTGCCGGCGGCCTGGGCGAGAACGTGGGGGTCACGACCGACGAGGTCACGATTGACGACCGGGTGGGGGCAGCCGGCGCCTTGTCCGGGCGGGAAAGTGAAGGCGGCTTTGCGGAGCTGGTCGACCTGGCTGTTGGTGAGGCGGACGGCGCCATGCTTGGCGAGTGCGTTCATGAACGCATCGCAGTAGCGGTCGAGGACGAAGACTTCCTTTTCGCCGATGCAGAGCAGGTTGTTGTCGTAGGCGGCGCCGAATACGACGCATTTGGCAGCGTTATCGAGGCAGCTGGTGCCATCGACGAGCACGGGCGGGTTACCGGGGCCGGCGCAGATGGCGCGTTTACCGGACTGCATGGCGGCCTTGACCACGCCGGGTCCGCCGGTGACACAGAGGAGGCGGACGCGGTCATTTTTGGCTAGGGCGGTGAAGGATTCGAGCGTGGGGGGATCGATGATACAGGCGAGGTTTTCGATACCGAGTTCGCGGTGGATGGCTTCATTAAAGACACGGGCGGCCATGACGGCGCAGCGGTAGGCTGCGGGGTGGGCATTGAAGACGGCGGCATTTCCTGCGGCGGCCATGCTGATGATATTGCAGGCCATCGTAGGGATGGAGTGGGTGGAGGGGGTGACGGCGCCGATGACGCCGAAGGGGGCGTATTCTTCGAGCGTGATGCCGTGGTCACCGCTGAGGCCGTAGGGGTTGAGGAATTCGATCCCGGGGATGCCGCGCTGGCCGAGCAGCTTTTCGATCTTGTGGTCGAGGCGGCCGATCTTGGTTTCCTCGAGTTCGATACGGCCCCATTCCTTGGCGTTGGTGAAGCAGAGTTCCTTGACGATCTCGATGACCTTTTTCCGTCCGGCCACGCCACGTTCCGAGAGTTGGAGGTAGGCTTGGTGGGCGGCCTCGCAGGCGTCGTCAGCATTAGAGAACACGCCGAAGTTCCGGAAACCGGTGCGGTTGGAGGTTGAGATGGAAGGAGTGGAGGGGGTTGTGGTGGTGGCTTGGCCGAGGCGGCCGAGGACTTCCTCCACGACGTTCCGGATCAGGGCTTCATTGACGGGGCTACTCATGGCTCAGGCTTCAGGGGGTATTATTCTTGCGGGTATCGAAGATGGTTTTGCCGAAGACATCGACCGTATCGACGATACCGATGATGACGGCATCGACGGGTGCGTCTTTGAGGTTAGGGGCGAGTCGGGCGGAGCTGCCCTGGCAGAACATGACCATTTCTCCCTGGCCGGCGCCGACACTATCGACGGCGATGATCGTATTGGACCCGTGTTTGAAGCGGGTGGGGTCCTTATCGTCGACCAGCATGGGACGGACGAGGAGCAGTTTACGGCCGCTCATCGAGGGGTCTTTTTTGGTGGAGACGACGGAGCCTTCGACCTTGGCGAGGAACATGGTTGTTGGGTGGGGTTATGTGGTGGAGTTGGGACGGTCCGGGGTCGCGGGTTAACCGCGGCCGGGGTGAGGACCATCCGGTTTAGTTCCCCTGCCCCGCTTATTTCTTCTTGGGAAGGACGGCCTCGACGTCGCTGTGCGGGCGGGCGATCACGTGGACACTGATGACTTCGCCTTTGATGGACTTGATGGCTTGGGCACCGGCATCGACGGCGGCTTTGACTGCGGCGACATCACCGACGACGACGGAGGTGACGAGGGCGTTGCCGACCTGGGTCATGGGGCCGGCGAGTTCGACGTTGGCGGCCTTGAGCATGGCGTCGGTACCTTCCACGAGGGCGACGAGGCCGCGGGTTTCAATCATGCCGATAGCTTGTTGGGACATAGGTGTTTTCTTTGGGTTTGAGTGATTGGTTTAAAGGGTAAAGTTACTTTTGGTTTTGCAGGTGGCGGAGGACTTCCCGGGCGACGACCAGTTCTTCATTGGTGGGGATGACCATGATTTTGACTAGAGAATCCGGAGTACTGATGACGCCTTCCTGGCCGCGGAGGTTTTCGTTTGCGGCGGGGTCGAGTTGGAAGCCGAGCTGGTCGAGGTTTTGGCAGATTGCCTGGCGGAGAGTGGTTTGATTTTCGCCGATGCCGGCGGTGAAGACGAGGGCATCGAGGCCATTGAGCTGGACGAGGTAGGCCCCGATCCAGCGGCGGCATTCGTGGGCGAGAAAATCGAGGGCGAGCTGCGCTTGTGGGTTCCCCTGCCCTACCTGTACTGCCAGGTCGCGGACGTCGTTATAGCCACCGGACAGGCCTTTGAGGCCGGCGTCGCGGCAGAGTTGTTGTTCCAGCTCGTCGATGGAGGCACCGGTGGTGCGGAGCATGTAACCGACGGCGAAGGCGTCGAGGTCACCGACGCGGTTATTGTGGGGGAGGCCGGTTTGGGGGGTGAGTCCCATGCTGTTGCCGATCCCGACGCCATTGAGGATTCCTGTCACGGAGGAGCTGCCGCCGAGGTGGCAGGAGATGACGCGCAGGTTGGGTCCATCGACGGGCGAGGAGGCCTGGTTGACGTAGAGTTGCCGGGCCCGTTCTGCGACGTCGGTTCGGCCGAGCAGTTCGGCCGAGCGTTCCGCGATGAACTTGTGGCTGGCGCCGTGGAAGCCCCAGCGTTGGACGCCTGCGTCGTACCAGTTTTGCGGGACGGCGTAACGTCGGGCCGGCTCGGGTGCGAACTGGCAGAACGCGGTTTCGAACAGGCCGACCAGCGGGGTTCCGGGCATACGCCGGGCGAACATGCGAATACCGGCGATATAAGGCGGGTTGTGTGCCGGCGCGAGGCCATTGGCTGCTTCCATGGCTTCGATGACCGTGTCATCGAGCCGGACGCAACCATTGACGTTGCGGGCGATCACCGTCTTGAAGCCGACCGCACCGATGTCGCTTTCACTCGTGATGGCGTTGGCTGACTTGAGCTGTCCGAGGCATTCCTCGATGGCTGCCGCATAATCCGTCACCCGCTCGAGACCACCCTTATGGAGCAGCGTTTCCTGTTCGGCGGCAAAGTCGAACAGACGCCACTTGAGCGAGGTGGAGCCGATATTGGCGACGAGGATTTTCATCGGTAGCCGGATCGGGGCGGGCTTAGGACTGCTGGAGCCATTTACCGAGGCCGGCGAGGCCTTCGTGCGGCCGGGGAATGACTTGGACGCTGATGACCTGGCCGACTTGGGCGGCGGCGGCGGCTCCGGCGTCGGTCGCGGCCTTGACGGCGGCGACGTCACCACGGAAGAAGCCGGTCACGTAGCCACTGCCGACCTTTTCCCAACCGGTGAAAGTGACATTGGCGGCTTTCAGGGCGGCGTCGCTGGCTTCGAGCAGCGCGCAGAGGCCCCGGGTTTCAATCATGCCGATAGCGAGTTGTACCATAGACTTGAGTTTCTTTTGGAAATTGCGGTTTGGGGGTTACTTGCCGGCCTTGGGGGTTTCCCCGACGAAGGCCTTGACCAGGTCATCATGCGGACGGGCGATGATGTGGGAGCTGATGAGCTCGCCGACTTTGGATGCGGCCCGGGCGCCTGCATCGACGGCGGCCTTGATGGATCCGACGTCCCCACGGGCGAGGACGGTCATGAGGCCGCCTCCGATGGGGACTGTTTTGACGAGGGTGACGTTGGCGGCTTTGACCATGGCATCGCTGGCCTCGACACTGCCCACGTAACCGCGGGTTTCAATCATGCCTAGTGCTTCACTCATAGGGGTATGGTTTGGGTTTGGTTAAATTGTTTGGGGTTTATGGAAATCTGTCTCAGACCTTGACCAATTCGCAGGGCGTATCGGGTCGAAGGTTGCAAGCATTACCCTCGTCCGTATCGATGTGGACCTCAAGTTTTACTGCGGGGTCAATGCGGGTGACCACACCTTCGAGAGTCAGTCCGCAGGGTCCACCGATGCGCAGGTTCATCGACTCACCTTTGCCGACGCCATAGAAGGCGGCGTCATCGGGATGGAGGTGAACGTGACGGAGGGCGCGGATGACTCCGCTGGACATTTCGAAGAAGCCGGCTGGACCCATCAGCATACAGCCCGGGGTGTTTTCGATGTTGCCGGACATGCGGAGGGGGATCTCGAACCCGAGCGCGATGGCGTCGGTGTAGGCGAGTTCGACCTGATTAAAGGGTCGGCAGGGGCCGAGGATTCGGAGGTTGGAGATGACGCGGCTTCGCGGGCCGATGAGGGTCACCGTTTCCTGGGCGGCGAAGTGGCCCTCTTGGTAGAGCCATTTGAAGGGGGTGAGCTGGTGGCCTTTACCGAACAGGGCTTCGACGGCTTCCTGGGTCAGGTGGCAATGGCGAGCGCTGACATTGACCACGAGGGGGTTAGGGCCGGAGGCCACGGTGGGCAGGGGTTTATTCAGACGGTTGTAGACCACTTGGCGGACCAAGTGTTCAACAACGGCTCGATGTGGAGCGGATGTGGGATTGGACATGGAATATTGCGGATTCGGGTGTCGGCCCAGATCAAATGTCGGCGGAAGTTATTCACAACACTCTGCACTCAGTCAATCATTATCTTGCAATTCCTTTCTAAATATTCCAAAACCTTCCACGCATTCTGGAAGAATTGATGGTCGTCGAGGAAAGACAACGAAGAATCGAGGAATATCTGCAGCGGGCGGAGTTTGCGTCCCTGGAGGAATTGGCGCGGCTGCTGGATGTCTCGGTATCGACCGTACGTCGGGATGTGACCTTACTGGAAGCTGGGGGGAATGTGCGCAGGACGCATGGGGGTGCGCGTTTAGTGAGCACCCCGAAGTCCGACGAGTTTTTATTTTCGGCCCGTGACACCCACGAGCTGGGGGAGAAGGAAGCCATTGGGAAACTGTGTGCGAGTCTGGTGGCGCCACGGCAGACCGTGATCGTGGATACCGGGACCACTGTGTATCACGTGGCGCGGTATTTGGAGGCGATGACTTTGCAGGTGGTGACCAATTCCCTGCCGGTGGCGAACCTGTTTGCTTCGCACCAGAAGATTGAGGTGGTGGTGACCGGCGGGGTGATTTATCCGCGGCTTGGGGCCCTCATGGGGCCGTTGGCGGTGGATACCTTCCGGAAGACGCATGCGGATGTGGCAATCATGAGTGCGGGGGGAATTACCGTGGATGGTGTGACCAACTCCCATGCGCTTCTCGTGGACATTCAGCGGGCCATGATGCAGTCGGCTGGGCGGGTGATTTTTTGCATGGACCACACGAAGCTGGGGCGGCGTTCGGTGGCTCACCTGTGTGAGTTGGGCCGGATCGACCTGCTGATTACCGACAGCGGGGCGTCGGCGGAAGTGGTGGAGGAGCTGCGGGCTCGGGGTTTGCGGGTGATGGTGGCGGGTCCGGAAGGTACTGCGCTGGATGGAGGGGAGGCGGGGGGACCTACCTCGCGGGTGGGGTTGGATGAGGATGAGGACGAGGATTTCAACGTCGCGACCTGGGATTAGTGGCAGCGTGAGGGCTGCCGGCGTGAATCCCCGGGTTTTATCGGCGTGGACCTGCCTTGCGTGAGCGACCTCTCACTTCACGAGGCAGCGTCGTGCAGCTGCGTGGCTGGATTAGCTTTGGGGGGGTGGGGCTTGCTGTGGGGTGAAAATCCATTAGATTTCGGGCATGACTTCTCCTTTGCTCCAGTTGATGGAGGTGGACAAAGAGTATCCTGCAGCGACTGAAGCGGGCCGGGTTTTCGTTTTGCAGGGTGTGAATTTTGAGTTGGGTGCAGGTGAGTCTGTGGCGGTGGTGGGTCCATCGGGGTGCGGGAAGAGCACGTTGCTGAACATCATGGGAACGTTGGATGAGCCAACGCGGGGCCGGGTCCGGCTGGGTGGCGAGGATCTAGCGGGACTGAAGGGCGAGCGTCTGGCGGAGGTCAGGAATCGGTCGGTGGGATTTGTTTTCCAGGCTCATCATTTGCTTCCGCAGTGCACCGTCATGGAGAACGTCCTGGTTCCGACATTGGCAGCGCGGGATGCGGCGGTTCGCAGTGGTGCGAGGGAGCGGGCGAAGCGCTTATTGGACAAAGTGGGGTTGGGCGCGCGGTTGGGACATCGGCCGGGTCAATTGTCGGGCGGTGAGCGGCAGAGGGTAGCGGTGGTGCGAGCCCTGATCAACGGGCCGAAGCTCTTGTTGGCGGATGAGCCTACGGGGGCGCTGGACCGGGCCTCGGCGGAGGCATTGGGGGATTTGCTGCAGCAGTTGAACCGGGAGGAGGGAGTGGCCCTGGTGGTCGTGACACACGCCTTGGAGTTGGCGCGCCGGATGGGGCGGACCTTGGAGTTGCGAGATGGCGTCTTGAGTGCGAGGGCGTGATGAGCTTCTGGACTTTGATTTGGCGGGGGCTGGTTTTTCATGCGCGCTCGCACGCGGGCACCTTGTTGGGTGTGGCGGTGGGGAGTGCGATTCTGACCGGGGCATTGCTGGTGGGGGATTCCGTACGTGCGAGCCTGCGGCAACTGGCCTTGCAGCGACTGGGTAAGGTGACAGTTGCCTTGGCGGGGGGAGACCGGTTTTTCCGGTCGGAGTTGGCGGACCGGCTGGGGCTGGGTTACAAGCCGGTGGCAGCTCCGGTGATGCAGCTGGATGCGACCGTGGCGACGCCGGATGAAAAGGGTCGGGCGAACGGTGTGCAGCTTCTGGGCGTGGATGAACGGTTCTGGCGATTGGCTGCGGTGGAGCCCGAGTTTCCCAGTCCGGCGGAGGATGAAGTCTTGCTTAACGCCCGGCTGATGCGACAGCTCGGGGTCAGGCCGGGCGATGTCGTGATTGTCAGGGCGTCGCGACCGAGTTCCTTGTCGCGGGAGACCCCGTTGTCACCGCAGGAGGATTCGTCGTCGAGTTTACGGCTGACAGTGGCTGCGGAGGTTGCGGCGGATGCGATGGGGTCCTTTGGGTTACGGCCCACGCAACTCCCCGCGATGAATGCCTTTGTGCATTTGGGAACCCTGCAGAAGCGACTGGAGATGGAGGGACGCGCGAACGTCATTGTGGCGGGTGGCGAGGGTGTGGATTTGGCGACCGTGAAGGAGGGTTTGGAGCGTTCGTGGGATTTGCCTGATGCGGAGCTGGAGCTGCGGGTGTTGGAAGACCGGGGTGTGCTGGAGTTGCGGAGTTCGCGGGTGTTTTTGGAGCCGGTGGTGGCCGGGGCGGCAGCGGAGCTGTCGGAGGGATCGCAGCCGATCCTGACGATGTTCGTCAACAGCCTGAGGCACGGCGACGGGAGCACGCCGTATTCGATGGTGTGTGCGGCTGATCTGGAATTTATGCCGTCGGGTATGGCCACCAACGAGATTGTATTGAACGACTGGACGGCGGAGGACCTGGGTGCGGTTGTGGGGGATGAGGTGGAGGTCCGGTATTATGCTTTGACGACGGCGCGGAGGCTGGAGGAGCGGTCAGCGATGTTCAAGGTTCGGGCCGTGGTGCCGTTGGCGGGACCGGCGGGTGATCCGGAACTGATGCCCATGTTCCCCGGGGTCGAGAAAGCCGAGAGCACACGCGATTGGGATCCTACGCTTCCCGTGTCGATGTCGGAAATCCGGCCGAAGGACGAGAAGTATTGGGAGGAGCACAAAGGTACCCCGAAGGCCTTTGTGAGTTTGGCTGCCGGACAGGCTTTATGGTCGAATCGTTTCGGGGATTTGACCGCGGTGCGCTTCCCGGGGGATGCAGGGAACCTTCAGCAGGAGAAGGAGCGCAGGGCGGCTGCGCTCAAGGAGGCTTTGGGGCCTGGCGGTTTCGGGATGGCGTTCCAACCGGTACGCGAGCAGGCGCTGGCCTCAGCCAACCAGTCACAGGATTTCGGGGGACTCTTTATCGGGTTCAGTTTCTTCCTGATCGTCGCGGCGCTATTGCTGGTCTCACTCCTCTTCCAATTCGGGGTGGAACGCCGGGCGGAAGAGACCGGGACCCTGTTGGCCTTGGGGTTATCCCCAAAGCAGGTGCGTCGCCTATGGTTGGGCGAGGCCCTAGGGGTGGCGATTGCGGGCAGCGTTTTGGGGATGGCCCTGGGGGTGGGTTATGCCCAGCTGATGATTCGTGGATTGGCGACCCTATGGCGGGATGCGGTGGGGACTTCAGCCCTGGCGTATTACGGATCGGGTTCGACCTTGATTGCGGGGACCCTTGGGGGTGTGGTGGTTGCCCTGGTGACGATCTGGCTGGCGCTGCGGAAGCAGGCACACCAACCGGCGCGGCTATTGTTGGCGGGTGAGGCATTTGCTGAGGACACCGATGGCGGCGCGTCCCAGGCACGCGGCAAGGGGCGCCGCGGTGGGCTGGCAATGGTGTTGCTTGGTGGCGGATTGTTATTGGCCGTGCAAGCGGTAGTGCGCGGGGAAACGACCTCTGCAGGGACGTTCTTTGGTGCAGGCAGCATGGCGTTGCTGGGTGGCATGGCGGGGGCGGGATGGTGGCTGACAAAGCTGCGTGTAACGGAGTCTGGTCGTGAGCTGACACTGGTGTCGCTGGGGGTTCGGAATGCGGGCCGACGTCGGGGACGCAGCCTGTCCATCGTGGGTTTATTGGCGAGCGGATGTTTTCTGGTGGCAGCAATCGGGGTGTTTCGTTTGGACGCGGTGCGGGATGCATCGCAGCGGTCTGCTGGCACGGGCGGATTTGCCCTGGTGGGCGAGGCGACCTTCCCGGTGATCCAGGATTTGAACACAGAGGACGGGCTGGACTTCTATGCCTTGGAGGCGGGCGACCTGCAGGGGGCGACGATTGTGCCCTTGCGGGTGCGGGACGGGGATGAGGCGAGCTGCTTGAATTTGAACCGGGCGCGGACTCCGCGGTTGTTGGGAGTGGAGGCAGAGGCGCTGGCTTCACGCGGGGCCTTCACCTTCGCGAAGGTGATGGAGGGTGCGGATCGATCGGAGGGATGGCGATTGCTGGTGAAGAGCGGGCGTGATGCGACGACTGATGCGCCAGTGCCGGCGGTGGGGGACTTGAACTCCATCTTGTGGGCGATGGGCCGGAAGGTGGGTGATGTGCTGGACTACACCGATGAGCAGGGTCGGACCTTCAAGGTGCAGTTGGTTGGCGCGGTGGCGAACTCCATTCTGCAGGGCAGCCTGTTGATTGATGAGAAGGCGTTTCTCGAGAGGTTTCCGTCCGAGCCAGGGTTCAGGATGTTTTTGGTGGATGCGGAACCGGACAAGGCCGCAGCGGTGCGGGAGACCCTGACCAAGGGGCTGAGTGCGGCGGGGGTGGAGTTCAATTCTGCGGCGGAGCGGCTGAATGGATTTAACGCTGTACAGAATACCTACCTGGGAACGTTCCAATTGTTGGGCGGGCTGGGAGTCGTGCTGGGGAGTTTCGGCCTGGGGGTGGTGGTGTTGCGGAATGTGCTCGAGCGGCGCGGGGAGCTGGCGTTGATGCTGGCGGTTGGCTTTGAGCGCGGTGCCATAGGCCGCGTGGTGTTGGTTGAGCACGCGGGCCTGTTGCTGGCGGGACTTTTTCTGGGCGTGGGAGCGGCACTGCTGGCGGTCCTGCCCAGCGTGCTGTCGCCTACGGGAGAACTGCCCTTCACCGGACTGGGACTGACGCTGGGTGCGGTGCTGGTTTCCGGATGGATCTGGACGTGGCTTGCGACGCGGGCCGCGTTGCGCGGGCGTTTGTTGGACGGATTAAGGAATGAGTAACATGAAGTACTGGAGCATTGGCTTGGGATTAGGGCTGGCTTGCTGCCTGAGTGGCATGGTGGGCGCTGCCGTGTATGAGAATGACTTTGAGGCGGCAGAGCTGGGCGAAGTTCCGGCGGAGATGCTGGTCATGGATGGTGGATTTGCGGTCTGTGAATTTGAGCAGGGGCGGGTTCTGGAATTGCCCGGCGCACCACTCGAGACCTTCGGGGTTCTGTTTGGCGGGAGTGCGAGGGATGGGGTTGAGGTTGGTGTGCGGGTACACAGTAGCCGGAAGGGACGACGTTATCCGGTATTCGCCGTAAGCGCGGGGGGAGTGAGCGGATATCGTCTGCAGGTTTCTCCGGCGAAGGGAGCCCTGGAGTTGTTGAAGGGTGAGCAGCTCCTGAGCAGTGTAGACTGGCAATGGAAGGGTGGGGAGTGGACACATTTGAGGCTGGCGGTGGAGAAGACCGCCGAGGGCGCGTGGTCCATACGGGGCAAAGCGTGGATGGAGGGCGAGGAGGAGCCGGGGAGCTGGTTGCTGGTTGAGACCGTTGAGGATCAGCCGCCCAATGGCAAGGGGGGTATTTGGGGCAAGCCTTTTGCAGGAACGGCGATCCGGTTTGACGATGTGCGTGTGGAGATCCAGTAGACGTGTTGCAGGGAGCAGGTGCCGCGCTGTGGCCGCCTGTGCAGGTTGGATGCTGTTGTCCGCCAGGGGAGCGGAACTACCGGAACCTCCGGTGACCGCACAGCTGTCGATTCCCCCGGCGGAGGTGCATGTGATTGGGGACGCCACCCCCCTGCTCTGGCGTTTCCAGAATTCGGGGGATGAACCACTGGCATTCATGTGGGAGGGATGCTGCCGATTGAACGGACGGCTGAATGTGACCTCGGCAGAAGGCGACCCGGTGGAATTGATCCCTCCGGGGCAGGCCCTGGCCCATATGTTTGCGAAGGCCGAGCGGCTGGATCCCGGCGTGGCCGGTGAATACGAAACGCGAATTAGCGACTGGGTGCGTTTGAGCAGGAGTGGGACCTATCGCTTGCAGGGACGCTACACGGGGGTATTGCCCACACAGCAACCGCAGGTGCCGAAGGGGCTGGCCCTATGGCGGGCGGCTGCCGAGACGGGGCCGATCACGTTCACGGTGTTGTCGGTGGATGACTATCTGAAGCAACGCGCCGGGCGGGCTAAGGCCCAGGGCCTGGAGTTGGACCTTCATGGGGACGACGTGGTGACTCCACCGCGGGCTGTGCAACTGAACCTGAAGCTGAGCAATCCCGGGTCGCAGGGGCAGTCCGTGGTATGGCCTGATGATTTCCAATTCTGGCTGGTTGACGATGCGGGGCAGAGGGTGATGAACGTTCCCGTTTACTTTGAGGGTACACGGGTGGAATGGAGCTTGGCGGCAGGCGAGGATTTGTCGCACCGGATCGAACTCGACCCTACGCGGTTTTTCGAGGGAGTACCTTTTGGTGATTACCGCATGTTTGTAGATTTGTCTCCCCGGGACGGGCAGGCTTTGCGCGTTCCATCGAATCCCCTGCCCCTACACTGGCATCTGGAGGATGGAGTCGTGCGTAGTCTTGTGGAGCAGGCAGCGGCAGGATCCAAGCTTGGATTCCGGAATGCGCCGCTGAAGCTTCTGCGGGTTTATTTGGGCGAGATCGGCGGGGCGCTGGAGAAGGCTGGGGACGAGGCGGGTGACCCGAAGGCGCGCGAGCTGGCCTTGGAGTTGTGGAGGGCCGGGCAATTGAAACCCCTGGCGCCGCGGCCCGGCACGGTTGCCTGGCCATTGCGGCTGAGGACGGACGGATCCTGGTTGATGGAGTTGGCGGAGCTTGAGCGGGTGGCGACCATGTTGCCTGAACCGTCACGCTTGCCCGAGCTGTATGGCCTGAGGCGACACCTTGGCTGGACTGTTGAGTTTACGCTTGAACCGGAGGCCGGGGTAACGATGGCGGACTTGTTCCTTGCGGCGGGGGAGGTGCACAGCGTTCAGGGGGCGGCGGGGGCGTGGGTCAGGGCAGGAACCTATGGGGCCATCACGAACCGGCTGGGTGGGCTGACGTTGCGCGGCTCGACTGTGCAGGCTTCGGGTTTATTGAAGCTGGGCAGGGACACGGCACTGGAGGGTTATATGTCGGGGCGGAAGCCGGGGCGTTCTGCAGACGGGTCGGGATCAACTGAGGGAATTGAAATCAGGGATGACTCGGAGCTCGAGGCCTGGCTGGCGGAGCTGGCTGCGGGATCCACTTTGCAAATCGAGGTCGATGACTCCATGACCTGGGGGGCGTTGACGAACCGGATCGGTCCGGTGCTGAGGCGGACAGACCCGACGGTGCTGAGTCCCGCCCGATAAGAAGCACAACCCACTGTCTCCTCTCTCCTGACTACAGATCGAGGGCATCGAGCATCTCCTCGCCCTGCATGCGATAGATACTGGACAGGATGTTCTGGTCGAATTCCTCGCCTACTTCGAGGGTGCCAAACAGAATGACAGGCTGGTCGAGAATGGCTTTGACGCCAGGCGGTGGGAGCGTGACGGCGACCCAGTCATTGATGTTGGGGACGACACCGAAGCAGCACATGGACTGGTCACGCATGAGCAGGAGTTCGGTCACCAGCCCGCCTTCAAACTTCAGCGGGAGCATGAAGCCGCGAATGGCAACCTCTTGACCATTGAGCGCGAGGAGGGCCTGGGGAATGGCGCTGGAGTTGGTGGCTCCGGTTGAAGCCAGCTCTGCCGCGCGGGCTTCGTAGTTGTATCCCGAGAGACGATCGAATCCAACCAGACCGAGGTCATCGTCACTGAGCGAGATCTGTTCGACAGAGGTGTCGGGGTCAGAGGCAGGGAGATTCGTGACTGGCGGCGGGGTGGTCTCGCTGACGATGGGCTCACCGCGAATATCGGCGGGGGCAGTCTCTCTTGGTGGAGCTGGAGAGCAGGCGGTCAGCAGGCAGGCCATCGCGATGCAAACCAGCCAGGACTGCAGCTTCATGTTGGATTGGCGGCGGTTCACGATGCGTGAACATATCCATTTTCCCGAAACCAGCGAACGGCATCTTCGAAAGCCTGGCGCGGGTGGGTCTGAGGGAGCCCCAGTTCCTGGATGGCCTTGGCGGGGCTGAACCACATCTTGTAGCGGGACATACGGACTCCGGCGATGGGTGCCTTGGGCGGTCGGCCGGTAATGGCGGAGGCGGCCTCGTTGGCGAGGGCAGCCATGAAGGCGACAGTGTAAGGCACCTTGAGCCGGGGGGCCGGAAGACCGGTGATCTCGGCGAGCGTCTCGAAGGATTGTCGCATGGTCCAGTTGCCGTCGGCGTGACCGAGGATATAGCGCTCGCCGATCCGACCTTTTTCCGCGGCGAGGATATGACCGGCCGCAACGTCATTCACGTGAACCCAGTTGAG
>JBMTVN010000038.1:0-20765 GCA_049451415.1 Limisphaerales bacterium | reverse complement strand
GGCGGGCCGGATTGCGGGGGGGCGCTTGGATCAACGGATTGATGTGGGGGAAACGGACAGTGAGTTGGGGCAGTTGGCGGGAGTCTTGAACCAGACGTTTGAGAGATTGCGTTCCGCCTTTGACCGGCAGGCCCAGTTTACGGCGGATGCTTCGCATGAATTGCGCACGCCGGTGACCGTGATCTTGACCCAGACGCAGACCCTGCTGAGGAAGGCGAGAACTGCGGAGGAGTATCGACAGGGCCTTGAGGTCTGTGGACGGGCCTCTGAGCGGATGCGAAAAGTCATTGAGTCACTGCTGGTGCTGGCGAGGCTGGATGCTGGCGGGGTGAGTGAGTTGGGTGAAGTCTGTGATTTGGGTCATCTGGTGGAGGAAACAGTGCGGATGGTGCAGCCCATGGCGGACGAGCGTGGGGTGCGGGTAGTGGTCACAGGTGAGGGGGGGCGTTGTCGGGGGGATGCTTCCATGCTGGGGCAGGTAGTCATGAACCTGGTGAGCAATGCCATTGCCTACAACCGCGAAGGCGGGGAGGTGCGGGTTGAGCTGGCGGTGGAAGGCGGGGGTGTGCTGTTGCGGGTGCGGGACACCGGGGTTGGGATTGCGGAGGAACATCTGCCGCATGTCTTTGACCGGTTTTATCGGGCGGACAAGGCCCGGTCCCGGGCGAAGGGCCATGCGGGGTTGGGGTTGTCCATTGTGAAGTCGATCCTTGAGCTGCATGGCGGGTGGGTGGGGGTGCGATCCAAGGTGGGGGAGGGGACGACCTTTGAAGTCTGGTTGCCGGCAGAGGTCTGATTTGCGAGGGGAGGCAGTCAGATCCAGGGCAGCCGGTAGAAGGCGTGGGCTCCGATGATGACGACCGGTTCGTAGCCTTCGGCCCAGTAGGGGAGTTCCGTTGAGATCACGAAGTGGGTGGCACCCTGCGTAATGCCGGGGAGTTGGCCGGGGTAACGACAGACCATGCGGGAGATTTCGAGGGCCTTCTTGTACTCCGGGGCTTTCTGGAACTTTGCGATGAGGGCATCGATATTGGTTCCGTTGAGGCAGGAGAAGGCGTGGAACCCGTTCTTGCCGGTGGTGACGATACGGAGGGGGGTGCGATTCAGCCGGTTGGCACGTTCGCGGATGACTTCGCCGACGGCGGTCATGCCCAGCGTGCCTTCGCCCCAGGCTTCACCCATGAGGACTGCCGCGACCGCCTTTTCCTGGTAGGAGGGGGAGTGCTTGGAGTTGTCGCCGAGCAGGAGAAGGATGAGGAACGCGACGATGAGGAAGCGATCACGGAGGCGGATCGTGGTCTTCGGCTTGGATGTTCTTCGGCGTTTGGGCACGGGCGGTGTTAGAAGCTACCTGCGGGGTGGTGTGTGTCAATGGCTGGGGGTGGGGTATTGACTGGTGCTGTGGCTGCGAGTGTCCCCGTTCCATGTGAGGATTCCGGATTCGCCTGCGTTGCTTTCTGCTGCCCGGTACCGATACGTTGAGCGCCATGAAGCCTTGGTTGAGTGTCTTGCTGCTGTCGGTTGTTGTCTCGTTGGGAGGGGAAGCGGATCGGTTCCCGAACGTTCTGCTGATCATCTCGGATGATCAGGCATGGGGGGATTACGGCTTCATGGGGCATCATGAGGTTGAGACGCCCCAGCTGGACAAGCTGGCTTCCGAGTCGCTGGTTTTTCATCGGGCTTACACCACCGCGCCGTTGTGTCGTCCTGCGTTGGCCAGCATCATCACGGGTCTCTATCCTCACCAGCATGGAGTGACGGGCAATGATCCGGCCCTGCCGAAGCCGGGGGTGAACGCGATGACGGAGAGGCAGAACCCGGAGTTTTCCCGATATTATGAGACGATGGTGGGGAACTTCAGGCAGCAACCGAACATGGTCCGTGACCTGGTGGGGCGGGGGTATGTGGCGCTGCAAACGGGCAAGTGGTGGGAGGGGGATCCGGTGAAGGTGGGAGGTTTTACTGCGGCCATGACGCGGGGTGAGGGCGATGGGGCGAGGCATGGGGATGACGGACTGAAGGTGGGGCGCGAGGGTTTGGAACCGGTGGAATCCTTCATCAAGGAAGCCGGAGACCAGCCTTGGCTGGTCTGGTATGCCCCGTTTCTGCCGCATGCGCCTCACACGCCTCCAGAGGATTTGCTGGCCAAGTATCTTCGCAGGACGGCGCATGAGCCTTTGGCGCGGTATTGGGCCTGTGTGGAGTGGTTTGATCGTACCTGTGGTGACTTGCTTGAGTTGGTGGAGCGGGAAGGGGAGGGGGAGACAATTGTGATCTACACCACAGATAATGGGTGGATCCAGGATGAGGCTCGAATGAACCGGTACGGGCCGCGATCGAAGCAGACGTCTTATGAAGGCGGAGTCAGGACACCGTTGATGATACGCTGGCCAGGCCACGTGCAGCCCCGGGTGGATCGAGGGAACCCCGTCAGCAACATCGATATCTGGCCTACTGTGGCCGCCATGCTGGGGGTGTCCGTGCCGGGGGGATTGCCGGGGATCAGTCTGCTGGACGCTGCTGCCGTTGGCAGTCGTGGTCGGGTCTTTGGCGAGCAGTATGCCCATGACGTGGCGGATGTGGATTGGCCGACCCGGAGTTTGCAGCGGCGTTGGGTGGTGGACGGTTGGTGGAAACTGATGGTTGGCGTGGGTGACGGGAAGGTGGAGCTGTATCACTTGGAGAGTGACCCGGCTGAAGTTACCGACCTTGCTGCGGGTAATCCCAGTCAGGTCCTGGAATTGCTTGGGGTGTTGGATGGTTGGTGGGATGGGGGGCGGCCTTGAGCTCCGGGTTGATTTGAAGGGGCGGATAGACGAGTTTGTGTCTCCATGGAAGATGCACGTTTGGTTAAGGTTGCGGTTCTGGATACTGAGGTGCAGGCCGAGTTGGTGGGTGCGGTGCTGCGTGACCAGGGTATACCGCATATTTTGAGGACCTACCGGGACTCCGCCTATGACGGGCTATTTCAGGGTATCAAGGGCTGGGGACACGTAGAGGCTGCGGAGAGGGACAGGGAGGCGGTATTGCAGGTGATTCGTGACATGGTCGAGGGTGTTGAGTGAGGGACAGGGAGCGATCAGAGGGTGGCAGCTTGCTGCCCGGATATGGCGGATAAAATTTTTGGCTGGGCACTGTGGCCCATGCCAAGGCGGGGCGGATGGGGGCTGGTTCCCAAACGCCGTCTGCGGGGTGCCGGATGCGTCGGCGGCTACGAGTGCAAGTTGTTGATGTTGTGGTGCTGAAGGTCTTTTTCGTGAAACCGGTTGATTGGCATGGAACCAGCGAATGAAGAGTCCCAAGCACGCAATCACATTCAAAATCAACTGAAGACATGAGGAGAGTATCAAATTGTGTACAGGTCGTATGGGGATGGTTCGCTGTTCTCTTGGTATGGGTCACTGCGTCGGTTGCGGTCGGGCAGGTGGGTGCACCGGTGGTGACGCTGCAGGTTCGGGATGGGACGGCCACGGAGCAAAGCCCGTTTGTGGACTCGGTGCCCGACACAGCGGAGGTGGTCTTCGCGCGCAGTGGTGATCTGACGGAGCCATTGACGGTCTATGTGATGACTGGTGGGACAGCGACACCTGGACAGGACTTTGCTGGGATCGGGCCGGAGGTGGTGATTCCGGCTGGTGAGGTTGAACAGGCCGTGGTGATTTCGGCATTGGACGATGCCGTGGGCGAGCCGGACGAGACCCTGCTGATTTCGATTATTATTCCTCCGGGTTTGCCCGGGGAACCCCCGCCTTACAGGGTGGGAGTGCCGGGGGAGGGGCGCGTGTTGATTCGGGACGATGATTTGCCAGGCAACACTCCTCCCCGGGTGGCGATTACTGATCCTGAGAGCGGGTCCTTGTTCGTGGAGGGCGAGGCGATCCGAGTGCGGATAGTGACGAGGGATGCTGATGGCTGGGTGGGCAGCATGGCCCTGTATGAGGGTGACCGTTGGCTGGGAGAGCAGGTGATTGATTTCGTGCAGCCTCCTGAACCGGGGCAGGAGCAGGTCTTTGAGTTCCCGTGGGAGGCCAAGGAAGCCGGGGTTTATGCCTTGAGGGCGCGGGCCACCGACAATCGCGGGCTTGAGGCGTGGTCAGGAGCCGTCCGGATCGGAGTGATGACAGACAGTGCTGCGACCGTGGTGGCGATTGCGGCTGTTGATGCTTTGGCAGTTGAGCCCGGGGCGGACGGGGAGGGTGATCCAGCCACGTTCGCCGTGTGTCGCCGAGGCGACCTGAGTCATCCCTTGACAGTTTACTATGCGGTGGGGGGGACGGCTGAGAACGGGGTCGACTATGAGGGGTTGATGGGTGAGGTGGTTATTCCCGAGGGGCAGTGGGGGGTTCGGCTGAGGGTGTTGCCATTGGCGGATGACCTGGTTGAGCCGGTCGAGTCGGTTGTGGTCAAGTTGGTTGAGCCGGTGTGCATTCCCGTGGAGCCGCCGCCGGTTGCCTGTTACCGGGTCAGCCGGCTGGCGGCAGCGGAAGTCCGGTTGATGGACTCGACGCCCTCGGAGAATATTCCCCCGAGGGTGGAGTTGCTTCGTCCACACGCCGGGGATGTGTTTCATGCGCCGGCAGACATCAGGCTGGTTGCGGCGGCTGGTGACCGGGACGGTCGGGTGGTGAAGGTGGCATTTTATGGTAACGGGGTGCTGCTTCACGAGTGGGTTGCGGACGGGAATCCGGAGCCCCAATGGAAGCACGAGGAATCCTGCGCCTTTACCCACCTATGGGAAGGCGTGAAAGAGGGCATTCATGAAGTGCAGGTGGTGGCGACGGATGAGGATGGGGCCAGCAGGTATTCCCGGACCGTGGCAGTGCGGGTGGTTGGGGAACTGGATCCCCTGGTGGTGCGGATTGTGGCGGCTGACCCTCGGGCTGTGGAGCGCGAGGACGCGAGTTTGTCTGATCCGGCGAAGTTCAGGGTTTGGAGGGCGGGTGATTCTACGGGAGCACTGACCGTGTGGTATTCCGTCGGCGGCAACGCCATGCCGGGGGTTGACTACGTTGAGTTACCCGGAACCGTTGTGATTCCTGAGGGGGCAAAGAGCGCGACGATTGAGATCCTGCCTTTGCCGGATGGTGAGGTTGAGAGAGCAGAGACCGTTTTGGTGAAGCTTGAGCCTTCGCCGCTGATGGGGCCCGTGGAGAGTTATGTTGTGGGACGTCCCGGCAAGGCCATGGCGGTAATTGTGGATGCCGGCGAAGGGCCTTGCGAGGCCAGGTCTCTGCCCGGGCTGGGTTTTGAGCTGGGTCTTCGGGGTGAGCAGGGGATGCCTTACCGGGTGGAAGCAAGTGACGACATGGTGCACTGGATTCCTGTGGCGGATGTGCTGGGTGATGGGGATGGGCGAGTGCGTTATATAGATCCGGAGCGGCGTTTGGATGGTCCTCGCTTCTACCGCATGCGGCCATCCTTTGTGGAGGCGTTAGACCTCATGGAAGAGTGAGCTGAGATTTCGCGGGGACCCTGCCGGGGAAGGCATCGGCAGACAAGCGTGTGGTTGCCGGTTCCTCCTACCCGCGGGTGCGGGAGCAGTCTTGAGACTGTGTTGGCGGGGTTTCCGCGAGGGTTGGACCAGTGAGCTGTGCGTTCTTCGGGGCGCGCAGCTCTAGCTTGTTCAGCGTGTTGAGGGGTTATCGTGCACCCCATCGGGTGTTGGTCAGGAAGGCGAGGAGGTCGGAGAGTTCCTGTGGGGTGAGTTGTGTATCCAAGCCGGATGGCATGACCGAGAGGGTGCCTGGGCGCATTTCGGTGATCTCAGACCTGGCGATCCTGATGGTGGAATTGGCTCCGAGAGTGAGCTGGATTTCGGAGGCCGTCTCGTTGGCGAGAATCCCACTGTAGTCTTCGCCGTCGGAGGTGCTGACCACGACGGGTTCATAGCTGCGGACGAAGCTGTTACTGGGGTACACGAGTGCCTCGAGCAGGTCCCGTTCTGTGCGTATTTGGCCGATTCTGGTGAGGTCGGGGCCGACCTTGCCTCCGAGGTAACCCATGGCGTGGCAGGTTGCGCAGGCGGTTTTTTCGCTATTGAAGATGGCCTGGCCTCGTCGGATGTCTCCCGGCGTTTCCCGCAGCTGGCTGATGAGTTGTTCTATTTTGGCGGACTGTTCGGCGGGGTCGGCATCAAGCTCGCGCAGGATTTCGAGGCCTTGTTGTTCGACCTCTGAGGGAAACTGGTGGAGCAGGGTTTTGAGTGTCGTTGGCTGGATGGTGCGCAGGGCTGGTGAGCTTTTGATTGATGCCACGATTTGAAGCCCGAGCCCGGCATCGGACTGGTCCTTGAAGGCATCCAAAAGGGTGTTGAGTTCCATGGGGCCGGCGAGGGCGAGTGCTTTGGCGAGGCGGGCTAATTGTTCTGGTGTGAGTGTGATTCGGGTCAGGGCGCGTGTGGCTGCAGCGCGTTGGCTTGCGGGAAGCTGTGGGTCCAGTGATTTGAGCAGCAGGTCGAACAGTTCGGGGGTGATGGAGGGGATGCGGCCGATTGCTGCGGCGAGGGCCTGGATGCGGAGGTCATCCGGGAAGGCCCGGGTGTTGCTGATGAAAGTGAGGTAATGGGAGATGGAGAGGGGAAGACTTTCGTTTTTCGGGAAGGGCCAGGATGAGGCTGCATGAATGGTCTGGCGCAGGAACTCTTCATTGGCCGCGTCCAGCGGCTTGTCTTCAGCTGACCTCCAGATGTCCTTGAGGATGGAGACCAGCGCGTTGATCCAGCTTTGGGGTGGCGGGCTGGGTGCGGCGTCACTCATGGCCTGAAGCAGGAGGCGACGGACGGGCAGGGTTGTTGCTGGATCGATGAGGTTCTTTGCGGCCATATCCTGAACGGCTGCGTGCCGAAGGAAGACCGTGAGTTGCTGCTGCACTTCCTCCAGTTCCGGAGTTGCGAGATCGTCTGTTAGCAGGCGCTGCTGAAGTACCGAGGCCACCGCGGGTGCCCAGTCCAGATGGTGCTGGGTAATCCAGCGGGCGGTTTGGCGGAGGGTGCTGTCTGACGCTGACATGAGCGGGATCACATCGGCGGGCTGAAGTGCGCTTTCGTCGATCTGGTCGAGGGCAATGAGGGCAGCACGGCGGATGTTGGGATTAGTCGACTCGAGGCCCTGGCGGGTTGTTGTGGTGTCTGCTATTTCGATGAGCGCGAAGATCAGGGCATGTTCCTGTATGCGCACTGCGTCGGGATTTTCCGGGAAGCTGTCACGGAAGCTGCCCAGAGCCTTGAAGATTGCCTGGATGGAGGAGGGGTCGCCGATACGGCCGAGGGCTTCCGCGGCTTTGCGTTGCAGGAAGGGGTTGGTGGAGTTCAGGAGATTGAGGACCTCGGGCAGTGCCTGGTAGTCGCGGTGCATGGCGACCGAATGCAGTGCCGTTTGCTGCAGGCTGGGGTGTGCTTCCGTCAGCAGGTTGCGCACCGTGGCCCGGGCTTCAGGGATATGGATGCGGGTGAGGGCCCAGACGGCGTTGCGTCTTGCGCTGATGGGTAAAGTCGTGTCGGCCGCGGCGCGAGCGAGGGGGGGCAGGGATTCCCGGCCCAGATGTGCGAGGTGTCGGATGGCGCGGTCCTGGACGAATGGGCGGGAATCATGGAGTAGCGTCACCAGTTCTTCCGGCGAGATGTTTTGCCAGTCGAGTTTGAGTCCGCGGGGATCGTTGATTTTGTGGGCTCCGGTGCGGCGGATACGGTAGATGGCCCCGAGGACATCCGGCTTGGGGAGTTGTGAAGTCGGGCAACAGATCTTGTACCACCCTCCGGTATCGATGACGAGGAGGCTGCCGTCGGCATCTTCCCAGACATCGGTGGGGTGGAAGTCGGGGTTGTCGGAGACGAGGAAATCTTCATTGGCACTGGTATAGGTGCTGCCGACGGGGGTGAGGACGTGGCGCATGACCTTGCGCAGGTTGAACTCGGTGGAGAAGAGGTTGTCTTGGTATTCGGGGCCGAACTGGTCGGAGGTGTAGCGGGTGAGGGCACAGGCTGCGGCGGGCCCGAGTTCGACGAGTGGCGGGAGGAGTTCGCCGGTTTGCTGGACGTTGTCGAGTACGCCATGGGGTTTTGGATATGCGCCGCCATAGATCGCATGGACGATGGCATCACGACGTCCGGCGGCGGGGTGGTGGAAGAACGTTGTGATGAAGAAGACCTCCCCCTCGGGGCCGAAGGCGACTTCCACGGGGTTATCCATGCCACCGCTCATGACGGCATCGAGCTGTGAGTGGTCGGGCAGCGCGCGGAAGATGTGGGCTGCGCTGTCGTTGATCGGGCGATATCCAGGCCGGTCGTAGGTTTGTTGAGCGAAGGCGCCTTTGCACCAGTAGATCCAACCATCGGGGCCGAGGTAGGGGCCGTGGAGGTCATTGGCACATCCCGTCAGCGTCTGGCCTTGATGCCACTCGGTTCGGCGGTCGGCGATGCCGTCATCATCCGTATCCTCGAGTTTCCAGATGGTCGGTGGTGCGCCGGTGTAAACAGCGCCATCGAAATGGAGGACCCCTTCGGGGAACATGAGTTGGTCGGCAAAGACCACGGAGGTATCGAAGGTGCCGTCCTGGTTGGTGTCCTCGAGTCGTACGATGCGGTGTGGTTTGTCCTCGAGTTGTTGTGCAACGGGGTCGTTGGAGCCGGACGAATCGGCGACGTAGAGCCGGCCTTGTTCGTCGAAATCAGCCATCATGGGTCGCAGAGCCAGGGGTGGCGCTGCGACCAGTTCGACCGTGAAGCCATCGGGAACCGTGAGGGTTTGGGTGGGGAAGGTGAAGTGGGCGGCGCTGGCGCTCAGGTTGGCGGCGAGCAACAGGGCGGGCAGATTGCAGCGGGCGAGGGGATGCATGGACTCGTTTTATCGTCGTCGCGGCCGGTGAAGGCAAGCCAGGACGGAAGACCTAGTTTCTTTGCGTTTGTCTATGCAGGATGAACAGGAGCAGTGCGGCGCAGGCGTAGATGGCGGCGAAGTCGGGTGCGGCGAAGAGTCCGTAGTGGTTTTGGATTCCGGCAGGGGTGAGCTGGTAGGCGTGGATGACTCCGGTGAGGGACAGGACGGCTGCGGTGAGGGCCCAGACTGCGGCGGAGCGGAATTTGCGGTCGATCATTTGGGTGAGCAGGGCGGCCAGGACCATGGAACTGATGACAAATCCCTGGCTTAGGCTGATGACGCCGTGGATGTAGAGGTCGCTGCCGAATTTGGGGGCGGCTTGGTGGAGGGAGGTTCCGGCGACCCGGAGTGCGGTTTCGATGAGCAGCAACGCCCAGGCGGCGAGGGCGGGGACGAGGCCGAAGCCTACGGCGAGGGCGTGTCGTTTGGGGACTTCCTGGAAGGCTTGTGCGGTGATGATGAGTCCGATCCAGAGGAGGATGCCCAGTGTGGCCTCAAGGGGGATGAAGCGGAGCACCAGGCCCATTCCGCCAACGAGGCAGAGCGTGGTGATGACGATGCCGTTCAGGATGGAATAGCCGGCGCGTGAGCCCATGGCTTTCCAGCCGGGGTGTCCGATGTAGATGGTGGTGGGGAAGGCGCTGCCGAACATTGAGGCGACGACGCTGCAGAGTCCGTTGACCAGCATGGCGGGTTTGGTTTCAAACCTGTCGCCGGCCGCCTCGGCGCTCTCGAGGTTTTGCAGGGCGCCGATGACATTGAACAGACCCATGGGAAAGATCACAGCGAGGTATTGGTATCCGGTTGGACTGGTTACAAGTGCGAAGAGATCGGCGGGCACGGGGCGCGGGAGCGACAGGGCGAGTGCTGCTGTTTCTGTGGGTGGCTCGAAGTAGGGGAAGCCGGCTGCACGGAGAATCCAGGCAGAGGCGACGCCGATCACGACAGCTACGACCCCTACGGGGAGTCCGAGGGGGAGCTTGGTGCCGGAGGCATAGCTAAAGAGGATGAGCAGCATGGGGAGGAGGGCGATGGCGGGACTGGCGAAGATCTGGAACACGAATCCCATGGCGATGAAGGTGATGGCGATTCCGGCGAGGGCGGACAGCAGGGCTGCGCGGGGGGTATGGCGGCGCACCCAGTCACCGAAGAATGCGCAGAGGATCTCCATGACCCCGTTAATGAAGCAGGCCAGCAGGCCTGCCTGCCATGCGAGTGTGGCGTTCTGGGTTTCCTGATAGATGGGCCCCATGATGAGGAAGACGAAGGCGAGCAGGCTGACCGTATTGATTCCGTAGGGGAGTGCGGTTACGTCCGTGCGCCCGGTGGCCTGCATGAGCTTGCGGGCCTGCCAGGCGTAGAAGAGGTTTCCGGCGAGGATCGAGAGAGCTGCGCCCGGAAGGATGGTCTTGAGTACGAGGGAGACAGGCATGCCGCACACCGCCGGGCAAAGGGTGGTGATCAGCATGAGCTGGAGGAGGTTGTCGATGAAGAGGCCAAAGAAGCCGTCGAGGTCGCCGCGTACAAACCATTTGGGTTTCATCGGCGGCGAAGGGTTCTAGAAACTGGACTGGCTGTCGAGAACTCTGGTGGATTTGCTGTCGGGCCTGGTGTGTTGCCGGGAGATTAGGGCGGTGGTTAATCAGGCTGGGTGTGGGCTTTATGGGGGAGGAATTTGCCGAGGAGGATGAGCAGAACGATCGCTGCAACCAGGCCGAAGGGTGCGTATTGGTTATAGGCGGCGGCCCAGCTGCTGATGCCGTGGAGGAGGAAGGCCCATAGTCCGATGGCGAGGTAGGTGGAGGAGAGGACGACCCCCATATTGATCCAGGGCCGCAGCCCGATCAGGAAGCCCATGATCGCGCCGACCACCGGGCCGGTCATCCAGAAGGGGATCAGGACGAAAATAAACACCCCCAGCATGCCGTATCGACGCAGGAACGAGCGCCGGGCGCGGGCGGCGGCTTCCATTCGTGACATGAAACTCTGGAGCACCCGGATTTCTAGGAGGTGTCGCCAACTCAGCACGAACAGGGGGAAGACGATGAGCACCTGGATGCTTTCGATAAGCATGTTGGCGGGGATGACGAAGTTGTGTTCGAGTCCGGCGGCGTATCCGAAGGACATTCCTGCTGCGCGGCCGACGAGGACGTTCATGGCGGTCATTGCGCCGAAGACCGGGGCATGTTGGGGGAAGAGGACCCAGGCGACGGCGAGGCAGGCGAGGTAGGCCAGGGCGAGCAGGACGCCGAGGCGCAGGATTCGGCCCTCGGCATTGGCCAGCGGCTTGGGGTTGGGTGTTGAGGTGGCGGGGTGGCTGGCCTTTTCCGGCGATGAACTGGCGGGTTGCATGCTTACAGCGGGCAAGTGGCCTGACCTGGAGCGGGTTTGGACCGGTCCCGAATTGTCCGGTGTGGGTGCGAGTGCAGTTCAACATCTGCCCAAACGGAGCAGGGCGCAAGCGGAAGTGGGGTTAGTGGCCGGGGATGGCTTCTTCTATGGAGCGCGAAATCCATTGAAGGCTGGCGGTTTTCACTCCCCTAACGCGAGGTGTCGGGTTATAAGCAGGCTCATTCGAGTCATGCGTATCACCCTATTCATTCCGTGTTTTGTGGATCTGCTTTATCCGCGAGTGGGCATGAGCATGGTTCGGGTGCTTGAGCGCCTGGGTCATGAGGTGGAGTGTCCCGAGGGACCGGGGTGTTGTGGCCAGCCGGCCTTCAACACGGGCTATTGGGATGAGAGCCGGGCTTTGGCAGTGAAGGTGATTGAGGCCTTGAAGGGGGCGGAGGCGGTTGTTGTGGCCTCGGGCTCCTGCGGGGCCATGCTGCGGGTATTTTACCCGCAGCTGTTCGCAGGGCGGGCCGAGGAGAAGCCTGCTGGCGAGCTGGCCGCGAAGACGTATGAGTTTTCGCAGTTTCTGGTCGATAAACTGGGTGTGACGGATGTGGGGGCGAAGTTTGAGGCGGCGGTGACCTTTCATGACGGTTGTCACGGGTTGCGCGAGCTGGGCATCAAACGGGCTCCGAGGGCACTGATGGAGAAGGTGCAAGGCTTGCGGTTGGTGGAGATGGACGCGGCGGAGAATTGCTGTGGGTTTGGGGGCACCTTTTCCGCAAAGTTTCCGATGATTTCCACGGCGATGGGCGAGGTGAAGTGCAGTTCCGCACTGCAGACGAAAGCCGATTACATCGCATCCAATGATTCCAGCTGTCTGATGCATCTGCAGGGTTTGATCGATCGGCAGCAATTGGGCGTTCGCACGGTGCATCTGGCCGAAATCCTTGCTGGTGACGTGGATCGTTGAGGTCAACTGGAGCCGCGAAAAGAATGAAAGCCACGGCCAAAGAATTTCTTCAGGACTCGAGTCGCTTGACGGCGGATTTGCGCCACCGGGGTTTGATCCAGACTGCTCTGGGGAAATACGAGGTGAAGCGGGACGAGCAAAAGGCGAAGTTCCAGGACTGGGAGGCGGCCCGGGTTTTGGCTGGTGGTCGCAAGCGTGAGGCGGTTGGGCACCTCGACCATTATCTCGAGCAGTTTGCCGACAATCTTGAGCGGCGGGGGACGAAGGTGCACTGGGCATCCACTGCGGCCCAGGCGAGGGAGATCGTCGTGGAGATTGCGCGGGCCCGCGGGGCGAAGTCGGTGGTTAAGTCCAAAGCCATGACGGCCGAGGAGATTCACCTGAACGAAGCGTTGGAGGGGGCCGGCCTGGAGGTGGTGGAGTCTGATCTGGGCGAGTTCATTGTCCAGCTGCGGAAAGAGCCGCCTTATCACATTGTGTTTCCGGCGATGCATTTGACGCGGGGCGAGATTCGCGATGTGTTCCAGCGCGAACTGGGGGATGCGCCCTCGGACAGTCCGGAGGACTTGACCATGGTCGCGCGGCGGGTCCTGCGGCAGAAATATGTGGAAGCGGACCTTGGTATTACCGGGGCGAACTTTGCCGTGGCAGAGACGGGGATGGTGGCGGTGACGGAGAACGAGGGGAATGCCCGGCTCACTGGCGCATTGCC
The DNA here is from genome assembly GCA_049451415.1 of Limisphaerales bacterium. Lineage (GTDB taxonomy): Bacteria > Verrucomicrobiota > Verrucomicrobiia > Limisphaerales > JAHDYP01 > JBMTVN01. Next base: position 7,873 of record JBMTVN010000038.1, on the reverse strand, counting down.
TAGAACGATGGTGACCTTGGTGGGGATTGAAAAGGTTGTTCCGCGTATGGCGGACCTGGCCTTGTTATGGCCGATGCTGGCAACGGCGGGTGCCGGCCAGTTGATCACGGGTTACAATACGCTTTATGGCGGTCCAGGAAGGGAAGACGAGCCGGGAGGGCCAGAGGAGTATCATGTGGTATTGCTCGACAATGGCCGGACTGCCTTGCTGGCGGACCCGGAGCAGCGGGATGCGCTGCAGTGTATCCGGTGCGGCGCGTGCCTGAATGTCTGTCCGATCTATCGCAACGTCGGGGGGCACACTTACGGGACCACATACTGTGGGCCTGTGGGTTCGGTGATCACGCCGCATCTGCGAGGGTTGCAGGACTGGAAACATTTATCCTACGCCTCCTCGCTTTGTGGTGCGTGCACCGAGACTTGCCCGGTGGGGATTGATCTGCACCATCACCTGCTGCAGAACCGGCGGAACTCAGTGAAGGAGAAACCGAGATGGTGGGAACGGGTCGCTTTCAAGCTGTTCGCCCGTGTTGCGGGGAGCGCCGGGATGTGGAAATGGGTGACGCGATTTGGGCGATTGGGCGGCAGGGTGCATGCTCTGGTGAAGGGGAGTCGTTTGGATCCGGCCTATGCATGGACCAAGACACGTGATTTGCCTCCGCCGGCAGACCAGAGTTTCAAGGAGTGGTGGAGGACGCGGAAATGAGTGAGCGCGAGAAAATCCTGGGCCGGGTACGCGAGGCTTTGCAGAGACCCGCGGTCGCGGGGCACTCCAAGTCCCACGTTAAATCGAGTGGAGTCCGGTCGGCTTATGCGGCTGTGCTCCCGCAGGTTGGGGGTGATCTTGAGGCCTGGTTGCATTCGTTCCGCCGGGAATCGGAAGCATTGCGCACGGAGTTTCACCTGCTTGCGGATGAGGAGGCTGTCCGGGCGTTTTTGCGGCAGATGGCGTTTGAGGAGAAATGGGCCAGGCTGGCCAGTCATCATGCGGAGGTTACCGACGCGATTGTCCCCGCAATACAGGTGCCGGTGATGTGGGTGGAGAATGGAGAAGGGGGCGCCGCTATGGAGGCTTGCGATGTCGGCATCACGGGGTGTGACTGTCTGGTTGCCCAGACGGGGAGCGTGGTTGTGACCAGCCGGAGTTGCGGGGGACGTGCGCTATCCGTCCTTCCTCCGCATCACGTGGTCCTGGCCAGGAGGGATCAAATGGTTGGAGGATTGCCTGAGGCGTTTGAGTTGCTGCACTCCAGTTATGGGAAGGACTACCCGAGCATGATCTCCTTTATTACGGGGCCCAGCCGGACAGGGGACATTGAGCGGATTCTGGTGCTTGGTGCGCACGGGCCGAAGCGGTTGACTGTGCTTTGCTATTGAGCAGTCGCGGGTCGGCGCCGTGCATTCATGCCTGTGACCCGGGGGTGGCGGTTTCCTCAGTGGAGTTGCCGCAGTGGCAGCAGGCAGGCAGCAGGCAGGCCCTGACTTGGTGGCAGGAATCGCATTCCCCATAGAGGCGCGTGGAGCATACCGGGCATACGTAGGGTTCCTCTGCCTCGGCACCGGCGGCGTGGGTTCGTGTAAGCCGCTTGGCGCTGTTCCGGGTCCAGAAGGCATAGCGCAGCGGGCCGCGGCGGATGGGGTAGGCGCAGATGGGGCAGAGGAAGCGTTCGTAGGCCTCGCGGTATTGTTTGAGCAGCCAGCTCTTCTTGGGGAACCGGACCATCCTCAGCAAATAGACCAGTGTGAAGACAGCTGCCGCGAGAGCGGACAAAATGAGGATGTATTTAAAGAAGCGCCTTGGAAAGTGTTCGTGCATTACCACGAGAATCTTGATGCAAGAGGCAACCGAGGCGGCCTGTAGCAGGGGTTGGTAGAGACTGGCCCCTTTGCGGAAGTAGAGGAAGAGGGCAACGGCGAGAAGGGGTATGAGCAACGCCATTTTTCCGAAGCCGAGCTTTAACTGGTGGCGTTGTACGAGCTCTTGGAACTCGATGCGAGCGGGGGTCCGCGCCGCTTCAAGCGCCTGGTTGTTCCGGCGTTGCTCTGCCTCAAGGCCGCGGAGGTTTTCGGTCAGGGCCGAAACCTGGTCATTGACCTCCTGGTATTGCCTCTGGGCGTTTAGGAAAAGCTGTTCGCTTTCGGTGAGAGCTTGTTGTTCGTCCGGTGAGGGAGTTGCGCCTTTTTGCAGGATCAGCTTCTGAACCTCCAACAGCCGGTTCATGGTCATTTCGGAATTGCTGGCGCTGTCGCGTAGAACAGCCTGCCGGGCTGTCTGTTCCTTGATCTGTCGTTGGATGTCGGTGACTTGCTCCTGCAGCCTTTTCTCCCTATCGAGCATGGCCTGCCCGACCTGACGGCTTTCGTGCTCATCCCATCGTGGGCCTGCGATCGAACCGATGTCTCCAAGAACAAACCCCAGCAGCCAATAAAAAAGCAGGCTTATAATCAGCGTGAACGCGGTAATGCCCAGGCGGTGGAGCCAAGGACCTCGTGGCTGGGTGGAGGGAGTCATGGGGGTGAGCGTTTCGGTGGTGCCGTAAACTCGGAGTGGGCGGTGACTTCGCACGATAATTCAATCTGCTCCTCTGGTCAACCAGGCAGCATTCGGTGCCGGCCCTCGAGTGGTAAAGCAACCGTCCTTTTGGTTTGCCAGCGAGGGGGGCTTTTGGCATTTAAGTCGGGGTTATCCAGTTGATCAAAACCGCTTCATTCAAAGTGTCCATGGCAAACGCAGAGATTATGGTTGGGACGGGTTTGGCACCGGGGCGTATGCTCCTTGGTCTGGTGCTGCTGGGGTGGATGGCGTCAGCGAATCCAGCACAGGCAGAGGTGGATTTTAGCCGCGACGTGCGCCCGATACTTTCGCAGCACTGCTTTAAGTGCCACGGTCAGGACGAGAAGACGAGGAAGGCCCGGCTGCGCCTGGATCAGGTCGATGGTTTAAGTGGGGAGCCTGGAAGTGATGCCGTCATTGTTCCAGGGCATCCGGATCAAAGCGAGTTGGTCAGACGGCTGTTTACGGATGACGATACCGAGCTTATGCCCCCACCCGAGGCGAAGCTGGAGCTGACTCCGGGGCAAAAGGAAATCCTCAGACAATGGGTGCAGCAGGGTGGTGACTACGAGGCACATTGGGCGTTTGAGGTTCCCCATCAGGCGGAACTTCCCGAGGTAAATCGGCCGGCATGGGTGCGCAATCCGGTGGACCGCTTTGTGATGTCCGCAATGGAGGAGCATGGGCTGGAGCCCATGCCTGAGGCGGACCGTGAGACGCTGATTCGGCGGGTCTACCTGGACCTGACCGGAGTGCCTCCGCGCCCCGAGGAAGTGGACGTATTCAAGGCCGATGTCTCCAGCGATGCTTACGAGCAGTTGGTTGACCGGTTGCTCGCCTCGCCTCACTATGGTGAGCGCTGGGCTCGTTTGTGGCTCGATCTCGCCCGTTACGCAGATACCAACGGCTACGAGAAGGACCGTCCTAGATCCATGTGGCCGTGGCGTGACTGGGTGATTCGCGCGTTAAACGAGGATATGCCATTCGACCGCTTTACCATTGAACAGATCGCAGGCGACATGCTCCCTGGGGCAGGGGAGGCCCAGCGGGTGGCAACCGGCTTCCATCGTAACTCGATGATTAATGAGGAGGGGGGGACTGACCCTCAAGAGTTTCGTTACTATGGGATTGTCGACCGTGTTGCCGTGACCGGCACTACATGGATGGGGCTCACCCTCGCTTGCGCGCAGTGTCACTCACACAAATACGACCCTATCTCGCATCGCGAGTATTATCAGTTCATGGCGTTCCTTAACAACGCGGATGAGTTGCCCATGTCCCTGCCAGATGCGGAAATTGAGGCCAGGCGCGAGGCTCGCAGGAAAGAGGTGGCCGAGCTGGTCGATGGTCTGTCAGGGCGTTGGCCTGTGGAGAATACCCGATGGGAGTTGGGGAAGATTGAGGGGCAGGCTTCCAGCGGCGTGGCCACTGAGAAGCTCGAGGATGGTTCGTTGCTGTTTCGAGGCGAGGTGCCGGAAAAAGACACCTACACCGTCGAGCTTGCCACTGAACTCTCCAGCATCTCGGAACTGCTTCTGGAAGCCCTGCCGGATGATAGCCTTCCGCACAAGGGTCCAGGACGTTCTGATGGCGGGAACTTTGTGATCACCACGGTCAAGGCTGAATTGCGGAGCGGGGGCGAGACGCGCGCGATCAAGCTCGTGAAAGCCGAAGCGGATCGTTCCCAGGACGGCTATCCGGCCGAGGCTGTGCTGGACGATGATCATAAGACCGGATGGGCGGTGAGTGTCGGGGGTGACTGGCATGAGCGACGGACCTTGAGGTTGGTTTTGGAGGAGCCCATCGAGGTTGCCGAGGAGGACAAGGTAGTGCTGACGCTCGACCAGCAATACGGCTCCTCGCATCTGTTGGGACGCATACGCTTGAGTGCAGGCCAGCCCATCGTGACCGGTCGGCCTGAAGCAGAGCGTCGGGGGGAGTTGGTGGGAAGGGCCTTCGAACGTTGGCTCAGGCGTGAGCGGGCGCGTATATCAGACTGGACGCTGCTTGAGCCTGTGGCAGCGAAAGCCAACCTGCCTACATTGGAAATCCTCCCGGATCACAGTGTGCTAGCCAGTGGCGACCAGACCAAGAGTGATACCTATGAGGTTAAGCTGAAGGGTGACCTGGCCGGTGTCACTGCGCTGAGGCTGGAGGTTCTACCTCACGAGAGCCTTCCAAAAGGCGGTCCCGGGCGGGTTCATTACGAAGGGCCTTTCGGTGAGTTTTTCCTGAGCACGTTCAGCGCGGAGGTGGATGGGCAACCCCTGCACTTCAGCGGGGCTACGGACAGCTACGCGAGGGAGTCAGATGGCCGTCGTTACAGCGCCAGCTTGGCCTTGGACGAGGATGCGCAGAGCGGTTGGTCCACATCCGGCCGCGAAGGGGAGGCCAATCATGCCATCTTTACCTTGCAGGACAGAATTGAGTCCGGGTCCGAGCTGAACCTGAAGATGCTGTTCGAACGGTATTACGCCGCCGGCTTGGGGCGTTTCCGGGTGTGGGTAACCAAAGATGGCCGCGAGTTGGAGGCGACACCATATGGGCTTGCGGTGCAAGACCTCCTGAAGGTTCCTGAAGCCGACTTGACCGTGGATGAGGAGATGGAGTTGAGGACGGCGTTTTTGATGACGGCACCGGAATTGGCCGATGCCCAGAAGGAGGTTCGAAGCCGAAGAAACGGCATGCCGGAGTTCACCACCACGCTGGTGATGCAGGAGCGGCCTGTGTCCAATCCGCGCACGACTCATATTCATCACCGCGGCGAGTTCCTTCAGACCAGGGACTCGGTTGAAGCCGGAGTTCCGGCATTCCTGCCGGGCATGTCCGGTGATATGCCCAGGAATCGGCTTGGCCTAGCCCAGTGGCTGGTCTCCACGAATAACCCGCTGACAGCCCGGGTAACGGTGAATCGGCATTGGGCCGCCTTGTTCGGACGTGGCCTTGTCAGGACTGTGGGAGACTTTGGATACCAGGGAGAGTTGCCGACTCACCCCGAGTTGTTGGACTGGTTGGCGGTACACTTCATGCACGACGGCTGGTCGATGAAACGGCTTCACCGGTTGCTTGTGACCAGTGCGACCTATCGACAGTCCTCGCGGGTGAAGTCCGAAGTGATGGAGAAGGATCCCGAGAATCTCTGGCTGGCCAGGGGCCCCAGAAAGCGGCTGGAAGCGGAGATGGTTCGTGACAGCGTGCTGTCAGTTTCCGGTCTCTTGAGCGAGAAGCTGGGCGGGCCAAGTGTTTTCCCTCCGCAACCCGCAGGCATCACCACTGAAGGAGCCTATGGTCCGTTGCAGTGGAAAGTCAGTGAAGGCGAGGATCGCTATCGCAGGGGGTTGTATACCTTCATGAAACGGACGGCCCCCTACGCGATGTTTGCCACCTTCGACTCGCCTAGTGGCGAGGCATGTGTTGCAAGGCGGGACGTTTCCAATACGCCGCTGCAAGCGCTCACACTGCTGAATGATGAGGCCGTCATTGAGGGCGCAAAGGCGCTCGGACGCGCGGCGTGGCAGGAAGAGGGGACCCTGGTTGAGAAGCTGGATTGGACGTTCATGCGTTGTATGGCGCGATCCCCTGCGCCCGAGGAACGCGATGTTTTGCTCAGCTTTTGGAGGGAACAGCATGATCGGTTCGCGACTGACCTGCTGGACCCTAAAGCGTTGGCTGGAGATGAGGATGGAGCGCCAGAACGGGCGGCATGGATCGCCCTGGCGCGAGTGTTGATGAACTTGGACGAATTCGTGACTCGCATATGAGCTCTATAAAGGAATCCCTTCTGAAGGAGCATTGCCTCGGCGTAACCAGACGGCACTTCTTCAAGCAATGCGGCGTTGGAGCCGGCAAGATGGCATTGTTGTCACTTCTGGGTGACAGCTTGATCTCCCGTTCCATGGGGTCCAGTGAAAGCTCTGCAGTGATCAACCCGCTCGCTCCCAGGGCTCCCCACTTCGCTCCCAAGGCGAAAAGGGTCATCCATCTGTTCATGGCTGGTGCTCCGAGTCAGTTGGACCTCTTCGACTACAAACCCAAACTCAAAGAGCTGGAGGGCAAGCCACTTCCAGAGTCTGTCGTCGCCGGTCAGCGTTACGCCTTTATCAGGGCGGATGCCGCAGTCATGGGGCCGCGCTATGAGTTCAAGAAGCACGGTCAAAGCGGAGCAGAGGTTTCAGAAATCCTGCCACATATCTCAGAGATTGCCGATGACATCTGCATCGTGCGATCCATGAAAACCGACCAGTTCAACCACGCACCCGCCCAGATCTTTTTCAATACCGGTTTCGGTCAGCCCGGCCGTCCAAGTATGGGTTCGTGGGTGCTTTACGGCTTGGGGGCAGAGACTGAGAACCTTCCAGCATTCGTGGTTATGTCCACAGGTAGCGGTATTTCGGGAGGGTCGGCCAATTGGTCCAGCGGGTTCCTCCCCACAATCTACAATGGGGTGCGCCTCCGTAACCAAGGCGATCCCATATTGAATGTTACCACTCCTGAGGGAATTGATGCCGAACTTCAATCGTCCTCACTGGATGTCATTCGTGCGCTGAACAACCGACAGCTGGCGCTGCAGGGTGACCCCGAAATTGCCACGAGGATTGCATCGTATGAGATGGCGTTCCGGCTTCAAACCTCGGCTCCGGAACTCATGGATTTGAAGAGTGAGTCCAAGGAGACCTTGGAGATGTACGGCTGTGACCCGGACAAACCGAGCTTTGCGCGTGCATGCTTGCTGTCCCGCAGGATGATCGAGCGGGGTGTGCGCTTTGTGAATATCTACCACGAGGGCTGGGATGCCCACAGCGATGTGGCCGGTAATCTGAAGAATAACTGCGGTGCCACCGACAAGGCATCGGCTGCGCTGGTGAAAGACCTCAAACAGCGGGGATTGCTCGACGACACGCTTGTGATATGGGGCGGTGAATTCGGTCGGACCCCAATGGTGGAGAGCAACGTTGCCCTTGGGCGTAGCCAGGGCCGAGACCATCATCCGCAGGCGTTCACGGTCTGGATGGCAGGGGGTGGCACGAAACCTGGCCTCAATTACGGGGCTACCGATGAGCTTGGGTTTAATGTCGTAGAGAATCCGGTCCATGTTCATGACCTGCAGGCAACTATCATGCACCTGCTCGGATTCGATCACGAACGCCTCACCTTCCATCATGCCGGACGTGATTTTCGTCTAACTGACGTGCATGGCCGTGTAATTCACGACCTCCTCGCCTAGGCAGGCGGGGGGTGTTGACGACTCCAAATGGTGTTGTTCATTCACCCGAAGGCGTCCTTTTTGAGGTCCCTGAGGGTGAAGAGTTGGGGGTCTTT
>JBMTVN010000037.1:0-21143 GCA_049451415.1 Limisphaerales bacterium | reverse complement strand
ACGGATTCACCACAATCACTCCCTTCACTCCCGGATCCCCCTGGGACAACGCATAAAGCAACCCGTCAGGCCCGAATTGCATACCACTGATCCGGGGCCCCTTTTCCAATACCCGCTCTGGATTGCCCCCCGTCGCCGGTAAACGCCACAAATCCCCCGCCGACAAATCGCTCACGTAAATGTTCCCCTCAGCATCCGCACAGGCAGCATCCAGAAAACCCATCCCCTCCGCCACCAGTTCCCAACTGGAACCCTCAGGAATAAAGTTCTCCATCACGCCCTCCTCGAATCGCCTACCCGTCTCTCCCAACTCCTCACCGTCCCGCCATAACCACCTCAGCGCATCCGGAAATACCGCACCACCATGCCTCCCGTTGTGCGCCCCATCCCCAAAATCAAAACGGAAATCGTAGCCTGCAAACGCCAGCGCCCTCGCCATCTGTTGGTTCGCCAAAGGCCAGTCCCCGTGCTCGTTGTTCAAATCATTCGACCCATCCTGCAGATAAACCCGAATAGGCTTCCTCGCAGTCTTACGAATCAGCGCAGGATAAACATGCCCACCCCGAATGTTCACAAAACTCCCGATGTGGGATAACACACGACCAAAGCTGTCCGGTCTTTCCCACGCCGCGGTAAATGCACAGATCCCCCCGCTGCTCATCCCGCAAATCGCCCGGCGCCCTGGATCATGACTGAACTTCACCCCGTATCGCCCGCTCACATAAGGCAGCAACTCCTCCAGCAAAAAGCGCACATACAAATCACTCAGGCTGTCATACTCAAAACTCCTGTTGTTCCGCGATCCCCAACCCTCAGCCGCCGGACCGTCATCCCCCCGATGCCCTGGATTGACAAATACCCCAACGGTCGCATCCATCTCACCCGAGGCAATGAGATTGTCGAAAACAATCGGCACACGGATCTGCCCACTCTCTGAAACATACGCATGCCCATCCTGAAAGACCATCAAAGCGTCCTCGTCGCCCTCCTTCAATTGCGCAGGAATGTAAACCCACCCCGCCCGCTGCGTTCCGGGAAAGATTCCCGGACTTTCAAAATCAAAGCGCTCCACCCGCCCCCGCGGAACACCATCCCCGCGCTCTATCGACTCCCTGCCCAGGGAATAGTCGTCTGCACCTCGCACCCAGCCGGAACCCGTCACCATCGCAAATAGAAACAATGCTCCGTAAAAAAATCGTGTCAGCATGGCGGCAGACTCTGCCGAAGCCGCAACGCCTTGCAAAGCCCAGATCCCAAGGCTCACATCCCGGAGATCACACCTGCCTAATCATTCATCTCCGGTATCGGATCATCCTCCCCGATGACCTCCCCCTCCCACGTCGCCACCCCCGTCTCCAGATCATACGTCAACACCCGGTGCCGACTCCCCGGAACCGGTGCCACATCCGTCTGCGGCAACCACTTCGCCAGCTCCTGCCTCCTCTCCTCCATGCCAGCCTTGCCCGCCAGATTGTGCCACTCGTTAGGGTCGTTCCGCAGATCATACAGCTCCTCAGAACCGTCCGCGTAACGGATATACCTCCAATCCAATGTGCGCACGGCATGGTTCCCCTGATTGTGCGTTGTAATCGACGGCCAAGGCCGTGCCACCTGCGGATCCCTCAACTGCGGCACCAGACTATGCCCCTCCAAATCCGTGCGCGCCGCAAAACCACAACTCTCAAGCAGTGTCGGAAATAAATCCAACAACTCAACCGGCTGCTCACACCGCCCTCCCTTCACCACACCGGGCCCGGCAATGATCAAGGGAACCCGGGTCGACCGCTCCCATAGGGTGTTCTTCCCCGTAATAAGCTTCTCCCCCAAATGAAAACCATGGTCCGACCACAGAACGACCATCGTGTCCTTGGCCCGACCACTGCGTTCCAACGCATCCAAGACCCGCCCCACCTGGCTATCCACAAAGCTGACACACGCGAGGTAAGACCTCACCAGATTGCGCCACTCACCCGCCTCCTCAAGAAACCGAAGCCTCGGCTCCGGTAATCGCCAGTGCAAATACCAGGAAAACAACGGCGTATCGTCACGATCGCCCACCAGCACCGGCGGCATCTGCAGATCCTCCTCAGAATACAGATCGAACCACCCTTGAGACGCATAGCACGGCACGTGAGGCAGACGAAAACCACAGGCGATAAAAAAGGGCCGGTCCTTCGGCGCCCCCTGCAAGGCGCTCACCGCCGCACCCGCAATTTCCCAATCCGCCTGGTCCTCATCCCGCTCAGGATATACCCCCCAGTCCACCAGGGGATTCGGGTCCGGTGTCTGCACAAACTTCCTCTCCGGACGCGACATCCCCGGCGCAGGCCCCCACTCACCAAATTCCCGCAAGCGATCCGCCCCGCGCAGCGCACCATCGTGGTACACTTTCCCGCAAGTGTAAGTGTAATACCCCGAGTCGGTGAAGGCCTGCGGCAGGGTCACATGCTCCTTCAACGCCGCGACATCCCTCAACCCGGGAGCCAAACCGTATACCCCCGTGGTCGAAGGCCTAAGCCCCGTCATCACACTCGTTCTCGTCGGATTACAGAGCGGCGACTGGCAGTGCGCATTTGAAAACAAGACCCCCCTCGCAGCCAAGGCGTCCATATGCGGGGTCCTGACCTGTGGATGTCCGCCAAAGGCCCCCACCCAGTCATTCAAATCATCCAGGACAATGAACAAGACGTTGGGGCCGGCGGGCGCCGCCAATAGTTCAACCCCCAACACCATCCCCACACAGATCCCGCCCAGCACAATTCGCAGTAGTCGCCTCATCACCAACTCCTCTCCAATCCAGTCCTTACTCGCATCTCCCTTTCCTTGCCCCCTCACCCTCCCACGTCAAGCCCGCAGCCCTGTCCACACCAGCCTTGCACCCACCACCCAATGCTGATCCAATAACCCCAATCCGCCGCATCCCCTTGACCAAAATGAAATCCATCTCCCGATCCCTCCCGGCTCTCGCCCTCTTAACCCTCGTCACCAGCACGCTGGGCGCCACCTTCAAGGAAGACGTCGATTTCCTCAAGAAGCATACCGATGTCATCGTCCTCCGCGACGCCTCAAAACAAGCTCAAGTCGCCTTGGTCGCAGACTACCAGGGACGCATCATGACCAGCACCGCTACCGGCCCCAAGGGCCGCAGCCACGGCTGGGTCAACCGCGAACTCATTGCCTCAGGAAAAACCGAACCCCATATAAATGTCTTCGGCGGTGAAGACCGTTTCTGGCTCGGCCCTGAAGGCGGCCAATACTCCATCTTCTTCGGCCCCGAAGCCAAGTTCGACCTCGAACACTGGTTCACCCCGGCCGCGATCGATACGGAACCTTTCACGGTGGCAAAAGCCACCAAGACCTCGGCCCGCTTTACCCGCGACATGGTCCTGACCAACTACTCCGGAACAATACTGCAGCTCAATGTCGACCGCACGGTCCGCCTCGTGGATCCGGCACAAACACTCGCAATGCTCGGAGCTACTCTGCCTCCCTCCGTCTCCGCAGTAGGTGTCGAGTCCGTCAACCAAATCAGGAACACCGGGCCCATGGCCTGGAAGAAAGAAACCGGCCTCCTTTCGATCTGGATCCTCGGCATGTTCAACGCCTCTGAACAAAGCACCGTCATAGTCCCCTTCGTCCCCGGGCCGGAATCGACACTCGGAAACCAGGTCAACGATACCTACTTCGGTAAAGTCCCCGCAGACCGCCTGGTAGTCCATGACGGAGTGCTCTTCTTCCGCGGCGATGCCCAATACCGCAGCAAGATCGGCATCTCACCCTCCCGCGCCCGCTCCATCATGGGAAGCTACGACGCCGCAAACCACACCCTCACTCTCGTGCAATACACTCTGCCCCTCAAACATCAGGGTTACGTGAACTCCATGTGGGAACTACAGGAGGAACCCTTCGGCGGCGATGTCGTCAACAGCTATAACGACGGCCCATCCGCTCCCGGCGCCAAACCGCTGGGCCAGTTCTATGAGCTCGAATCCTCCTCCCCGGCGCTTGCACTCCAATCCGGAGAAACTGCCGTCCATACCCATCGCACCCTTCACTTGGAAGGTCCCGACGACGCCCTCGACGCCGTAGCAATCCAGTGCCTCGGGGTCTCACTCAGCCAAGTCAGGCAGGCTTTCGACCAATAGTTCCTCGCAGGCAGGTTGACACTCCACCCTCCCCCAGCCAGAGGTGCCATCACCCCCGGGGAATAAAGCTCCCGTCGCTCAGGCAGAAACCCCGTCCCCTCAAGACGGCAGGTAACGCGCACGCTCATAGCCAACGACAAAATACCGCTTCCCCCGCTGCTCGACCCTATGCCCCTCAGACTCTAAACGCCTCGCCACATCCTCCACCCCGCCGGGATACTTCGGATTCACCTCCCCACGGACTTTCAAGGTCCGCCAATATGGTGTAACTGCCTCCTCACCTGCAGCAATAGCCTCCGCAGCAGCATGGGCCGCAATCCATGCGAAAATCCCGGTCGTCAGGGGACAGGCAATGGATGTCCCGTGCCTCGAAGCCAACACGGCACGCAGATCATCCATCAAGAGCAACTTCCCAAACGGCACCTCCCGCATGCATGCATCCACTTCCCTCGGGGCCGGAATAACAAAGGTGCCCTCGCCCCACCGCTTCGTCTTCCCCCCCTCAATCCGCTCCACCCTCGGCAGCCCCTTGTCATCCTCCAGTTTCTCCCGCCATGAACGCTTGGCCTTGCTCATGCCCGCTCCTCCTACCAGATGCCCACCCTCCACGCCAGATTCCTCTGCCCCATCACCCCCTCACAGCACAGAACCCTAAGCCACTGAGGGAACTCCCCCAAACCCTGCTGCACCAGCTCACCCGGCGGCAGAAGCCAAACCCATCTCCAGCAGCCGGCTGACCCTCCCCACTGCCGGCTCAACCGCCCCAGCCACTGCCAACGTCAGGTCTGTCCCCAAGGCGAAGGGATCCTCCACTTCAACCGCCACAACTTGGACGTCAGCCGGCATGTCCAAACCAAGCTGCCGCCCCAAGGCCAACGTCTCCCCAACCCCGAGAAAATGCGGAGTGCTCCCGCTCAACTCCCTCCATCCCCCAACATCCACAACATGCAAAACCCCCGGCGCAACCCGGCCCGTCTGGATGGAATCCACCAAGATCACCCGCTCGAAACCCACCATGAAATCCAACAACGCCAAACCCATCTCCATGGTCTCGCATACCTCAATGTCCCCCCGGCCTGCATATTTCTTCGCCAGCTCACGCACGATCACCAAACCCACCCCGTCATCCCTCAGGATGTCATTCCCCAACCCGAGCACCAGGGTGCGGCCTCCTGCCCCCCCCGCATCCATGGCCCCGCCATGGTGCCGCTCAGGAATCGATCGTGCCATCATCTTCATCTCGTGCTAGTCCTGCCGCAGCTCACGCAACAGTTCCCGCCGCCGGTTGTAAATCTTCACTGAAAGCGGCACATGACCCGGCAATGAATGGGTCGCACAGCCCAGGCACGGATCATACGCCCGAAAGGCCATCTCCACCTTGTTCAGTAAACCTTCCGTCACCTTCCCGTCACGTATCAGCCCCTTCGCCGCACGCTCCACACTCATCGCAATCCGGGCAGCATTGTTCTGCGTGGCCACAATCATGTTCGCCTTCCGCATCAAACCATCTCCGTCGGTCTCATACTCGTGAAACAACAAGCCGCGAGGCGCCTCAACCACGCCTATGCCCACGGAAGGCTTCGCCGTCGGCACAGTGCGCACGTCAGGACTCACAATGTCCGGATCGTCCAAGAGCATCACCATGGTCTCCGCAGCCTGAATCATCTCTATCACCCGCGCCCAGTGATTCGCCAGGGTGTGATGCACCGGCTTGCCCCCCAAAACAGAAAAATACTCCTCCGCCGCCTTCTGCGCCAACGGAGTCGCCATCGCATCCGCCACATTCAAACGCGCCAGTGGCGCCACGGAATAAATGCTGCTGTCCTTCCCCTCCTCAAACCCGCGCCAACCCAAAGGCTTCAAATAACAGAACTTCATGTAGCTCCATGGCTCAACATGCTCAGCCACATAATCCTTGTACTCACGCGTCGGGAACTTGGCGAATTCCTTGCCGGAAGGTTCCACCACCCGAAGCACGCCATCATAAAAGTTCACCCGGTTCTGCTCATCCACCATCCCCATGTAGTAGGTCCGATGGGTGTAGGCATCCGAAGTGATCAACTTCACATACTCCTCATTCTTCAAGACGATGTCGTGAAACACCTGCAGGGTGAATTCCGCAAACTCCAGACTCTCCCGCGCCACGGCCTTCAATTCGTCCAGCTTCTCCGGATCCAATGCCTTGGACACCCCGCCCGGCAACCCCAGAACAGGATGCACCACCTTGCCCCCGAAATACGCAATGATATCCCTGACCTTGCGCCGCATCCCAATCACCCGCTTCCCAACCTCCACCCCAACCTTGTTAATCACTCCAACTATGTTCCGCTCCGCAGCCGGTGCCTCCGGCCCCACAATGAAATCAGGACCTCCCAGCACATAGACGTGCAGCGCATGGTCCTCCAACATAAATGCGTTATACACCAACTCCCGAATCTTCCGCCCAGCCGGCGTCGGCTCGACTTGATAAAGATCATCCAACGCCTTCGTCGATGCCATGTGGTGCGCAGTCGGACATACCCCGCAAATCCGGCTGGTAATCTGCGGCATGTCCTCAGCCGGTCGCCCCAGACTGAACACCTCAAAACCCCGCAACTCGGGAACCTGCAAATAAGCCCTCTCAACAGAACCCTCCTCATTCAAAAAGATGTCGATCTTGCCATGCCCCTCCAAGCGGGTGATCGGATCCACTGTGAAACGACGACGCGCTCCCTGATAAGCCGCCCGGGCCCGCGCCGCACCTTGGTTCCATGCATTCTTCGCGTCGGTGTTCATCTCTGTTTATTGCTTTCCGTTGACCGAAACATCGCTCTTCAACTTCCCGGAACCACCCCCGGGCACCAAGTCAACCCGCCTCCGCAATATGCTGTTCGCCAAACCATACCGGTAAAATGTCCCCACAGGATCCGGAATCCCCTTCAAGGTGCGCCGTATGCCCGCCTCGTCCTGCGCCGCCACGTTGGCACATACACTCGACAATATCTTCGCCCCCTGATCCCGCACCCGACTCGTCGGGCCAAAACACCCGGTGCACGGCATGTTCCCCTCCGGACACTGGGAACCACAACCGGAACGCGTCGCCGGCCCCATGCAAACCACCCCCTGCGCCAAGAAACACGTCGAGTCATCCAGCAGCTTCTGATGCGTCCGCTTGATCTCGGTAAATGCCACGTCCGTCGGCTTCGAATCCCGGCGCGAACACTCCCCGCACAACGCCCGGTCAGGTGCCAGCACTGAGCCTTTCGGCGGCAGCTTGCCGCTCAACAAGGCTCCCAATGCCTCCTTGGTGATGTTCGGAGTGGGAGGACACCCCGGAATATAGAAATCCACGTCGACAACCTGGTCCAAGGTCCGGACTACGTTCCATAACTCAGGCAAATGCACCTCCCGGCCATTCTCGGAAAACGTGGTCTGAGGACGCACCCTCCCCTCGTTCACGGTCGTCGGCGTCTCCTCATAGACGTAACGCAGAATCTGCTCCCTCGGAAACTGGTTCGCCAACCCCGGTATCCCCCCGGTCACCGCACACGAACCATACGCAATCAAATACTGCGCCCTCCGCCGCAACAACCTCGCCATCTCCTCCTGCTCAGTCGACCGTATAGCCCCATTCAACAAGACCGCATACAAGGACTTGTCCGCCATGGCATGCACGTCGGAATACTTGAAGTCCATCGCCACCGGCCACAACACAATGTCCACCGCCTCCAACACCCCCAGAATGTCCTCCGCCAAATCCACCACGGTCTCTTCACAACCACCACATGAAGCACACCAGTAAATGCCAATCTTCGGCTTAGACATGCGTCACCTCCTGTTTGTCCTCCGTCGCCTCCTGCTCAAGCTCCCGCACCGTCTCCTCAAAACACCGCATCTCTTCATCCCACGCCTCCATGCGCCCGGGTAAACCCAGCGGCCCCAGCTTCATCAGTTGCTGCGTCATCTGGTTCACCACCGCCTTCACCTTCTCCCCCTCCGCCGCCGAGATCCACTCAAGCCTCACCCGCTCCCGCTCAATACCCATGTCCCCCAGCATCCTCTGCAACAACTCAAACCTCCTCAGCATCTTGTAATTCCCCTCCACATAATGACAGTCGCCCGGATGACACCCCCCCACCAATACCCCGTCCGCACCCCGCTTCAATGCCTCCAGGATAAACTGGGGATCCACCCGCCCCGAACACATCAAGCGAATCACCCGGATGTTCGCCGCATACTTCAGCCGCGAAACACCCGCCAAATCCGCAGCCGTATACGTGCACCAGTTGCAGAAAAATGCCACAATGCGCGGTTTCCAATCAGTTGTCATAAGCCAAGACTCCGTCAATCTCACTGAACACCTCGTCATCCTCAAAAAGGTTCTGCAAAATCGAGCCCGATGGACACGACGCCACACACGTTCCACACCCCTTGCACAACGCCTCGTTGATCACCGCTACCTTGCCTTCCTCATCAAAGGTAATCGCTGTATACGGGCACAAGGGAATGCACGACTTGCAACCGCTGCACTCCTCCGCGTTGACCGTCGCCGTGTTGGGCTCCTGCTCCACATAACCGCGGTCAATCAACGCCATCGCTTCCGCCGCCGCTGCCCCCGCCTGCGCCACGGTGTCCGGTATGTCCCGCGGCCCCTGACAACACCCGGCAATAAAAATCCCGTCATTGAACGTGTTCACCGGTGCCAGCTTCGGATGCCGCTCCAGGAAAAACCCCTCCCCGCCACAACTCATGTTGAACATCCGCCGCACATCCTGCGCGTCCGATTGCGGCTGTAACCCGGTCGATAACACCACCATGTCCACCGGAATACGCCGCACCATCCCCGCCAACGTGTCCTCAACCCGGATCACCAGCTTGCCCTCCTCCTCCTTCGTCATCGCCCAGTCGGTCACCTCACCAACCCGCCCCCGAATGAAATGAACCCCCTCCTCCAACAGCTTGTCATAGAATTCCTCATACCCCTTTCCAGGCGTCCGGATGTCGATGTAAAAATTGTAGATCTCCGCACCACTGTGCTCATGCAGCAAATGCGCCAGCTTCATGGAATACATGCAGCACACCCGCGAACACCAACGGTTGGTCTTCTTGTCCCTCGACCCAACACAATGAATGATCCCAATCGCCCCAGGCTTCTTCCCATCCCGTAACACCACCTCCCCGGCCGTCGGCCCCGATGCATTCACTAAACGCTCCACCTCCAACGCAGTATACACGTTCGGAAACGTGCCATACCCATACTGGGGAATCCGCTTCGCATCAAATGTCTTGAACCCCGTCGAGACAATAATCGTCCCCACACGGATCTCCTCCACCTTCTCCTTCTGCGTGAAATCAATCGCGTTCCGATCCGCACACGCCTCGACACAGGTCTGCTTGCACTTCCCGGTCTTCAGGTTCAAACAGGTGTCAGGATCAATCAACACCCGCTGTGGCGTAGCCTGCGGGAATGGAATAAAAACCGGCTTCCGCTTGCCCAACCCCTCGTTGAACTCATCCTCGAACTTGGGCGTCTTATACACACACGCGTCAATGCACTCCAAACACCCCACGCACGCATCCTCAATCACATATCGCGGCTTCCGCTTCACCAAGACGGTGTAGTTCCCCACATACCCGTCAGTCTTGGTCACCTCCGAATACGTCCACAAGGTAATGTTGGGATGCGAACCCACCTCCGACATCTTCGGCGTCAAAATGCACGCAGCACAGTCCAGCGTCGGAAAGGTCTTGTCGAACTTGGCCATGTGCCCGCCAATACTCGCCTCCCGCTCCACCAGATAAACCTTCTTTCCCGCATTCGCCAGGGTCAGCGCAGCATGAATACCCGCAATGCCACCCCCCACCACCAGCACATCCGGATGAATCTCCACCCGCTTCGTGTCCAGCGCCTTGTGATGCGCAACACGCTGGATCGATGCCCGCGCCAAAGCCTTCGCCTTCTCAGTCGCCTCCCCACGGTCCGTGTGTACCCACGAATCATGCTCCCGAATATTCACCATCTGGAAATAAAACGGATTCAAACCACCCTTCTCCGTCGCGGTTCGAAAAGTGCGCTCGTGCAACAACGGAGAACAAGAAGCCACTACAACCCGGTTCAACCCGTGCTCCCTGATGTCAGCCTGAATCAACTCCTGGCCGGGATCCGAACACATATACTTGTAGTCACGCGACAACACCACACCCTCCAGCGTGCCAACGTATTCAGCCACCGCCGCACAATCCACCATGCTCGCAATGTTGTGCCCGCAATGACACACGTAAAAGCCGACCCGAACGTCTCTTGATTTTCCACTCATGGCTCTCAGGACTTTCAGTTCTCTACCTCATGCTACCGTCGCCGATGCCGGCATCCGAAACGGGACCATCACCCGGTTCAAACCCAACTCCTTCTCCTCCAGACCAAACGCCACCCCCATCAATTGCGTGAAATACAAGGTCGGTATCCTCACCGGCTCATAACGACCTGCAATCTGTGCATGATACCCGTCCAGGTTGAACTGGCACAACGGACACACTGTCGCAATCACGTCCGCGCCACGCTTGATCGCCTCCTTCAACAGAATGTAAGCCATCCGAACACCCGCCTGCGGGACCGTGCCCGTCAAACTCCCACCACAACATTTGGTCTTCAGCGGATACCTCACAACCGTCGCACCAAGGGCCTCCAAAACCCGGTCCATCGTCACCGGATTATACTGGTCATCAAACGTCGAATACGGCCGCACGATCTGACACCCGTAATAAGGTGCAACCTTCACCCCCTTCAACGGACGAACTACCTTCGCCCGTATCGCCTCCAAACCCACTTCGTTCACCAAAATGTCCAGCGGATGCCTCACCGCCGTCGTCCCACGATAGGTCAAATCACCGGTGGCCAATGCCTTCCGGACTCGTGCCCCCATCACCTCCGATTCCTCCATCGCGTGCTTCGCCTTGTTCAAAACCAAATAACAGGCGCTGCACGGTGCCATCAAAGCCTGAGACCCCTGACCCTCCGCCAAAGCCAGATTCCTCGCCGCCAATACAAAGGCCTTCGCCTCGTCAACCGCCATATACGCAGTCGCACCACAACAGTTCCAGTCATCCAACTCCTCCAACTCAATCCCCAAATGCCGCATCACCGGCAACAAAGACTCCTCATACGCCCGCCCCAACCCCTTAAGGGAACATCCAGGAAAATACGTGAATTTCATCGCCTAGTTCTCCTCGTCCACCGCATCAATCATCCGGGCAAGCTGCTCACGCTGCCGAATCTTCTCACTCTTCAACGAAAACCTCCCCGTCCTCTGCAAATCCAACGCCATCCGCCAGTTCCCCAAGGCCGCCTTCCAGCTCGTCTTCAAGAACAACTTGATCACCAATACCATCTCACTGATCCGCCCATTCTTCTTCACCATCTCGGAAAACTCCCTCGCCAAAACCGGAATCGGAAACCGCTTCGGATAATGCCCCTCGTGGATCGCCCGCTGCTTCAGCTCATACATGATGTCCGTAATCCCGATCTCCTTCGGACATTCCACCGTGCACGCATAGCACGACGCACACAGCCAAATGGTATGACTGCTCAATACCTCCTTCTTGAAATCGCTCCGCGTCAATGCCATCACCTGGCGCGGCGAGTGATCCATGTAAATACTGAGAGGACACACCCCGGAACAGGTGCCGCATTGTATGCAATGCTCCAACTCCTCACACCCCGGCACTCTCATGACCTCCCTGCCAAAACCTCTGACCCGGTCCGATTCATATCTGATGGTTCTCTGGATTTCCATCATAGCACCTAACGCTTCTCCGTCGTTTCTACCCCCCTACCCCCGGACTCAAGCGCCAGGGTGATCTGAAGGGAGTTGTCGCTTAAGATTAGTCTTACACCACTTTATGGTTACTTCATATACGTTTTACTAAACTGTCTTTGTTGCATGGTCGTCCTATTTTGCGAAGAAGCAAAGAAGGACAAATCCATTTGTATCCCTTATGTCCATATTTTTACATCGCGAGATATACTACTTTTTTTACATCGCATCTCCTTGCGGGACAACAACTCACGTCAGTTCATTTTCCATTAACATGTCCCGCGTATGCGATCGAAAGGAATAAGACCAGACCCCATTTTCAAAGTCCCGGTGGAAACCGCCAGGAACCCCATCCAGACTGAACACACCCGCCATACCAATTGTGCCACAGCCATCCACCCGCCCCCCGATTTGACTTCGAAACTCCCTCTGAAACCATTACCGTCACTCACACACAACCACGTCCACCATGCCCCCCACCCACCTCAGAGCCCTCGCCAGCAAGCTCCTCGCCCTGCTCCTGCTCCACGCTGCCACTCAACCTCTCCAGGCCGATAGCATCTGGCTCTCCCCCAACGGCAATGACACCAACCCCGGAACCCAAACGCTGCCCCTCAAAACCCTGAAAGCCACCCGGCTGGCTCTGGAACATCACCCCAAACGCGGCAAAGCGCCGCTCAATGTGTATTTCCTGCCAGGTACTTATTACTTGGACGAAACCTTGGTCCTACAACCGCAGCACTCGGGATCCGAATACTTTCCCGTCACCCTCCAACCCAGCAATCCCAACACCGTCATCATCAGCGGAGGAAATAAACTGCTTCTGGAATGGAAACAAATCTCCCCGACCCTGTGGCAGGCTAGCACTCCAAAATCGCTCAAAATCGACCAACTCTTCGTCAATGGCGTCCGCCAGCATATGGCCAGATACCCGAATTACGACCCTGCTTCCCAATACTTCCAAGGCTACTCGGCCGACGCTTCCGCACCTGAGAGGATCAGCCGCTGGAAAGATCCCTCCGGAGGCTATCTCCACGCCATGCACTCCGCTCTCTGGGGTGACATGCACTGGCTCATCACCGGGAAAACCCCGTCCAATACGCTCGAGCTCGTCGGCGGATGGCAAAACAACCGGCAAATGGGTGCACATGCCGAATATCGCTTCGTTGAGAACATCTTCGAGGAACTCGATACCCCTTCAGAATGGTTCCACGACCCCGCCACCTCCACGCTCTACTTCATCCCTCCCCCCGATCTCGACCTGCCTTCCGCCACCATCGAAACCGCTCACCTCACACAACTCGTCGCCTTCCAAGGATCCCCCAACCAGCCCGTGCAACACATCCACCTCCAAGGATTCACCTTCCAACACGCCAAACGTACCTTCATGGAGAATCGTGAGCCCCTGCTGCGTAGTGACTGGACCACCGCCCGCTCCGGAGCATGCTACCTCCGCAATGCAGAATCCTGCTCCATCCAGGACTGCTCCTTCGATCAACTCGGCGGCAACGGAATCTTCCTCGATGGATATAACCGAAATATCCACATCCTCCGGAATCACTTTGATAACACCGGCGCCAGCGCCATCAGCCTGGTCGGCCGCCCCAGTAGCCTCCACTCACCACTGTTTGAATACCACCAAACACAAACACTCGAGGCCATCAACAAAACCCCCGGGCCGAAATCAAACGACTTCCCCGTATCCTGCCTCATCGAAGACTGCCTGATCGTCGCACCCGGCCGGGTTGAAAAGCAGACCGCCGGCGTCAATATCGCCATGGCCGACTCCATCACTGTACGCCACTGCTCCATCTACGAATGCCCGCGCGCCGGCATCAATATCTGTGACGGCTCTTTCGGAGGCCACCTCATCGAGGGGAATGACGTGTTTGATACGGTCCTCGAAACCGGTGACCACGGCTCCTTCAACAGCTGGGGACGAGACCGGTTCTGGCATCCGGACCGGACCATAACCGAGCAGTGGGTTTCCCAATACCCCGACATGCCCAAATGGGAATGCCAGAAAACCATAACCATCCAAAACAACCGCTTCCGCTGCGATCACGGTTGGGATATCGACCTGGATGATGGCTCCAGCAACTATCTGATCGCCAATAACCTCTGCCTCGCCGGGGGCATCAAACTCCGTGAAGGTTACTTCCGCACAGTCACCAACAATATCATCGTCGACTGGTCGTTCTGCCCGCATGTCTGGTACTCCAACAGCCAGTCCTCCTTCAAACACAACATCATCTGGCAGGATACCTACCACCCCGCAGGCATGGACAAAACCGACCTGCCCTCCCTAGTAGACTTCAATTTCGTCCACAAACCCCAAGCCGCCACTTCCCCGGCAGCCGGCCTGCCCCGCTTCGGAGGAGATCCACATTCCCTGCTCGGTGATGCCCTGTTCATCGATCCGCCAAACGGTAACTATGGCCTGCAAAGCAACTCCCCCGCGCTCACGCTGGGCTTCGTCCCGTTCGATACCTCCCGGTTCGGCGTCCGCCCCACCCGCCTCAAGTCCATCGCCCGACAGGCCCCACTCCCCGGAACACTCGAAGCCGCCACCCTGAAATCCGGCGGTTGGGACAGGGAATATAAAACCCCCAATACCGCCTCCTGGCTCGGAATAACCCTGCAGAGCCTCACCTCCCCGGCAGAACTCTCCGCCGTCGGACTCAGCAGCACCGACAATGGTCTGCTCGTGGTCGCAACCAGTGATAAGTCCCCCCGCACCCAAGACCGCATCCGAAAGAACGACGTAATCCTCGAAGTCAACCAGACCCCAACCCCCTCACTCGAAGCACTGGCTGTCCTTCTCCCAAGCCTAAAGGACAAGTCCCCCATCATTCTGAAGATCTGGAGAAATCAATCCCCCCTCACCCTCACCCTCACCCCATGAGCCCGACTCGTCACCACCAGACCGCTCACTCCTTGGCCTTCACAGCAAAGGCTACCTTTTCCACCCCGGCCCTCCGCACAAAATCCAAGACGTAAATCATCGAGCCGTGCGAGGTCTGCTTGCTGCCCGCAATGTAAACCGGCAGATTCGTGTTCATCGCCAGCCGGTCGGTCAAGGTCGTATACAACTCGGGAAAGGTCACTGCCCCCTCACCATCCACACTCCCCCGACCATACCGATCCACCGACAAGTTCACCATGTCAGGCTTGGCCTCCGACCTCGCCATCGTGGCCGTAGTCAGATTCGCCCTCACGGTCTGCACTTTCTGCGTCTGCAAACTCACCACCATGAAAGAGGCCAGCAGGAAGAACATGATATCAATCAACGGAATAATCTCTATCCGCGTCTTCTTGTGCGGCAAAGGAGACCGAATCTTCACGGCTGCCCCCCTGAGAACCTTCCTCAGCCTGCCCGGGCGTCACACAAAAGGATACTTTCTGCACACCCACCGAACGCACCAGCTCATACACATCGACCATCGAGCCATGCTCCGTCTCCAAGTCGCCGCTGATCGTGACCGGTGTATTGGTCTCAAAACGAAAACGATTCGAGATAATCAAGGTCAGCTCCGAAGGATTAATCAGCTCCTTCTCAAAATACATCTTCCCCGCCTTGTCCACCGCGATGTTGATCATACCCGGCTGAAAATCGGACTTCGCCTGCGACGCCTTGGGCAAGTCGACCCGGACATTCTCCGTCTTGCTCATCCTCTGCCTCAGTCTCCGCTGTGGGAGGAGGGGTCACTGGCGGCTCCAGCACGGCCACTATCGGCTCCTCCATCGGAATAATCGTCCGAACCACCGGCTCAGGCGGCTTCAGACCCACAAAACCAATGATCAAATACGTCAAACAAACGGAATTAACCCACGCCAAACGCTGGTTGCCGTCGCGATGCGAGGAAGGAAGACAAAAAGTAGCCAGCTCTGACTGCAAGGCTGGCTCGCCAGGTTTGAGGCTGGACGAACTCATCATTTGCTACGAAGCGATGGCGTAGCTTAGGCAAAAGTAAACCTAATGCAAACACCGAATAGTGTGAGGGTTTAACTTAAAACCACAGGCCTCCTGCTTACGCGGTCAGTTCCTCCACCCCCTCCTCTTTCAACCTCGCTCGCGCCTCCTTGACCAACCTGTAGCCAGTCAGTAATGACCATACCCACGAGGCCAAAAACAGCCCAACACCTAGCAGCCCCTGCAATAAATACTCCCGCGATGGGACCACAAAATGCCCCGCGCGCAACCATTCCCGCCCCCAGCCCACCATGAACATCACCGAGAGAACCGCCCCGACCGAAGCCAACAAGATCTGGAAATAACCCGACCGACGCCCTCCCATCAGGGAACCCGCCCCGGGCAACACCAGTAGGTTCGTCAACAACTGTGTCCATGCTGCGTCCATACCCGCCTTCTGCAGCCCGGACTGTCCTCGCGCTTTCATGGAGCCAAATAACTAAAGGGTGCCCACGGCAAATTCCTCAAAACGCCGAAAATCACCGCCACAACACAACCCAGACACAACCATCGGCCTCCAACTCCACTGAAACCGATGCCCCCCCTCCATCCACCCCAGCGCACCTACGTCCTGTGCGGCAACGATGCCGTGCTGCCACCAAAACGCCAGCAAATGCTCCAAGACCAAAAACCAGAAGCGCGTTCGAACCCGCAGCCGCCAGGACCCGACCGTGCGTCAAGTGATGAACCGCCCGTAAGGACCCACAACCTGGACAATGCAAACCCGTCCAGGCATGCAAACCACATTGCGGATAGAACCCGTAATCCCCGGGAGGGAAAGCATACAGAATCCCCAAAACCAGCAGCATACCCACGATAGAGCTCCAAACCCACCAGCGTGAAATCCCGCGCCTGGCCGCCCTGCCAGGCTCACCACCCCCCCGCAATAAGGGAGGTGCAACCGCCTTTCCGCTGTTAGACATCTCCAGACCTTCCATGTCACATGAACGCCGCTTTCACCTCCGGCCGGAATAATACAATCAAAGACCAAATACCAGCAGCCATACCAAAACAACAACACGGAGTCGTGCAGGGAATCACCGCCAATATCGAGACCACCACGCAAAAACCATAGTTCCGCAAACCCAACATCCGAAGTCCTCCCACCAGGATAACGCCGCTCAAGATCAGACTGATCACACTCCCCGCAAGCCCAACCGGCCCCGCCATCCACTCGGTAATCTCTTCCATATGCAGCTCCCCAGGACCAAACTGAATACCCGCCGGCCCTATTCCCATCCATCCAGCCACCCCCCCAACTAAACCACTAATGAGCTGCAATACCGCCAGGATACCGTCTATCAACGCCAGAATAATCAGGGCTGCCGCCGGCCCCAGCACCGCCCCCTTCGCCTCAGCCCTACTCTCCAGCTCCACCATGCTCGTAGGCTGAGCCCAGGGAATCGCTGCCGCACCCGTCTCCCCCAAAGGCGGCGGCGCACTACAAAAGAGATCCTTGAAATCAGAATGCTCGGATAACGGCCTCCATGCTCCCTCACCACTCCGTATCAATGTGGCACCATTGGCACGCCCCTCCGTGAACCAGCGGCGCACCTGTTCCCCATCCACCGGTCCATACTCTTTCCTGTCACCTCCAATGATGCTGTAGGCGATCATGTCACCACCCTCGTTGCTGCATTTTCCGGAGTCAAGCCCCCCAATCTCCGCATCAACTCATCCTTCTGCGCCGCTCCCATCTCCTGACTCGCGCTTCGCACGCCTGCCCGACTTGCGTCCCGGGTCCACACCCCCGCCTTCATGCATCATCCCATCCCCCTTCTTTGACACGCGCTTCCTCGACGCTGCTGCCCTGGAACGCCTCTTCGGTGTCTTCGGCAGTTCACTCAAATCCGCGACCGCTTGCCGCTCCTCATCCGGTCTTTCCTGACTCCCCACTACCGTCTCCTCCCCGGATCCATCGGCCACAGGCCCCACTGCATCCCTAACCACTAACCCGGCCTCTGCCTCCCCCACCTCAACAACCGGCGGCTCTTCCCCCACCACGTTCCCACCTCCTGCCCCCCCATCACCCAGCCCCGGCTCCCCCTCGTGGATCGACTCATCCCCTAAACTGCCAAACGTCTCCTCATAAGCCACCACCATCGCAGCCAATGCCAGAGGCAAGGCAACCAAAACCCCAACACCGCAAGCCAAAAGGCCCGCAGCCACAACCAGATGCACCAGGAAAAAGAGCCCCAGATTCGGCCACCAATACCGTGTCACCACCCGACGACTGCATTCGAGCGCCTGCCAGAAATCCAAGCGGCGGTCGGCAATCAATAATGGCGTGTACACCAGCCAGCAAACCCCCAGGTACACTCCCGGCACTATGCAGAGCAACACCCCCAGCGGCCCCACACCCCAACCACCCACGCCCGATAGAAAAAGTGGCAGGACCAAAGGAGGCGAGAACCCCACAAACGCCACCCCAATATCCACTCGCTCGCCCCGCAGTAACCTCAATATCGCCAGCTCTACCCCTCCCAACACCATGAATAACATGCAAAACGCCGCCGCAATGCCAACAACCGGGATCGCTCCCCCCCCGAACAGCAACAGCCCCCCCAAGGCAGTCGCCACCCCCACTACCACCCAGTGCTCCACCAAAAGATCCCACCCGCGGGCAAACGCTTCTCCAATGTTTAAAACCGGATCCCGACGAAACACCTCCAAGGCAATCGCTTCCCCCTCCCCCGGCATCGGTGGAGGAACCGACTCCTCCCTCCTTGAATCGGAGCCGGAGGGATCCAATGCGCTCGCCAGCTCGCTGAATTCAGCCAGAGGGCGCCAGGCAGACTCCCCCTCCCTCCGCACCTGCGTGCGCCCCCCAGCCCGCCTCTCGCGAACCCACAATCGGATCTCCTCCTCGCTGGCAGGACCATACTCCCGCCCGTCAGCTCCAATAATGAAGTAGTGCGTCATCGCTCGTTCCAATGCGTGCCCAAGCTCTGTCCACCAGCAAAGGCATCAACACCAAAACACGCCAGCCCCCTCAAGGGTTGCAGAATTTATCGGACCTCCAATCCCCCAGGTTCCCGCCCCTCTCACGCCAGCCTACGATGACACTACCTCGAAGCCTCAACCAGAATACCCAAATGCCTCATCGCCACCCCCGAATCAATCGTCTCCATGGCCTTGTCCCACCCCGCCGCAACACTGTCCACCACACCCGCAACAAACAAAGCCGCACCCGCGTTCAACAAAACACAATCCCGACAAGGACCTCGCTCCTGGCCACCCAAAATGCGGCGGGTCAACTCAGCGTTGAATTCTCGATCCCCCCCTCGCAAATCAGCCAGCGTAGCCCGCTGCAAAGGAAACAACTCAGGCTCAAGGCTCGATACGGAAAACCCCTTCTCCTGATAAAACTCAGCAACCTGGGTACTACCCAGGGTCGAAAGCTCGTCCACCACCGCCCCGGAAGGTTCAGGCCCACCCGCGGATAAGGGAACATTACCGCAAACCACCATTCCCCGCCGTACCCCCAGAGCCTGCAACACCTTCGCCAAGGGCTCGCATAGTGCAGTACTGGAAACTCCCATCAGCTGCGACGACGGTCGGACGGGGTTCAGTAATGGCCCCAGAAAGTTGAACAAGGTCCGTTGCCCCGCTTCTGCACAAAGCCGTCGAGCCGGCGCTATGTGCTTGAACGCCGGATGAAAGCGCGGAGCAAAAAGAAAGGCAAAACCATACCTCTCCAGCCACTCCCCAACCTCCGCCGGCTCCAGCTCAATCCGAATACCCAGGGCCTCCAATACATCCGCACTCCCCGACTTGGAGGTAATTGCCCGGTTCCCATGCTTGGCTACCGCAACCCCCGCAGCAGAGACCAGCAACGCCGCAGTACTGGAAATATTGAAGGTGTTCAAACGATCCCCACCAGTCCCAACAATGTCCAATACCCCAGCCTCAAGAACCCGGTCAGACACCACAGGCCTAACGGCCAACTCCCGCAACGCCGAAGCAAAAGCCGCAATCTCCTCTGAACGCTCCCCCCGCTGCGCCAACGCAGTCAGAAACGCTGCCTTGCTCCCCGCCTCAATGTCCTCGCGAGTCAACAGTTCAACCAATTCAGCCACCTCACCATCCGAAACAACCCCGCCCCCACTGACTTTCTCGATGTATCGCTCAAGCATGGCTGAAACCTATCCCCAAAACTCAATTCCCAAAACCATAAACCCCTCAGCGCCCAGCCGGACGATACTCACTCCGAGCCTGAGGCAACCATTCGCGCAATTGCTGAATACGCGTGTCATCCAGTGGATGCGTCCTCAAAAACCACGGAGTCCCGCTCCCTCCCTCGGCCTCGTTAAAAGCCTTGAACCGCTCCCAGAACCGGATGGCCTCCTCGGGGTCATACCCCGCCCGAGCCATATACAACAAACCCATAAAGTCAGCCTCGGATTCCTGCTTCCGACTGTGCGGCAAGGCCCGCCCCACTGAAGCCCCCAATCCGTAGGCCGATACCGCCGCCGTCTGCCACGCAGGATCCAGCTCCGTCTGCTGCATCCCCAACTCCACCGCAGCACCCCCCAGTTGCATGAGCATCGCCTCACTCATCCGTTCAGCCCCATGCCTCGCCACCGCATGCGCCACCTCGTGACCCATCACGGCAGCCAAGCCAGCCTCCGTCTGCGTCACTTGAAGAATGCCCGAATAAACCCCCACCTTGCCCCCAGGCAAACAAAAGGCGTTGGCTTCAGGACTGTCAAACACCACAAACTCCCAAGCCGCATTGGGCAAAGGCGCCACCGCCGAAATCCGCTCTCCAACCCGCTGCACCAACGAATTGGCAGCGGCATCAGAACTGATCTTCTGCTCCCCCTTCATCTGAGAAAAACTGGTGGCCCCCAGTGAACTCTCCTGCTCGGGCGATAACAGGATCAATTGACGTCGCCCGGTCTCAGAAACGGTCGTGCACCCAGCGCCGATGCACACCGCAAGCCCCAGCCCCAATAGCGCGAAGAAATCAAAGGAACGATTTCGCATAGCACCCCTTACTCGTATGACTCGTAGCTGAATTTCTGCCCACCAACGCTGGCCTCATACATCAATCCGCCCCGGGCCAGGGTAAATACCAGAACACCCTGCTTATACTTCGCATTCGCCGACGCGCCCTCTGCAGCAGCCACCGCGCTCACCTGAGCACTAAACTCAAAGTTGCCTTCCTTGAAATTCTTCAGCGACTCGGCCGTCTCAAAGAATACAACCTCGCTGTACACTTGGCCTCCA
>JBMTVN010000036.1:0-21244 GCA_049451415.1 Limisphaerales bacterium | reverse complement strand
AATGCCAAAAAAAAACCACGCCGAAATACACCAGCCCCATCGTAAATAAGGCCCACCCCGCCCGCGGCCCTAACCGCAAATCCCACGTCCATAAAAACAACAAGAAACCCAACCCCAGCATCACCCCAAACGGAAAGGCCAAATGGCGCAGTGGAATCCGCACCGCCCCAACCACTGCCATCACTCCCAAAATCAAAAGCAGATTGCAAACCGCAGCCCCAACCGCATTCCCCACCGCCAGCCCCGGACTCCCCAATAACCCGGAAAATACGGATACCGCCATCTCAGGGGTCGTCGTAGCTAGGCTCACCAACGTCGACCCCACCACCACCCTCGGCATCCGCAGTATCTCCGCCAACCGGACACTCGCAGCCACAAACCATCCCCCACCCCAGACAATGGCAAGCAACCCCGAAACAAAAAGTGTCAGATCCAAGCTCAAGTCGTGATCAGCCGCTCCACCTGCAAACAACAGCCTCCTGCAGACACCCCTGTACCACCTCAGTCACCCCCCAGAAACTGCTCCATCCGCTCCACTGCATCCGACCACGATACAGGCTGAGGCCGAATCGTCTCCAGCTGTACTGAACGTGCCATGATCTCCCTCGCCTCCGCCAGCGAACCCACATGCCCCAAGGCCATCGCCTGAACCAGAATGTTACCCGCAGCTGTCGCCTCCACCGGCCCCACCACCACCGGCAATTGCAGCGCGTTCGCCGTAAAATGATTCAACAAACTGTTCTTTGTCCCACCACCCACAATGTGTAACCGGTCAAACCTGCGACCCGTCAAACCCTCCATCGACTTCAACGTCCACCGGTAATACAAGGCCAGACTCTCCAAGGCACACCGGATGAACTGGCCGGGCTTCTTCGGAACCGGTTGCCCCGTCTCCCGACAAAACGCCGCAATCTTCTCCGGCATCTCTCCCGGACTCAAAAACCGCGGGTCGGTCGGGTTGATCAAGGCCATGAACGGCTGCGATGCCGATGCCAGATGCGTCAAAACCTCATAGTCCATCTCCTGGTTGCGCTCAGCCCAGTAACGCCGACACTCCTGCACAATCCATAACCCGACAATGTTCTTCAAAAACCGAACCGAATGCCCAACCCCAATCTCATTGGTGAAGTTCAAATCCCGTGCCACGTTGTTGATCAAGGGCTGCTCCAACTCCATCCCCATCAAGGACCATGTCCCCGAACTCAAATACGCCCAGTTCCCACCTGTAGCCGGAACCGCCGCCACCGCCGCCGCAGTGTCATGGGAACAAGAAGCCACAACCCGCGTCCCAACTAAATCCGTCTGCCCGGCAATGTCCTCCCGTAATGGCCCCAACACTGTACCAGATGGAACCAACGGAGGTAACTGCTCCACCGAAAGCCCCGCCGCCCGCAGCAATGAACCCGACCAGTCACGCCTCACCGGGTTATACAACTGCATCGTGCTCGCCATCGACACCTCACTCCGCGCTACCCCGGAAAGCAGAAAGTTGAACCCATCCCCAATACCCATCAAGGAATGCGCCCGCTTCAGCCGCTTCGAAGTTTCCGCACCGAGCTGAAACAGCGTGTTCAACGCCATCTTCTGTATGCCCGTCTCAGCATAGATGTTCTCCCAAGCCACTTTCCCCAAAATAGAATTCATCCCCGCATCACACCGCCGATCCCGATAATGATACGATGGCGTAATCAAGGAACCGTCCCGCTCAAAAAGCATGTAGTCCACCCCCCAGGAATCACAACTCACCCCCGAGATGTCGTCCCCAAGCTTCGATGCCTTGTGAATCCCCTTCACCATCTCCTGGAACAAATGCGGCACATTCCACACCAGGGATGCTCCGTCCTGAACCGGAACATTCGCAAAACGGTGAATTTCGTTGAGCTTCAACTGACCGCGATCGAGCTCACCCAAAATCACTCGACCACTCTCCGCTCCGAAATCGCAGGCTAAATAATAGTAGGCCATACCCGGCTTTGATTGCTTGAGTCCCCTTCACCAAGATGGGACGTTCTGACAAAAGTAGCGGGGCACCCTCAGCGCATCAAGACCTTAGCAAACACCACAACCAACACCGCCACCGCCATGCCCGCCCGCCACCTGCTCCCTCTCCTCCTCCTACTAGTCCTCACCCCTCAACTCACCGCCGCCTCCCCCCCCTCCATCCACCAACTGCAGCCAGACGCCACCTTGCAAATAAACCTCCCCAACCTCCAACCCTTCGAAGCCTCAGGTCTCCTCCTCGCACCCGACGGAAAACTCCTCACCCTCAGCGATCGCGGCCCCGAGATCTTCGAAATCATCCTCCCCCCCCCAAAAAAAAGTCGTGCCCTGAGCACACCCAATAATGTGCCCCCCCCCAAAAAAACCCGCCACTCTAAAACTCCTCCCCCAAGCCTTTACCTCCAGCCAGCTCCACCGTGCCGCCCCCTCCAAAAAGAACCGCTACGACGCCGAAGGCCTCGCCATCGATAACCTCAACCGCATCTACTTCTGCGAAGAATCCAAACGCTGGATCCTACGCTGGGACCCCGCCAGCCATCGCGTGGAACGCCTCCCCATCAATTGGTCCCCCGTCAAAAATTACTTCACCTCGAAAGGCGACAACTCCGGGTTCGAAGGACTCGCCATCGGTAACAACCACCTCTACGTCGCCAATGAAAGGGAACAAGGCCGGATCGTGGAGGTCGACCTCAAGACGCTCAAGATCACCCAAAGCTTCGAAGTCCGAACCACCCGCGCCATGCCATGGGACGTCCACTACTCCGACCTCTCATGGCACAATGACCGACTCTATGTCCTCTGCCGCGAAAGCCGCACCGTGCTGAAGGTCAATCCCAAGAACCAAAGCGTGGAAGCCGAATTCCACTTCTCCAGCTTCGAAGACAACCCCGAATGGCGCTACCGCACCAGCATCCCCCTCGTCGGTATCATGGAAGGCCTCGCCGTCGATCAAAACCATATCTGGCTCGTCACTGATAACAATGATCAGCCCCGCAGCCGATACCCCGAAGACCGCCGCCCCACGCTCTTCCGTTGCCCCAACCCTGATCGACCCGACAACCCCACCCCACATGCTCCGTAAGCAATCTTCCCCTCAGCCCAAGACCGCATTGACGATCGACAAGCTCCAGCTGACTGTGTAACTAGACAATCTCGCTTGGCCAACTCAGTGTACAGAGTATTAATCGACGCGCGCCCCCTTACGGCGACCCCTATAGCCCCGGGGCTCAAGGAACACGCCGTCATCTCCGTGGTGCTGCCAGCCGGTAACGCCAAGGCAGCCCAAACCGCCGCCCTCGCCATGCTCCCTCACAACGGCTGGCTTCCCCTTGGCTCCCTCGTCCGTACCAGCAACCTCACCCAGCTGCTCTCCAACCCACATCAGGATGCCTTCGACTCGGCCTTCGGTGACTACGCCCTCCAATGGCTCCAGATCGCCCACGAAGAAGCCCTCGCCGAAGGCGCCTCCCTCCACCTCCTCTCGGTCGATTACGAATACCTCGACCAACCCCGCCCCCTCCGCCGCACCGCGGGACTCTAAAGAATCGGTCCCCAAAAATTACAGGGTCGAAATCTGTTCGATCCCATGCTTCACTCCCGCCCAGCAAATGAAGAAAACCGCTCTGCTTTTCGCCGGACAAGGCGCCCAATTCGTCGGCATGGGCCGCGACCTGGTCCAATCCTTCCCCTCCGCCCAAACCCTCTTCGATCAAGCCAATAACGCCCTGGGCTACCCGCTAAGCCAAATCTGCTTCGAAGGCCCGGACGATAAACTCACCCAAACCGAACACGCCCAGCCCGCCATCTACCTCGTCGGCTGGATCGCCTTCCAACTCCTCCAGGAACACAACCCCAACCTCCAGTTCCAAGCCACCGCAGGTCTCTCCCTCGGAGAATTTACCGCCCTCGCCGCCGCCCAGTCCCTCAGCTTCCTCGATGGACTCCAGCTCGTACGCGCCCGCGGGACATTCATGCAGGAAGCCTGCAACACGACCCAAGGCGGCATAGCCGCCGTCATTGGCCTCGACGAAACCGCTACCCGCAAAGCCTGCGAAGAAGCCGGTGCCTACCTCGCCAACCTCAATTGCCCCGGCCAACTCGTCATCTCCGGACCCAATGACGCCATCGAACGCGCCTGCCAACTCGCCAAAGCCGCCGGCGCACGCAAGGCCGTCCCCCTCCCCGTCGCCGGCGCCTACCACTCCCCACTCATGACGTCCGCCCAGGAAAAACTCCAGCAGACGATCCAGTCCGTCACGCTTAACGACCCCACAACCCCAGTCATCGCCAACGTAACCGCCCAACCCCACAATACCGCAGACACAATCCGACAATCCCTCGTCCAACAAGTCACCTCACCCGTCCGCTGGGAAGACAGCATCCGCCACCTCCTCGACCAAGGCTTCACCCGCTTCATCGAACTCGGCCCCGGTAAAGCCCTCTCCGGCTTCATGAAACGCATCGATAAAGACGCCGAAATCCTGAACATCGGCGATGTCCCCTCCCTTGAAGCCACCACGCAAACGCTCAACGCCAACCCCTAGCCCCACACAGGTAGTCCGCTTGACCTCAAGCCCACGGGTTCCTAGCCTCTCCACCCATGCATCCGCAGCGTGCCATCCTCCTCCTGGGCCTCCTGCTGACCCTCACGGCCAGCCAACCCGCCCTGGCCGCCCAGCGTATCATCAATGGCTTCGCCGCCATCGTCGGCGATAAGGTCATCACTTTCCAGGACGTAGACCTCGCCGTCCGCCCCAACGACTTGGAAGTCGCCCGGCTCCGCTTCGGGAATAGTCAGCGCGACTACGACCAGGAACTCAGCCGCCTCCGTCAGGCAGCCCTCATCGGCCACATCGCAACCCACCTCATCATCGCAGAGTTCAATACCGCCGGCTACCAGCTGCCCGAAAACATCGTCGAGGAACAAATCAAGGATCGCATACGGGAACAATACGGCGACCGCGTTCGCCTCATGCGAACTCTCCAAGCCGAAAACACCACCTACGAAACCTTCAAGCAAAGGGTCCGGGAACGCTTCATCGTCGAGGCCATGACCGCCAAGAATATCTCCTCCGCCATCCTCATCTCCCCCTACAAAATCGAAAAATACTACCAGGAACACCTCGAGGACTTCCAAGTCAAGGACCGCGTCAAACTCAGCATGATCTCCCTCTGGAATAAGGTCGATCGCAACTCCGACGCCACAAAACAACTCGCCCGCGATGTGGCCCAACAACTCCAGCAAGGCGCCAGCTTCCCCGAAGTAGCCTCGCTCTACTCCGACGACCCCAGACGCCGCGACGGCGGTGAACGCGGCTGGATCGAACGCGGCAGCGCTGACCTCCGCGAAGACCTGCAAAGCTACGCTTTCAGCCTCACCCCCGAACAACCCAGCGACCCCCTCGAATGCGAGGAAGGTTGCTACATCATGCTCGTCACAGAAAAACAGGAAGCCCGTACGCGCCCCCTCATCGAAGCCCGCGACGAAATCGAAGCCATCATCAGCCAAAATGAACGCGCCAAACTCAGGGAAAAATGGATCGACCGCCTGCGCGATAAAACGTTCGTCCGCCTCTTCCCCATGAACTAAACGCGCCCCCAACCCCGCGCACCCCAACCCACATGCCCCCCTCTGCCCCGCCGAAGCAGCCCGTCCACCTCGGCATCTCCCTCGGCGACCCCACTGGCATCGGTGCCGAAATCACCCTCAAAGCGCTCGCAGCCATCCCCCCAGACCCTTACCTGCGCTTCACCCTCACTTGCGACCCCGACTGGCTCCACCATCAAGCCTCCCAACTAAAACTCCCACCACCAGGCTCCCGCCTCCAAACCCAAATCCAATTCCATAACCCCGAAAACATCAAAATCCCCCACCCCATCAACCCCAATCAGCCGCTCGCTGCCCAAGCCGCCCTCAGCTGGCTCACCGCCACCGCTCAGCTCTGCCTGCAACACCAGCTCGACGGCATGATCACTGCCCCGCTCTCCAAAGAATCCATCATCCGCACAGGAACCGCCTTCGTCGGCCAAACGGAATACTTAACCCAACTCGCCGGCAACCCCCGCACAGGCATGATGCTGCTCGGACAAGACCACCAGCAACGCTGGCTCCGCGTCATGCTCGTCACTACCCACCTCCCCATCGCAAAAATCCCCCGCGCCATCACCCCGGAAAGTATAGAAAACGCAGTCCAACGCGCGCACCAGGCCTGCACGCTCCTCAATCTCCCCCAAGCCAGAATCGCCGTCTGCGGCCTTAACCCACACGCCGGGGAAGGAGGCCACATGGGCACAGAAGAAATCACCACCATCCAACCCACGATCAAACATCTTAAACAGTCAAACTATAACGTTATAGGACCCATCTCTGGCGATACCGCCTTCCACGCCGCCCTCCAAGGCCATTACGACGTCGTGGTCGCCATGTTCCATGACCAAGGCCTAGCCCCACTCAAAACCGTCGCCTTCGACTCCGGCGTGAACTGGACGGTCGGACTCCCCTTCCCCAGAACCTCCCCGGACCACGGCCCCGCCTACGATATCGCCGGCAAAAACCTCGCCAACGCTTCCAGTATGGTCACCGCCATCCAGCTCGCCCGAAAATTGGCATCCACCTCCCCTCCACTTTCCTAATCCCCCCATACACACTGTCTGTGCCGCCAAACGCACAGTAGCCACAGAACCCCGAATCCGTTAAGCGTTTCGCCCCAGCCATGGTTAAGCGTTTGCAATCATCAGCATTCTCCGTATCGTAAGCGACTTTCGACGCGTCATGAGGCAATTTGTTGCCATAGCTAAGAATACCTTTATGGAGTTGGTCCGGCAGCCGGTCTTCCTGCTGCTGTTGACCACCTCCGCCAGCTTCTCGGTATTCATCGCAGCCGTGCCCTACTTCGGATTCGGCGATGACCCCAAACTCGTCAAGGACGGCACACTCGCCATCACTCTGCTCTCCGGCCTCTTCGGAGCCGTGCTCAGTGCCTCCGCCTCCGTCGCCCGAGAACTCCGCCAAGGCACCGCTCTCGCAGTCCTCTCGAAACCCATCGGCCGCGCCCCCTTCCTTCTAGCAAAATATTGCGGCCTCGCCGCCGCCCTCACTCTCCTCACTTACGTCAACCTGCTCGGCGCCCTCGTCGCCAGCCGAATGGCCTTCGATGCCTACGGAGAAACCGATACGCCCGCACTCGCAATCTTCTTCGGCTGCCTCATCCTCGGCTACGGTATCGCAGGCTTCACCAACTTCTTCCTCCGACGCCCGTTCGTCGCCGATGCCGTCTTCGCCGTCGTCGCCAGCATCACCCTCGCCACCATCATCACCATCTACGCCGCACCTCAACACCTCGGATATAACGAGGTCTTCGAAATCGATTGGCGCCTCATCCCCGCAGGAATCCTCATCCTCTTCGCGCTCTGGATCCTCGCAGGCATAGCCCTCGCCTGCTCCACCCGGTTCGAAATGATCCCCACACTCGCCATCTGCACCGGAATCTTCCTGCTCGGCCTCATGAGCGATTACCTCTTCGGCCAATACTCCGTCCCGGTCTGGAGCCGGGTCAACCTCGAGCAGGCCGCCCTCGAAGACAACCGCTCCCCCGAACAACGCCAATGGCTGCGAACCGCACGGGAACGCTACGACGCCAATGGCGACGGCCGCATCGACCCCAAGGAAGCCGCCCTCGTCACCACCGAAGACCAACAATCCATGCGCCAGGCCGGCCTCGGAGCCACCTGGTGGGGCACCGCCCTCTACAGTGTCATCCCCAATTGGCAGTTGTTCTGGCTGGCCGATGTCCTCGAAGGAAAACCCGGCACCTCAACCACCCTCCCCGACGGCACAATCCGCCCCAATAGCATCCCCTGGAGCTACGTCGGCAAAGCTTTCACCTACCTGCTAGGTTACCTCGGCGCCACTCTGGCACTGGCACTACTCCTGTTTGAAGACCGTGAATTAAGCTGATTTTCCATGGAACAAAACCACCAACGTATCGGAGCCATCAACTGGTTGATGCTGCTGGTCATCGCTGCCCTCAGCTTCGCCCTCGCCAGGTTCGCCGGCCTCACCGCCGGCCTCCTCACCAGCTTCCTCCTCGGCGTCGGCTTCCTCGTCGCCGGCTTCAGCTACTTCCAAATGCGTCTCGAGGAACGCGAGCGCCAGGAATCCATCGAGTTCAATGAACTCAAAAAAGCCAAGGGCGACTCCGGCCTCTTCAGCGGCGATGACTCCTTCCCCGCTAAACGCTCCCGCGAACAGTTCGAAAAATTCCTCATCCCCGCGTTCGCCATCCTCCTCCTCAGCCTCCAGGGCACTGTCATTTATTATGGCTGGAAATACCTGCCCAATGCACCCCTGCCCGGAACCAGCCAGGCCGCCGTATCCATGGCCATCTATGCGCTCTTCGCCCTCGTCCTCTTCCTCCTCGGCAAATACGCCGGAGGCATCGCCCGACTCGAAAACCAACGCCTCCTGCGCCCCAGCGCCGGCTACCTCATGCTCGGCTCGGTCGCCTGCTTCATCTCCGCCTCCGTCGAGGCCGCCCTCTGGTTCAATGCCCCGAAAATCGACCTCTACGCCTCCTACACTTTCCTCGTCCTCCTCGGCCTCGTCTCCATCGAGACTCTCATCAACCTGGTCATGGAAATCTACCGCCCCCGCGTCCATGGCCAAGCCGCCCGCGTCCTCTACGAATCACGCCTGATCGGCCTCCTCGGCCAACCCGCCGGCCTCATCAGCACCGCCGCCCAAGCCCTCGACTACCAGTTCGGCTTCAAGGTCTCCGAAACCTGGTTCTATAAATTCCTCGAAAAAGCCCTCTCCTGGATCATCCTGCTCCAGCTCGGCGCCCTCTTCCTCTCCACTACCGTCGTCATCGTCGAACCCAATGAACAAGCCCTGCTCGAACGCTTCGGCCACCCCGTCGCCAGCCGTAGCGTCCTCGAACCCGGCCTCCACCTCAAATGGCCCTGGCCCATCGACCAGGCCTACCGCTTCCCCTCCCGCCAAATCCATAGCTTCATCGTCGGGGTCATCCCCGATGAAGACCTCGAAAAGGAACGCACCGTCCTCTGGACCCGCGCCCATTATAAAGAAGAGTTCAACCTCCTCGTCGCCAGCCGCGAATCCCTCGGCTCCAGCGAAATTACCTCAGGCGAAAAACCCGTCCCGGCGAACCTCCTCGCCGCAAGTATCCCGGTCCACTACGAAGTCACCGACCTCGTCAAGTGGACCTACGAACACCAGGACGGCGCCGGCCTCCTCGAAGATATCGCCAACCGCGAGGTCATCCGCTACCTCGTGAGCGTCGACTTCGACACGGTCATGTCCAGCGGCCGCGCCGCCGCCAGTGACGCCCTCCGCGAACGAATCCAAACCGCCGCCGACCAGTTCAGCCTCGGCACCCGCATCGTCTACGTCGGACTCGAAAATATCCACCCCCCCATCGGCACCCGCCAGGTCCCCGTCGCCGCAGCCTTCGAAGAGGTCGTAGGCTCCATGCAGCAAAAACAAACCAATATCCTCCTCGCCCTCGCCTACCAGGCCAGCCGCATCCCCACCGCCCAAGCCGAAGCCACAAACCTCCTCGCCAAAGCCCAAAGTGAACGCACCCTCAAGGTCGCCGTTGCCGAAGCCCAGGCAGAACGCTTTCAACAACAAAACTCCGCCTACCAGGCCGCCCCCTCCGTCTATAAATCACGCGTCTACCTCGACTCGCTCGCCAAGACAATCGCGCCCGTCAGGAAATACGTCATCGCCACCACCAATACCTCCGACGTCATCACTCTCAATCTCGAAGAAAAAATCCGCAGCGACCTGGCAGCCGATGTCATCCTGCCTCCCGATGCACTCCAGCCAGCCAATCCCTAAGTTCTACCCATACTCTTAACATGAAGCGTAATCCTATCACCCTGATCACCAGCGGCGTCCTGCTGCTGATCTTCGTGTCCATGCTGTTCACCTTCCAGGTGCGCCAAACCGAAGTCGGCGTCGTCACCACCTTCGGACGCTACTCCCGTAGTGTCACGGAGCCCGGCTTCCGGCTCCGCCTCCCTTGGCCAGTCCAGCGCGTCTATAAGTTCGATCGCCGACTCCAGACGTTCGAAAGCAAATTCGACCAGTCCATCACCCGCGATCAAATCAATATCCTCGCCAAGGTCTACGTCGGCTGGTCCATCGCAGGAGACGCCCGCACCTTCCTCGAACGCTTCAATGGCGATATCGCCGCCGTCGAAAGAACTCTCGAACCCGTCATCCGCGACGCCAAAAGCGTCGTCCTCGGATCCCACAACTTCAGCGACCTCATCTCCACCAACGAGGCATCCCTCAAGTTCGATGAAATAGAACAGGAAATGCTCGGCCGCGTCCAGGCCCGCGCCCGCGATGACTACGGAATCGAAATCCGCCTCCTCGGCCTGAAACAACTCGGCCTGCCCGAGAGTATCACTTCCACGGTCTTCCAACGCATGCGCGCCGAACGCCAACGCCTCTCCGCCAAATATCAGGCCGAAGGTGAACGCGAAGCCAAAATCATCCGCGCCCAAGCCGACGGAACCGCCAACGAAATCCTCGCCAACGCCCAGGCTCAAGGCGCCCGCATCCTCGGCGATGCCGAGGTCAAGGCCCAGGAATACTACGGTGTCTTCGAGAAAAACCCCGACCTCGCCATCTTCCTCTTCCAACTCCGCGCCCTCGAGGAATCCCTCAAGGAAAAGAGTCACCTCATCCTGGATCAACAAACTCCCCCGTTTAACCTCCTTGCGCCGTAATAACCGCCACCAATACCACCCGACGCAATGAGCCACGACCACCACCACGAAGAGGAACGGAAGCCAACGCCGGCTCCCGCCCCCACCTCACCACAACAACCGGCCCCAGCCACAGAACCGCACCACCACGCGGTCGAAGACGCCGGAGCCCAGGCCCTTTCCGACGCGCTGCGCTCCAGCTTCAGTATCGTCAGGTTCCTGATGTTCATCCTCCTGGCCGCCTTCGTGCTGTCAGGCCTGTTCACCGTCGCCCCTAACCAGGTCGCTATCCTGCTCCGCTTCGGCAGCCCCGTCGGGGTCGGAGAAGACCAACTCCTCCAACCCGGCCTCCACTGGAAACTCCCCTACCCCATCGACGAAGTGGTCTATGTCCCCGTGGGTGAAACCAAAACCATCACCTCCTCCGCCGGATTCTACGCCATGACCCCGGAAGAAGAACTCGCCGGAGGTAAAGACCCCGCCATGGCCACCCCCTTCCTCGCCGCAGGTGTCGATGGCTACACCCTCGCCGGCGATGGCAACATCGTCCACGTCCGCGTCACGGTGAACTACCGCATCACGGACCCCATCCGCTTCGCCTTCGGCTTCGAGAACTCCACCAACCTCCTCCAACACCTGCTGGATAACGCCACCTTCAACGCCGCCGCCCAATTCAGTGCCGATGACGCCCTCTACCTCCGGAGAGCCGCCTTCCGCGAAGCGGTCATTAACCGCCTCAACGACCTCATCAACGCACCGGAATTCAGCCTCGGCATCGAACTCGACCCCCGCGAAGTGCGCGTCGAACCTCCCCTCTTCGTTCAGGGAGCCTTCAACGAAGTCCTCGTCGCGCAACAACAGCGCGATATCCAAATCCGCCAAGCCGAGACCTACGCCCGCTCCGCCACCAATAAAGCCATCGGCGAAGCCTCCGTCGTCGTCCGCAACAGCCTCACTCTCAGTAATACCCTGGTTCAGGCCGTCGCCACAGATGCCACCAACTTCCTCGGCCTCCTCCCCTCCTACGAGAAAAACCCGCGCCTCCTCAAGGAACGCCTGCTCGCCGAACGCGTCGAACGCGTCATGACCAACGCCCAGTTCAAAGCTTACCTCCCCGCACGCACCGATGGACGCCCGCGTGAACTCCGCCTCCAACTCAATAAAGAGGTCGATCCCCCCAAGAAACTCCAATCCGGACAAACCAACTGATCCCTCCCCATGCAAGTCACTTCCCTCATCAGCCGCGACGACGACCACAAGCACGACCACGACGCACCAGGTTGCGGCTGTGGCCACGACCACGGCCATGACCACCACGGCCATGACCACGGTCACGAACATATACCCGTCAAACTCCAGCAGATGGTGCTCGGCATCATCTTCATCGCCAATTCCTTCGTCGTGGAGTGGATCTTCGACAAAGGCAATATGGTCGCCGGCATCAGCGCCATGCTCGGTGCCATCACTCTCGGCTACCCCATCATCCTTACCGCCTGGAAAGATATCTGGCGCGGGATCCTCAGTATCAATGAACTCGTGGCCATCGCCGTCCTCGCCGCCTTCGCAGCAGGTGAATCCCAGGTCGGCGGCTACCAAACCGCAGGCGTAGTCGCCTTCTTCATGCTCCTCGGCGAACTCATCGAAACCCGCACCGCCGCCGGAGCAAGGGCCTCCATCGAATCCCTCATCCGCCTCACACCCACACGCGCCCGACGCCTCGATAACCAAGGCGATGAAACCGAGGTCGGCGCCCAAGATCTCAATATCGGGGATACCATCCGCGTCCGCCCCGGCGATAACGTACCCGCCGACGGTATCATCACCCAGGGCCAGGGCTCCTTCAACCAGGCCAATATCACCGGTGAATCCCTCCCCGTGGATAAAAAGCCCGGTGACGAAGTCTTCGCCGGAACGCAAAACCTAACCGGCGTGCTCGAGATCAAGGTCAGCCGCGCCGGCACCGACACCACGCTCGGCCGCGTCCGCGAACTCATCCTCGCCGCAGAAAAAACCAAACTGCCCATCATGCGGATCATCGACCAATACATGGTCTACTACACTCCGCTCGTCCTCGTCATCGGCGCCCTCGTCTGGGCCTTCACCCGCGATATCGACCGCGTCATCTCCGTCCTCGTCGTCGCCTGCCCCTGCGCCTTCATCCTCGCATCCCCCTCCGCCATGGTCGCCGCCCTCTCCGCCGCGGCCCGACTCGGCATCCTCATCAAGAATGTAGGCGATATCGAGCTCGCCGCCCGTATCAATGCCTTCGTGTTCGATAAAACCGGAACACTCACCACCGGCCAGCTCGCCGTCAGCCGCCTCGCCCCCATCGGCGATGCCAAAGCCGCGGAACTGCTCCAAATCGCCGCGTCAGCCGAACGCTACAGCAACCACCCCACCGCCCGCGCCCTCGCCAACCTCGCCAAGGAAGCCGGCGTCCCTCTCTCCGAACCGCAAAACTTCACGGAAACCGCCGGCCGCGGTATCACCGCCACTGTCGATGGCGGCCAAATCGTCATCGGCCGCGCCCAATGGCTCCGCGATAATAATATCTCCGGCGACTTCACCAGCTCAGTCGACCTGAACGAAACCGAAGGCTTCAGCCTCATCTTCGTCGCCAAAAAT
Source organism: Limisphaerales bacterium (assembly GCA_049451415.1). Lineage (GTDB taxonomy): Bacteria > Verrucomicrobiota > Verrucomicrobiia > Limisphaerales > JAHDYP01 > JBMTVN01. Next base: position 7,879 of record JBMTVN010000036.1, on the reverse strand, counting down.
GGCACCTGCATCGGCTGGATCGGCCTGCAGGACCAAACCCGCACGGAAGCCCGCGAATCCCTCGTCAACCTCAAGGACCTCGGCGCCCGCCGGATCGCCATGGTCTCTGGTGACCGTGAACCCGTCGCCAATCGCGTCGCCCGCGAAATCGGCGTCGAGGAGGTCGTCGCCGAATGTCTCCCGCAAAATAAGGTCGAGTTCGTACGCCAGTTCAAAGGCCGCGGCTACCGCGTCGCCGTCGTCGGCGACGGCGTCAACGACGCCCCTGCCCTCGCCGCCGGGGATATGGGCATCGCCATGGGCGCCGCCGGATCCGACGTCGCCATCCATAGCGCCACCATCGCCCTCATGAATAGTGACCTCCGCCGCCGCCCCTTCCTCGTCAGCCTCTCCCGCCAAACACGCACGGTCATCAACCAGAACTTCCTCTTCGGCGTCCTCTTCATCATCGGCGGCCTCGCCGCCGGCGCCTTCGGCTATATCAACCCCATCCTCGCCGCCATCCTCCATAACGCTGGCTCGCTCATCGTCGTCTTCAATAGCGCCCGCCTCGTCCGGCTCGGCGAAGAACTCGAACCCTTTCAGCCCCCCGCAAAGGACGAACCCGAATCCGCGCCAGCTAACCCAAAACCCCAAATGGCCACCGGTAACGCCTAGCCCGCACCATGACGCTACCTACCCCCCAGAACCCCACCACGCCAAAACAGGAACCAGTCGTCGTCGTCCGCGGCCTCACCAAAATCTTCAAGGACTTCTGGGGCCGTCCCAAAGCCCGCGCCGTCGATGATGTCGATTTCGAAGTCCGCCGCGGTGAAGTCTTCGGCCTCCTCGGACCCAACGGCTCCGGCAAATCCACCACCGTCAAGATGCTCCTCGGGCTCCTCCACCCCACCCGGGGACATATCGAGGTCTTCGGGCACTCCCCCAGACACGTCTCCACCAAACGCCGCATCGGCTACCTCCCCGAAGAATCCTACCTCTACCGCTACCTCGACTCCCGGGAAACAGTCGACTTCTTCGGCAGCCTCTTCGACCTCCCCCCCGCCGAACGCGACCGGCGTAGCGCCCAACTCCTCGAAATGGTCGGCCTCAACAAGGTCCACCGCCGCCTGGTCGGAGAATTCTCCAAAGGCATGCAACGCCGTATCGGCCTCGCCCAAGCCCTCATCAATGACCCGGAACTCGTCATCCTCGATGAACCCACCTCCGGACTCGACCCCATCGGCTGCCGAGAAGTCAAAGACCTCATCGTCGCCCTCGCCAACCGCGGCACCACAGTCATCCTGAGCAGCCACCTGCTCGCCGATGTCGAGGATGTATGCGACCGCGTCGTGATCTACTACGGCGGCCGCGTCCAGGCCCAAGGCCCCCTCAGTGAACTCCTCGCCAATCCGGACTCCGTCCAGATCACCACCCCAGCCCTGCCCCGCGAAACAATGCAGGAGGTGCTCGACCACCTGCGCGCCCGCGTTCCCGGTGACAAAGTCCGCGTCGATACACCAACCCGCAACCTGGAAAGCTACTTCCTCGGCGTAGTGGAAAAAGCCCGCTCAGCCCAACAGGAAACCTCAGGAGCCACCTCAGGCAGCAAGGTCGCGGCCTACCTCCGCGGCGAAGCCGAAACGTCCACGAAAACTGACCGCGTGCTGGAACGCCTCACTGTCCCGTCCGCCACCGCAACACCAGCACCACAGACCACACCCCAACCTACCGATAACATCGACCACGGCCGACTCGATCAACTCGCCCAAACATCCCCGGCCACACCAGCCCCATCAACAAAACCCGAGTCCTCCCCGGCAGCCAGCCCCGATGAACTGGCCAAGGCCAACGAAAAACTCTCCTCCCTCCTCGGCAAAAAACCCTGACGCCCCCCCACCTACCCCGCGCAACAATGTCGAAAGCGAACACCGCCCAACCCCTGCGCAATAAGATGCGTCCCTTCGAAGGAACCGTCGGAAAAGCCCTCGGCCGACCCGTGTTCGCCGTCGCCAAACTGTCCCTCAAATCCGCTGTCCGTTACCGCCTCATCCAAGTCCTCTTCGTCCTCCTCGCCGCCGCTGTCATCGGCCTCCCCTCCGTCATCAAACACGACGGCAGCGCCCAGGGCTTCACCCAAATCCTCCTCACCTACACACTGGGCGCCATCACCGTCCTCCTCGGCTTCGCAACGCTCTGGATCGGCTGCGGCAGCCTCTCCCGTGAAGTCGAGGAATGCCAAATCCAAATGGTCGCCACAAAACCCATTCAAAGATGGCAAATCTGGCTCGGTAAATGGCTCGGCATCCTCGCCCTCAATGCCATTCTCCTGACGTTCTCCGGCGCCACCGTCTACACTCTCCTCCAGTTCCGCTCCGCCAAACTCCCCGCCGAAGTCCAAGACCAACTCTCCCGCGAAATCTTCACCGCTCGCGGAACCATCCGCGAAGCCAGTAAGGAATCCGAAATCCAAGCGGAAGCCCAAAAACTCTACGTCGAACGCCTCAAAGACCAAAGCATCAGCCAGCTCGACCGTTCCTTCGTCCGTACCGGCATCGTCGAAATGGTCAAAGCCCAGTGGCAAACCGTGCCCGCCGGCTACGGCCGCCGTTGGCAACTCAACTTCGGCCGCACCGCCGATCAAGTGCGCGATAAAACGCTCACCGTCCGTGCCAAGTTCTTCACCGCCAATGTCTATAGCAGCAAAACCTACGACAGCTTCTGGGAAGTCGGCCCGCCCGATGGCAGCCGCGCCCGCATGGAACTGCCCAGCCTCGCCGCCGAAACCTACCACGAGTTCCCCCTCCCCCCAGGTGCCATTGGACCCGATGGAACCCTCACCATAGATTTCTATAACCCCAACGAAACCACCCTCTTCTTCCCCCTCGAGGAAGGCCTCGAAGTCCTCTACCCAGAATCCAGCTTCGCCATCAATTTCTGCCGCGCTCTCGGTATCATCTTCTGCTGGCTCGCCCTGCTCGCCGCCATCGGCCTCACCGCCGGCAGCTTCCTCTCCTTCCCCGTCGCCGCCTTCTGCGCCCTGGGCGTCCTGCTCGTCTCCTCCTCCACCGGAACCCTCAGCCAAATCGTCACCGAACAAGGCATTGCCGGCGTCAATAATAATACCGGCTACGTCACCGACCCCGGCCTGCTCAATAACGCCTCCGTCTCCATCGCCAAATCACTCCTCTGGACCATTAACCTCGTGCGTGACTTCTCCCCAATCGAATCCCTCAGCTCCGGCCGCTCCATCACCTGGTCGCAACTCGGCAAGGCCACGCTCCAAATCGTCCTGCTCATGGGTGGCATATTCGCCGCCATCGGGATCACCCTCTTCACCCGCAGGGAACTCGCCATAGCCCAAGGCGCATGACCCCTAATCCCTCCCAGCCATGATCGCCGCCCGACCCTACAAGATTATCCTCTCCCTCCTGATCGTCGCGCTCATCGCCGTTGGCTCGCTCTCCCAACGTAGCCTCAACCAGGATCGAGTCAGCCTCGGCATCAACCGCGGCGAAGCCCTCGGACAAAGCGCACCTCCAGCCCTCGTCTTCACCACGGTCGCCCTCGGCGGATTCCGCGGCCTCATCGCTAACGCCTTGTGGATCCGCGCCATGGAACTGCAGGAACAGGACAAATACTTCGAAAAAGTCCAGCTGGCCGACTGGATCACCAAACTCCAACCCCGCTTCGTCACGGTCTGGATCGTCCAAGCCTGGGATATGGCCTACAATATCTCCGTCAAATTCAGCAGCCCCGTCGATCGTTGGATGTGGGTCCAGCGCGGCCTCGAACTCCTCCGCGATGAAGCCATCCCCATCAACCCCGATGAAGCCCTGCTCTACCGCGAACTCGCCTGGTTCTTCCAACACAAGATGGGTGCCGACCTCGATGACGCCCACTTCTACTACAAATCCGAATGGATCCGGGAAATGGAAACAGTCCTCGGCGGCACGAACTACGTGGCCCTGATCACCCCGCAAACCGACGACGAAATCCAACGCGCCCGCACCCTGCGTGACCGCTACAAGATGGACCCCGAGATCATGCTCGAGGTCGACCAGGAACACGGCCCTCTCGAATGGCGCCTCCCCGAAAGTCACGCCATCTATTGGGCCACTGTCGGATTCAAACGCTCCAGAATCAAAGACCTCGCTAACCTCCGCCGTATCGTCTTCCAATCCCTCCAACTCGCCTTCCGCCGCGGCCGTATCATGAAGGTCTGGACCGCCGAAGGCGACCGCTTCCAGCTCCTGCGAGATCTCGATATCATACCCCGGGCAAACCAGGCCTATCTCGACCTCGCCGCAGAATCCACCGAGCAGGCCGATAAAATCTCCTTCTACCGCGCCCACCGGAACTTTCTCAAGGACGCCGTCTACTTCCTCTACGCCGCCAACCGTAAGTCAGAAGCCCAACGCTGGTGGGATTACCTCCGCGGTGAATACCCCGATGCCACTTTCAGTGACGCCCGGAAAAGCTCCCTCGATACCACCCGCCTCGCCGATATCACGCTGGAGGAATACGCCGCCGCCAAAGTCACCGAGGATATCGGCGAAACCTCGCGCGACCGCGTCACCAATAACCTCATCGGCCTCCTCATCCAAAGCTTCTACTTCCTCGCCAATGACGAGGATGACCTTGCCACCGGTAATGAACGCCTCGCCCAAGTCGCCCACAACCGCTACATGCGCGAAATCAACCGCGTGAAACAACAAGATCGTATCGGCCTCGATACGTTCCCCGAAATGAAACGGCAAGCCCTCGATATCTTCCGCCAAACCTACCACTCAGGCCTCGTCGCCCGCCTCTATACTCGCCTCGGATTGCCCATACCCCAGGATTCCCCCGCACCCACACCAAACCCCGCCAACGAGCCCAACGAGGCTCAACCCTAACCCCCAATCCTTGACGTAGTCGGCTCAGCTTACTATCAAGTCCCCAAGCTTGAACCGTCTACCGCAAGGCCCAGCCGCACACCATAGAGGTCACCCGCTCTGGACCGGCCTTAGCTTCCTGCTCATCCCCCTCCTCCTCGGAATCCTCGCCCTCCGCAGCTCGCCTGCCCTCCACCAGGCTTCCGATACCGCTCACCACCCCAGCCACCAGTCCTGCGCAACCCAAACCTTCGAAGCAGGCAGCGTTGAAATCACACCCTCCCCCACAATCCCACCCAAACCGGCTCCCGGCCGCGCGCCCCCCCTCCGCCCGCCACAACCCCGCCAAAACGCCTGAACCACGGGACCAATGACTCGCCCGTAAACGGCCAAAGACAAACCAACGCGCACCACACCAGGAGTCATGCTTAATCTGAAAATCATAACGACTCTCCGCACCCAACCGCCCCAAATACTCAACCCACGCCATGCACTCCCCAATCTCAACTACCAGCTGCCTCTGCCTCCTCGCCACCACCATCCCCCTCGTCCACGCTCAATCTCCCAACCCCACCCCCCAGACATCTCCAGCACCCAATACCACGCTCACACCCCCACCATGGAATCCCGCTAGCCCCATTCGCATCGGCCAAAACAACGCCTACCTCGACCTCGGCCTCGTCGGTACCATGGCCGCCGGAGGCTCCACCGCCTCCGATATCGAAGGCGGAACCCAAGCCGGCGGACACGACCCCTACCAGCGAGGCTTCAACCTCCAGGGCCTCGAACTAAACCTCCGCGGCGCCGTCGACCCCTACTTCCGCGCCAATGCCAACCTGCTGTTCGGCCTGAACTCCGCCGGCGAAAGCTACTTCGAACTCGAGGAAGCCTGGGCCGAAACCGTCGCCCTCCCCGCCAATCTCCAACTCCGCGCCGGACAAATCTTCACTGACTTCGGCCGCCATAACCCCACCCACCTCCACTCCTGGTCCTTCGTCGACAATCCACTCATCAATGCTCGCTTCCTCGGCCCGGACGGACTCCGCAACCCCGGTGCCCGTATCTCCTGGCTCGCCCCTACCCCCTTCTACTCGGAACTCTCCCTCGGAATCCAAAACAGCGACGGCAGCACAGTCACCAGCTTCCGCAGCTCCGGCCACCTCCACGGCGCCGAGGACGAAGACCACGAAGAACTCCCCCTCGCCTATCGACACACCGATAATGACCGCGGCATCACCCGCTTCCAGGACCTCCTCCTCTCCCCACGCTACAGCCTCTCGTTCGACCTCACCGATAACCAAACGGTCCTCCTCGGAACCTCCGCCACCTTCGGCCCGAATTCCCGCGGCGGCGAAGCCGCCGGCGATACCTCCACCCAAATCTATGGCGTCGACCTCACCTGGAAATGGAAATCCCCCCGACACCACGGCGGCTTCCCCTTCGTCCAGTGGCAAACCGAAGCCATGCTCCGCAAATACGACGCAGGCTCCTTCGATTGGGACGAAAATGCCAACGGCACCCTCGACGACGGCGAAGTCGAAGACCTCACCACCGGACTTCCCGCATTCCTCCCCGGTGAAACTCTCACCGACTACGGCTTCTATACCCAAGTCATCTACGGCTTCCGCAAAGGCTGGGTCGCCGGCCTACGCCTCGATTGGACCGATGGCGACCAAGCCGAATATGAACAACTTAACCTCGCCCTCGATGGCGAAGCACTCGGCCGTGACCCCCTCCGTAACGCCCGATGGAGACTCTCCCCCAACCTCACCTACTACCCCAGCGAATTCTCCAAAATCCGCCTCCAGTACAACTACGACGACCGTAAAGACATCGGCATAGACCACTCAGTCTGGCTCCAATTCGAGTTCCTGCTCGGAGCCCACGCCGCCCATACGTTCTGATTAGCCACTCCCCCTCAACCCACCGCACACTCGATCATGACAAATCTACCCACCCTCATCATCACCACTCTCCTCCTCACCCTCACCCCAAAAACACTCGGCGCCCCACTCCAGATCGTCAGTACGCTGCCCGACTTCGCCGCCATCGCCCAGGCCGTCGGAGGCGATCACGTCAAAACCCAATCGCTCGCCCGAGGCACCGAAGACCCCCACTTCGTCGACCCACGACCCAGCTTCATTCGAATTCTTAACCGCTGTGATGTCCTCCTCCACGGCGGAGCTGACCTCGAAGCCGGATGGCTCCCCCCACTCATCCAGAATGCCCGCAACCGCCGTATCCTCCCCGGCCAACCCGGCAATATCGCCATCGCCCAGGCGATCCCGCTACTCGAAATCCCCAACGCCAACATCGACCGCTCCCAAGGGGATATCCACGCCGCCGGCAACCCCCACTTCTGGCTCAACCCCACCAACAACACCCTCATCGCCCTCTACCTCGCAAAACAATTCAGCCAACTCGACCCCACCCACGCCGATACCTATATCGCCAACGCCCACCACTACCAAACCAACCTGGAACATCACATCCAGTCGTGGAATAAACAGCTCGCCCCTCTCAGCGGCTCCCGCATCATCGCCTACCACAAAACCTTCGAATACCTCGCCCAGGCCTTTCATCTCCAAATCGTCAATTATATCGAACCCTTCCCCGGCATCGAACCCTCCCCAGCCCATGTCACCCGACTCATCAACGAAGCCAAAAACCAAAACATTCAGCTCGTCATCACCGAACCCTTCCGCCCCAGCCGAACCCCCAAGCTCGTCGCCGAAACCATCAACGCCCAACTCATCACCCTCCCCGATAAGGTCGGAGCCCTGCCCGATATCACCGATGCCATCTCCCTCTTCGACACCATCACCAAAACACTCGTAGACTCCACCCGCCAACCCTAACCCCACCAACCCCAGTGCAACCCAGCCCGCCTCCACCCCTCGCCCTAATCCACAAGGTCACAGTGGGCTACCCTAACCACCCCATCCTCCAAAACCTCAACCTCCCCCTCGCCAAAGGTAGTTTCACCGCCCTCCACGGCACCAATGGCTCCGGAAAAACCCCCC
>JBMTVN010000035.1:0-21895 GCA_049451415.1 Limisphaerales bacterium | reverse complement strand
ACCGCATTTTTGGATGACGGCTTGCATGAGCGGGTGGGAGGGCCAGCGGAGGCCGACGGTATTGCCGCCAGCGGTGATGGAGTCCGGGATAGTGGGGGATTTGGGGAGGACCAGGGTTAGGGGGCCTGGCCAGAAGGCTTTAGCGAGTGCTTGTGCTGTGTCTGGCCAGGAAGCGGTGCAATTCCTTGCCATGGTCGTGCTGGAGACGTGGACAATGACGGGGTTATGGGCGGGGCGGCCTTTGATGCGGAATATCTGTTCTACGGCGTCTGGGTTCAGCGCATTGGCGGCGAGGCCGTAGACCGTTTCAGTGGGCAGGGCTACGACCTGGCCTTCGGAGAGGAGCTGTACGGATGCCTCGATGGCGGCATTGAAGGCGTTGGCTGTGTTAACTTGGATGACTTTGGTCACGCGCGTGAGCAGATTGAGCTGGCAGAGTGGTCTGTGGGGGGGAGGGAATTCAACGTTTCTTTGAGGGCTTTGGCGGGGAGAGAGAAGTCCCGGAGCAAGGAGGATCGGCCTTGCTCCGGGACTTGGCTTTTACAGACTGGACAGGGCTCCGGATGGGATCAGCTCTTGCGGCCGTATTTTTTCACATCAACTCCTTCGTAGCAGTTTTTGGGGAGCTCGGTCTCCTTAGAGAGCTGCTTGTATTTGGTCGGGGTGTAGCCCGTGCAGCTTTTGTTGTTATCTTTCTCACGGGACAACGCTTCATCGTAGTGGACTTCGCAATCGGAGTTGAGCTTCACATTTTTCCCGACGCAGGATCCCACGAATTCCTCTTTGCGCTTTTGCCGGTCGTCGTTGTCGTCATCGTCGTCGTAGCGACTGGAGGAGCAGCCGAGTTCGATATCTGCTTTGGGTGCGTAAACAGCTGCGGCGAGGCGACCGTCCCCGGACAGCTTGACGCATTTGTTTGATTCAGTTCCGTAGTATTTAAACTTCGAGGCTTTCTCGGTCTTGTTTTTCACGCATTTTTTCCCGAAGTCGGCCTTTTCGCCATTCACGTAGAGTTCGACCTCGGCGTTTTCGGAGATTTCGAGACAGTCGCCCCGGCGTTCGTCAAGGTCGACATCTCCCTCGCAGTAGATGCGGCATTTTCCCTCGATTTTCACCTTTCCGCAGAGTTTAGCCACGCGGTAGTCACCGTCCTCGAAGCATTCCCATTCACGCCCCTCGGTATCGGTTTTGCGGCGGGGCAATTTGCCGTATTCAAAGGGTTTTTCAATTTTGGGGAAGGCCACATTCAGGTCTGAGCAGCGCTTGCCGTCCTGAATTCCGCGACGGTCGTTTTCGACCCAGTCTTTGTCTCCCACGGAGCCGCGGTCGCCGACTTTGACTTCTGCGCAGTGGCCTGTGGAGACGCGGCCCATGATTTCAGCATCACCACAATTGCGGCTGTCGCGGACTCCGTCATGAGCCACAACGTCGCCACAGTCGCGGTTTTTGGTGCGGTCATAGCAGCCGTTGCTGCTGGAGGAGCTTGATGCGGAGTCGAAGCTATCCGTCGCCATACGGTTGCCCTGGATGTCGAGGGCCTGTTGTGCGACCACGGCCTGTTTAAAGGGTGTGATATCCGGGACTGTTTCGATACGGACAGTCCGCTGGACGAAGTTCTTATTATCGATGGCGGCTCCGAGGATTCCGGCGTCGGTGGGCTCGATGTTGGATGGGCCGTAGGGTGCTCGAGCGATTCCGGTGGCCAGGATGATGGGCGGCTCGGAGGGTTGGATCCGGACGACGTAGGCGGAGGCGCCGCCGAGGCTGGCGCACTTCTGGTACCAGCCGTCGGATTTCAAGGTCCAGCCGTCGTTGTCGAGATTGGAGGTGCCGTTATAGCGGAGGTGAGTGAGGGCTTCTTCCACGCCGGCTTCGGCGGCCGGGAGGGCGGAGTTCCAGCTTAGCGAACGCATGGTCGACATGTTTTGGGTTCCGATGAGGGAGAGGTAACTCCCGATCGACACCCCGATGACCATGGTGTACAGGAGGGCTACCGTGAGGGCTCCGCCCTGCTGTTTCTTTTTGGGTGTTTGTGGTTTCAGTTTCATACGACTCGGGTTCCTTGGTTTTTATTTTTTACGGATGACGACTCGGGCTGACTGGACGCTTTCGGTATTGACTGCGCGTTGCATGATATCGCGGGAGCAGACCCAGCTGAGCTGGATGGCCTTGCACTCCTGCGGATTGACCACGGGAGGCTTGGCGGTGCTGAACAGGTCGAACTCATTCGTGGATGGGTTTCGTTTGAAGTAGTTCAGTTCGAGAAAATTGCATTCCTGCAGCATCACCTTGGGCTCGAGGCCTTCCTGGATGCGTGTGAGCGTGCGGGCCTCGGGGTTATAGATGTAATCAACGCTCCAGTTTTGTCCGTTGGTTGAGTTGCTGAACTGGAAACGCATGCTGGTGGCTGTCCCATCGATGAGATAGTCGGCTTCGCGTATCTCACTTGTCATGCTATCGAGAGTGCTGCGGCTGAAGTTGTCGAGGTCCACATAGTTTACCATGGCCGCGTAACTTCGGGCGGTGAACAGCGTCACACTGAGGATGGCGATGATGAGCATGCTGCTGATGCCTACGGCAACGAGCAGTTCCATCAGCGAGAAGCCTGACGACGCATACCTGGTATTTGATGGGGTGATTTTCATGTGCATTTGTTGAGTGGCTCGAGGTTCAGTAGATGTAACTTTGGAGGCCGAATTCGGAAACGAGCGTTCGCATTTCCCGTTCACGGGTGATGTTGCCTGATTCCCACTGAACCTTAACGATGACCCATTTGAGCTGCTCGCTATAGCTGGCGGAGCCGACGGGGAAGGCGTTGGAGATGGTGACGGTTCCGTAGTAATCAGGGCCGTTGGCCTGGATGTTTCCAACGGAATAGAAGGGCTCGACAAAACTTCTGGGGATGACGTCGGCGGCGACGATCTGGTCCCAGTTGTAGACCCGCATGGTTTCCATTTTTTCCTGGAGGATTTGGCCGGCCCGCAGGTTCTCTCGTGCCGTTTGAATCACCGCGAAGCCTTGGCTTAGGGACACGTAGAGTGTCACCAGGATGATGGAGAGGCCGGATGTTGCGAGGAGGACTTCGATCAGTGTCATGCCTTGTTGGAGGCGGGACTTACGATTGGCGCGACGTGATTTGAACGACTTCATGTGCTCAAGTTTCAATTCGTTTCGACCGATATGCAGCGTGCGTGCCAGACCCTGGAGTTTCTGGGGTGTATTCAGTGATTGTGGATGTAACATGCACGTTTCCAAGGTGTTGTGGGTCAGATTGAGGTATCTACGACTGTTGTATTAGTGACCTTCAACGGCAGGTTTCTAGGTCCGCACGGCTCTACTGGCAGGGGTTCGGCTGTATTTATGTGCGGGGGTGCGGAGACAGGTTCTGGACATGAAGGGGAGTCGGGATTTGTTCAGCGCAAAGCAACCGGGCCGGTGGGGGATCTGATCCTGATTCCGATGGGTCCCAGGGCACGACAGTGGAAGGCTATGGATGATCGCACCCGGGTTGAACTCCAAGTCAGGAGAGTGCGCAGCGAGCGTGGACAAACGGCTGAAGGAGGTGTGTGTAGACGCCTCGTAAAGTGGTTGGCTAGCCGACGAGGTGATCGAACTGACCAGCCCGCCCTACCGCAGGGCCCACCCCAACTGGATGCGTCGGGTCGTAGCCTTGGTGGAAGTCGATGGCCAAGTGCGGGAGATGGTCTTCCTGACCAACAACCTGCAATGGAGTTCGCAGACCATCGCCGACCTCTACCGCTGCCGCTGGAGCATCGAGGTGTTCTTCAAGGAACTCAAACAGACCCTGCAACTGGCCGACTTCCTCGGCCACAACGCCAACGCTGTCCGGTGGCAGATCTGGACCGCACTGCTGCTTTGGCTGCTGCTGCGTTTCTGCGCCTTTTCTGAGCCAGAGGGCTCACACTTTTACCCGCCTTTTCACCCTGATACGCTCGGCTCTGTGGCAGAAACTCCAACTGCGAAGCCTGTTGCAGGTCTATGGGACAGCCCGTGACGGTGGACGCTTTCAGGGAACACCCCAGCAAGCCTATCTTCCCGGTTTCGGCTGATCTTGTGGGACAGCCAACGGCCATATAGACGTCGATTTACCCAAATCCTCAAACACGGTTCCTTCGTCGGGAGCAAATTCCCTCAGGATATCAGCCTCCTTGTGCTGAATCCTTCACGCTGTGGGACCGCTCTGACCCAGATTCATTCCTTCAATAATGACATATCGACTCGGCTCGCTCCGTGCTTACCGCAACACGGGCACGAAGTGGAAGAACTCGACCGGGGCGGCCGAGGCGGGTCGCATCCACAAGAGCCGTCCATCCTTATCGGCACTTAACTGGTAATCCGAACCGACGGATTCCGTGGTGGTCCATTGACCGGTCAGGTCCTGACCGGCTTCCAGCAGAAGTGCGACGTCTGTCAGCACCCGGGCTGTGCGGATGACGAGCGAACCAGTGGCCTGGTCAAGTTGCATCCAGGGTTCATGTGTGGCGTTGCGTACGTCAGGATCTGTTCCGGCGAGATATTCCATCAGGGCGCTGCGGCCATCGCCGTCAGCATCGCTCACCGCTAGTTCAGGCACCGGCACACCCGGATGGGTTAGGGCTGACCATGCGGCGAAGCTGGCATCGGTCTGGACACCGGCTGGCAGGACGCTCACCCGCACGTGGTCGGGCGTTCTAAGGACGCGGCTTTCACCGGAGCTGACCAACCCGACCGTCAGGTGACTCTGCTCCAGCAACAGGTCCAACGGCACGAGAGGAACCGTCACCGAGGCCTGGTCGGCAGGGATCGTGACTGTGGACGGAGGAGTCATCAGGGCAGTTCCCCCCGCCAGGTTACCCTCATAAGCCAGCACCACCCGCAGAGCAGAGGCCATGCTGCCGCCGTGCCGCGATACCTGGAGTAATCCGGACTGGCTGCTGCCCGCCTGCAGATGACGCAAAACCTGTACCGACACCGAGGGCACCACGGGAAGTTCCACCTTGAGGGTCTCCCCGGGCAAACTTGCCTGGTAAACGCCCAACGCAGTGAGCTCCGGAGCCAGCGCCTTCCCCAGACTCCACGACGAGGGATGCAGGGTCATATCAGCCGAGGCCACACCGCGGGGCAGGTTGACCCACTGCACATCCCCTGCTCCTTGAGCTCCGTGGACCTCATAGTCCAGCCCGGCATAGCCGGAGCCTGCAAAAAGAACCGGCACGCGAATGGCCGCACTGAGGTCGCCACTGCGTTGGACCTGAACCGTCACCGAGCCATCGGGGTTTTGCGCCAATAACTTCAGGGTAACGGGTGAGGTATAGGAAGGCCCTCCCAGGACCAGCGTACCCTCGGCAACCAGACGGCGCAGGTCAGTGTTACCCCAGGAAACTCCCTTGAGCAGCACCATCTGGTCGGCATAGGCCCCGGCTCCAGCATGGTCCAGCCGCAGGAGAGTATCCACCACGGGCTCATCGTTCTCGTTCCTCTGGATGACTGCCTGCAGCCGGATAAAACCCGCTGGATCACCGGAAAGCCCCTGAAAGACCTGACTCAAGTCCAGTATATCGCCCTCAGCTTCATTGAAATCCATGACGATATCCGAGATCGCCTGCGGCGCGATACGAAACCGGTCGGGTCCACCACCGCCGTTCACGATGTTTTCACCACCCTCGCCCGCAATGATGTCGGCCAGTGCACCGCCCGTTAGAGTATCCCCGGCCTCGCCACCCACAATCAGGTTTGGGCTTCCGGCTTGGCCCTCGATCGCCACAGCCAGCGTGTTGTTCCGGTAATTCCAGGTCACGAGATCCTCCCAACGCGCAGACAGGTAATCCTGCAGGAGCCAGACGTTGCGCGGTTCCAGCATTCGATCGTAAACCACCAACTCACGGATCCGGCCCTGGAGGAATTCTTCGGCCACCGAAGCGCTCAGGGAGCGCAGGGCACCGATGGTGGTGAAGGAGGAAACCGGCAGGGTGGTGTCGGGCATCGAGACGAAGACGCCGCCATCACTCGTTCTCAGCCTTGAACCCGAGCCTGAGGATTCCAAAGCCATGTGTTGGGGGTAGCCCACCGTCTGTATAGGGCCAAGCAGCGAACGCCCCGCTTGCTCCAGGTAGAGGCTTCTTCCGGCGTGGCCGGCGTCACGCCCACCCACTTTAAGCTGCATCCCATCATGGCTGAAAAGCGTTTGTTCGCCGGCTGTGTTCCCCGCCATCTCGTAACTCAGGAACATCGTGAAGTTCTGCAGGGCCAAACCCCGGTCATCGACGTAAAAGAACTGCCCTCCTGAAAACTGCACACTGCCGTCCTCAGCGACGAAGGGGCGGCGGTTCGAATTGCCGCCCTGGTAGGCATCGCTCCCCAATTCGGATGCGTCAGTCCATTCATTCAAGGGAGTCCCCGGGGGCATCCCTTCTCCGGTCAGCCAAAGCGAAGGTCTGCCAAACCAGCCGGTCACGGGCGAGACACCCTGAACCTGCACATCGAACTGGTGCATGGAATTCTCCCAGGCATAGAGGTCCGTCACCATGAGGTGAACCATGCCACTTTGGAAACTGTCTGCCACAGCGAGACTGACCTCGCCGTCGAGCACATCCTGCTGGGTAAAGGGACTGCCAGCTGGCAAAGGCAGTCCATGCAACAACCAGTCAAGCCCGGGAACTTCCTCTCCAACCACCAACTGCAGCTCATTCGGCCGGGAATCTGCATCCACGATCTTCAAATGCACGCCGCTTTGCGAGCCGGCTAGGACTTGGAGCCGGCTTTCCTGCAGGGACGGTGCCAGGTTGGCCTCTTGCGGGTTGGTGGCCAGATTGAACTCCTGCCGGTTACTCCAACCATCCCCATCAGGATCCTCACCGGCATCTCCGCCCAGGGCAGGGTTCAACCCATACAACTCTTCCCACCAATCCGGGATACCGTCCCCATCAGAATCAGGGAATTCCAAGTCCACCCGGAAATCAAAGCGATACTCCCTCATCCGGTCAGCAAAACTGGTTGAGAAACCCTGAAATTGGGAGGGGTCCAGAAACCGAATGGGAGATCCGTCCAGGGTGACGGACCGTGCAATATACTGGGTGGGCCGGGCACTGACACCCAAGGTCGCCGCCTCATCTCCTGCGGGTGCGCTTTCAAGGGTGATTTTCTCGCGATATGAATATTCACCCAGAGCCCCCACCGGCCGGAGCGTCAGCTCGATAGGAGTAACATTCTCCGGATTAGCCAGGTCCACCAGCTCCACTTGAATCGTGCCGCTGAAAAGCTGGTAAGTCCCACCCGAACCGATATTGAGCACCTTACCGTAGAGGATGATAGGGGGCTCAGAGAAGGACTTCTGAGCCAGCGCAGCGCTGGAAGGCGTGAACGCGATGAACAGGGCGCCGAGCCACGCAGGGACGTTCCCGCCCCAGGTTCCTTGAACTCGTTTCAACAGATTAGACGTCATGGCAATCATCAGGGTTAACGGTTCAGGCACCTTACATGCCGGAGTGGGAATAGGTGTTAAAGACCAGGCGAATATCCTTCACCGTGTGAATGAAGCGATCGAGCGAAGCCTGGGGATCGGCCCCGAGATCGGCCCCGGGAATAATCAGGAGCCATCGTGTGTTCCATACCGAACGTCCGATCAATTGCGTGGAGTAGTAGGTATCATCCAGCGTCACCGGGGCCTGCCCCAGATAATCCGGGTGAACGAGGAAATCGGCATACCGCACCCGTTCCACCCATGACGTATCCACGGCATGGGGTGAGGGCACATAGTTGAGTGCGCTGAACTCCGAGGCCGTCGTTGTGTAGGGGACCGGGATGCGCTCGTTGACCACCTGCCAGTCTCGCACCATCGGCTCCGAGCTGTCCGCAAAGTGCAGGCGGTCAGTACCCACCGGTATGAGGTAGGCACGCGGCGTCGAGGTCAGCGTGGAACGGCCGTCCCCAGCCGCATCGTAGCCTGTGAAGGAAACCGCATGAGACAGGATTTTCGTGGCGTATCGGGCACTGCTCCAGTAGGGCTCGCCATCAGCCAGCGGTTGCCCAAACGTGTTCTGCCCGGGCTCGATGGTGGTGTTGAAATGCAGCACAAGCCCCGGTTGGGGTCCGGCGGCCTGAGTGGCAAACGGTCGGCAATAGGTGCGGAATGCCGACACCGCATTCAGGTCCGGCACCCGGGCCGCAGCCAGTGCCTCCTGCCACCGGTCTTGCGCCGTGCTCGACCCGTCGTTGCGGATGCGGAAATAACCCGAACGCAGCGACATGGCGGTGGACTCCGCCTGAGGATTATTGATGCCCAGCTGCCGTTTCAGGACCTCGTGGTTGAGTTTCAAGCCGGCGAGGATATCCGCCAACCCGCCGTTGCCATACAACGGCTGACCATTAGCCCAGGACCCCAGCTGCCGCGTGCGGATCAACTTCTCCAGCACCGGCTGCACTGAGCCAGGATGCCCTGGTGAAAGGCTGGTTTCGTAATCAAAGGCCCGCGCAGCCAGCCAGCCGTAGCGTAAAGCGGCATCCAGGGATGCCTCATATTTCTGGGCGTGCTCGTTGCGCGCCAGACGCGTGGACATGTCGTAATAGCGCCCCTGCTGGGCCGCCGCCGCGAGGATCTTGTTGAGGGCCCGCCGTTCGGCCACCAACCTCTCCCCCTTATGCTTCAATGCCTCGAACTCCGCCGCCGCCAACTGGAGCTCCTGAAGCTTTTTCCCTAACACCACCCGTTTACTCGCCTCCGAAGAGACCAGCTTACCCAGGGACTCCAGCATCCCAATCAACTCCTTCTGGTCACTCGCGGCAGCAGAGGTCAACTCCAGGGCCGATTTGGCCAGGGACACCTCCAAATCATAAACATCCCAAGTTACGGATGTTGCTCGAAGCCAATTGGTCCCCACATTAATCGCCCCAGCTTCTATTTGATTGCCCGCTACATCCGTTGCTCCTTGAGGTAGGGCGGTGATCACACTTCCTTCACCAGTCACATACTGAATTGATTCTCCGATATTTTTTCCAACTGAAACAATTCTTTCCACTCCCCAGGTGAGTGATTTCCGATATATCTTAATGGCATTCCATGCAGCATCTATCCCCTTAACCAAGACCTTGATTCCGTAGATTTCGTTGATCTTATCCAGTTTGTCCTCGGTGGCGTGGAAGGCATGGTGCAGTTCGCGGAGGAAGGCGTTGTAGGCATTGACCTCGCCCGTCAGCTCGAGCTCGGCGAGCAACAGCTCGTTCAGTGCTTTTTGGATTTGTCCTTCGGCCCGGCGCTCACCCCACTCCCCCGGTGCTTGCAGGGCGAAACGTGCCGTCCGCTTGACCGGTACCGAGGCAGCCAAGGTATTCGTTCCGGCTGTATCGCCCAGCTTCACGCTGGGTAGCTGGTTGCTGCTTAGAGTGAGGTAATACTCCTCGTATTCATCTCCACCGGAATCATTCACGTTAAAGCCCGCAACGTCGAATTCGGTATCATACTTGATCACCAGATCCTGGTAGTATTGAGGGGCATCCTGATAGTTATCGGGCCAGTTTCTCCAGATCTCATCATCCGAAGAGAATGCAGCCTTGGGGGTGAGGTCATCCACCGTGGTGGCATCGATATACATATAGGTGATGGTATCCGGTCCATCGTAACCCTCGGGATACATTTTTCCGGCTCCGATCGTCCCCTCGTAGGGCATACCGTAGATCTCGATCAATTGGTTCCGGAAATCGATATCCTGTTGCAGGGCAGCAATGGCCTGTTGACGTGTTTGCTGGGAGATCCGCCGGAGCTGTTGTTCGCCGGAAAACAGGCTGTCCATGGCGTTTTGGGCATTGTTCCCGGCGAGGATGGCCAGGTCATAAACCTGCTCGAAATGGCTTTTCCCGAGCCCGGAGCTTATTTTAACGAGCGATGGATTGATCCCGAAGGTCAAGGCGTTGGGATTCATACCCAGCGGGTTGGCCCCGCGATTGATCCGGTCCAGGTCGTTCTGAACCTCGGTGAGGCCGGCCGTCAGTGCCTGAAGGTCGAGGAGGTTGGCTTCACGATCGATGCGATCGAGTCCCTCAGCAGGGTTGCCCTCAGTATCGAGGGCTTCATCCGGCAGGATGGCGTTGCCCATGACCCAGTCAAAATAGGCGGAGAGCCCTACGCGACCTCCCCATTCCGAGACACCCCAGGCACGGGCCGGTTCAATGGTGTCGGTGTAGCCCTGCCATTGCCCACCGGGATCAGCCACCCACTTCTCACGGAAGGTGGAATTAAGAATCTGCGCACCGACGTTGAGACGATTCACGGCTAATCGGGCAAAGGAGGCCTCATCCAGGAAGTCGGTCGGCACCACATTCCCCAGCAGGTAATACAACTCGGCGCGGGCCTGCCAATTGAACCCGGGACGCCGGAGCAGGTTGTAGTGCATGCGGCCGGCCTGGAGTAAATGTCCCCAGGCATCGCCATGACCCTGAGGATACAGCGCCGCAGCGTCATCCTCATTGATGATGCCGTCGCGGGTTACATCGAAGATGCTGTAGTTGACGTTGTAGGCGGCCTCACCCTCGCCTTTGAAATAATTCCAAATCAGGCGATTGTGGACCGGGTAGGCCTTGAGGAAGTCCGTGCCGCGCAGAAGCGCCAGTTCTTCATCGAGCAGCGAAGGCACCTCGTTCATGAAGGCGAAGAGCCGGGAGGAGGTTGCCACCCACTTGGTGGAGCTTGCTTCAAGTGAGGCATCCATGGAAACCACACTGAGCTGGGCATCACGAAAGGCTTCCATACCCAGCAAGTTATAGAGTTCCGCCAGGCGGGTGGCAGCCAGAAGCAGGGCCATGTTGGTACCGTCGGTCGCTGCACCTGCTTCTTCGGTCAGCTCCTTGGCTCGTTGCAGGACCGTTTCATAGAGTTCAATCAACCCCACAGCCTCGAGGTTTTCCTTGGTGGCACTCAGGGCCACGGGTCCGGCGTAAGGTCGCCCCGCTTCCTGCAACATACTGGTGTAGGTGGCCGGGGCATCGCCGTCAAAGTTCTGGCTGAACCGGGCCTCGTAGGGATTTACCCGGTCCAGGATGCGTTTCACCCAGCCCATGAGCAGTTGGGGCAAATAACGCCGGCTGCCATCAGCCTGAAGCTGCGGGGAATTGGCTGCGCCCGCCCACTGGTAAGGGATGGCATGGTCCGGACCGCCCGGGGTCCAGTCGGGTTCCTCGGCGGTCAGGGGCACCCCCCGCCAATCGGATTCCGACTCCGGACCCTCAGCACTTCCGTCTCGCCTGCGGTGGCGGAATTCCTCCAGTTGTCCGTAGCGAACATAGAACAATTTGTCGGCCAGCGTGATATCCGGCCTGCCTGCAAAGGTGATCGCATCGAGACCGGTCCCCTGCTTCAGCAGCTGCCATCCACCGCTGGGGCGTCCCTCGGGCATGTCAGGCGTGGGCAAACCATCGAGGGGAGCCACGTCCCGAACCCACCACTCGTAGTAGATATCCTCCGTTTGCCCCCCAAAGTCGGCGGTATGATGGAGGCTGATCTTCTCATCAAACACATCGACCGGTTCCAGCACCTGGATCGCCCCCCGGAAGCGGGCCTCTCCGATCTGGATGATATGCAAAGCCACCGCCCCATCCACTTCAGGGTGGTTGTTCTCCACCAGCGTGAGGTAACGCGGCTCTTCGTCCTCCTCCTCCAGCAGTTTAGGGTTGGGAACCAGAGCCGCCCCGGAACCCAGGCTTTGCAGGGGTTGCAGATCGCCGGTCCCGCTGGAGAACTCCTCGAGTTCCCCGTTCGTATCCGTGTAGAAATCCAACTGCTCCACGGCGTCATCATGGAGCTTCTCCACCCCGAGCAGGGGCTCCTCTTCAATCGACCAGCCGGAAATGTCATGGGCCAAGGCCTGAGGATCCCGGGACATCTCAAACAATTCCTCCACGGCATGTTCCCAGTGCGTGTTGGAGGTGGTGTCAAGGTCCAACAGGTGCGCCTTATCCTCCTCACTGATCACATTGGCCTGCAGGAGGTAGGGTCCGTTGGGTTTCAGGCTGAGCTGCGGATCTCCCAGCTGGCGGTCCTGCAGCAGGCCGGTCAACTCCAGCCGCGCGGTTAACGAGTTATAGCGGAAACGCTTTTGCAGGTTTGCCGACAGCTTTTTGAAGAACCAGTAAGGCCCATCCACCAGCACCTCCGATGAACCGGGGCGCAGGTTGACGGGCATGTCACCCACATTGACTTCAGCTTCCAGCGTCCGGACCGGCTCGGTCACCTGAGCGGAATAGGAATCAAGGTATCGCTCCAAGGAAGTTTGGTTTGTCGTGAGGATCATGTCCGCCAGTCCTGAGTCGTAGACCACTTGGGCCGATGCCATGGACACCACGGCCGGCAACCCCTTGGCCGTCGGGTGGTCGATCAGGTTTTCCCCTCCCTGATAGGTCAGGGTTTCACCCCGCTTGAGGACCGGATAATCCTCACGCCAATACGTGGAGTAGCGCACTGCCTGGGGATTAGCCCCATTCACCTTGAGATAGTCATTCTTGTTCCCGTTGTTTTGCGCACCTTCAGGGACCCAGGCGACATCGACCCGGGATTCGTCATCGAAAAACCAGAAGTCCGTCGGCAGTGGATAATAGTTGCGGTAGAAGAACCGACCGTCGCCAGCCACCACCCGGGCGTTTGAGGCCTTGTCCAGCCAGAGTGCCCGGCGGCTGGTATCAGAAAGCCTGACAACAGAGGAGGCACCACCGCCACCACCGCCACTGATGTTGTTGTCTATACCCGTGCCAGCCTCCCCCTTTCCACCCACCGCGATTTGTAGGATAGTATCGGCTTCGAGATAGACGGATCCCTCCATCGTGGCGCCTTTGCCACCTTGGTTGCTGCCATTGCTGGCCGCACCTCCCTGCGCTCCCCTGACCACCAGCCGGTGTTCGCCAGTGCTGCGCACGGTGTAGGTCTCAAAATCCCCCCGAAAACCATAAGTGATGGAGCTTCCGAACGGATCCGTGATAACGACTTCCCCATCACCCTCCCGGCTGCCTTCGGATGAGCTAGTAACAGTAACGTCCGTTTGATGGTAGGAACCGCCGCCCCCGCCGCCATTTCTTTCTTTCGGACCGCCCGCTCCGCCACTGTACCCGCCGCCGCCGCCGCCGCCTCCACCAAGATTAGTAAAAAAGGACCACCTGGCCGGACCGCCCTGGCCGCCGCCCCCCCAGCCGCCACCGCCGCCCATGCCGTAGCCGTCCAGGTTCGGGGCCAAGCCTCCATGGTTCCCACTGGCATAGGCCTGACCGCCCCAAGACAAAAGATCGTCCTTCTCGGCATTTCCCCCCTTAAAGTGGTTACCTCCATCCCCGTAATACCCGGCTCCTCCTGCACCACCGTAGGGGGAGTCATCTGCCACCCTGGCTCCCCCACCATTGATGCCGGAATTGGAGTAGTTGGTGCTTGCATTGGAGGTTATTTGCCCTCCCTGACCGTCGTAGTCGGCTGCGCCGCCACCACCGCCGCCCGCCATCAAGAGAAGTCCGGTGGGCCCCGGAATGCTACGGTGTATATTCCCTCCAGAGTTATCGCGTGGCGTGACGTTCCCGACCACCAGGTTGAGTGGGTAGGGTGGGATCAGGGGGTCACCAGCAAAAGTGCGGTAGTCAAAGGCGTAGATGGGGTTCGTCGGCTGCGGCACCCGCGTGCCTTCTGCCGTCCTTGGTTGGTGCGTTTCAGAATCCACCCGCGGAAAAAGTTCCTCACCGTCCTTGGTTTGTTCGACCTTGTAAGCCCGCATTCCCCATTCCTCGCTGACCTTGTTGAAATAATGGACCAGCACGTAGGGCTCGGAGGTATAGTCAGTCGGCTCCGTCTGGTTGAGGGTGTTCTGCAGGGCGAAGGCCGCGGATTGGCCAAGGTTCACCGAGTCATTGGCCGTGAGGAGATACTGGATGGAGGGTGCCACGAGGGCATGTTCCTCGTTAGGATTATAACCGGCCGCTTTTTTGTCGGGCTGGTTGTAAACCGCCAGCTCGGAGAAGATGGCAGGATCAAACACGTTGTAGGACCTGCCGTCGGCATCAGTGTAGAGCGGGGCCTTCGGACTGTTGTCCGCATTCAGCCCTTCTGAACCCACACGACTCGCGATGTAAATCTCCCCGTGGTCATTCACAAATTGAACGTCGTTGTATTCGATCGAGGTGTAGGGCCAGGCCGCATCCGGATGCAGCAACCCTTGGGGAGCCTGCAGGTGCGGGTTCTGGTAGTAGGCCACCTGCAGCACATTTTCACCGGTGAACAGTTGGCTGTGGTTGACCGGGAAGATCGGCCCCCAGGCACCGACCTCGGCGGCATCCCGCTGGTAGACGAACGGGTTGTAGTTGGACACCGGCCAGATGATGTAACCGGTGCCGAAGCCGGCCTCATCCTTGTCGGATACAATTTGGTGGGCCACGGTGCCATTCGAGGTAGATGGATCTTCGTTGTAGGATCGGACGATGCGAACGACCAGACCCTCGCGCGCCCGGTCCAGGTTCGCTGACGCAACGGAGGCTGGATTCACGCGGTAGCTGAACACGAGGACCGAACGTTTGTCCGGCGTAGACTCGGTAAACGTCTGGTCGTCCCGGTTGACGGCAACCGTGTCATACTCGGAGTAGGCCAGACGGCGGAACGCCCAGCGATCCTCGTCGCTCCGATCGAGGTCGGCCCGGAGCGGGGCAGCCGGGTTGGGAGAAACGAGATAATTGTAGTGCCGGTCGGGAGCCCCCGGGAACGCAGCATCCACCCCCTCAAAATCAATCTCGGTCTCGTAATCCGGAGCCTGACCTTCCCGCGAACCGTCTTCCCTGGTCCGGTCGAAAATGTTCTCCGCGATGATCTGTTCCGTGGGGAAATCGGCGATGACGACTATGTTGAATTTCTCCCCTTTGGAATCCTTCCACTCCAGATTGAAGAGATCGGGCTTTAGGGGATGCCAGATGCCGTTCACCAGATCCCACTCCCAGGGATTTCCCCCATCACCGCCACTGACCCCGAGGTCGATATCGTTTAAAGAGGCCCCCTCATCCACATGAATCTGAGCAAAGGGCCCGGCCAGGTCGACCCGCATCCCCTCCACGTCATCGGGCAGGTCCGGGGTCACCTGGGCGTTCAAGGCTTGGATGCTGGAGCCGTTCAGGCCGACACCGATCGGCACAATCGCCTGGAATTTGGTGGGGGCATACACCAGCGTCATGTTCCCGGGAGCCATCAGCGCCGGGAAATGGTATTCACGGGTGGACCGGCCATGGCGAATGCCGTCCAACAGCGTTTCCATGCGAATGTCGGCAAAGGCATTGAGAGCGCCCAGCACACTCTTGAGCGAGTAGCGGCGATCGGCACTGAGGAACTGGGTACCCACGGTCAGATCAACGCCCTCCTTGACCCAGACCACCAGGGCCGGCTCAGCACCACCGGCTGAAGGGTCGGGATCACTGACGTTTGGGGCATCGACATCCACATGCCCACCGAGAAAAGGCAGCTGGGAAACCGCACTCAACGCCTCACCGGTCGAGCCATCTTCCATCATGACACTGACAGACAAGCGAAACTGTTTCTCCCAGTTCCACAAGACCCGAGACCATTTATCCACCAGCTTGTAGCTGGGAGTGGAGATCAGGTTCTGCCCTGAGTCGGCGGTGTCTAGATAAACGAACGTGGGAGAAACACCGCTCAGCATCGCCTTGGGACTGAGACCCTCAGCAAACAGCCCGTCCAGACCCAGCGGAATAAAGTCCACACGGCTCGTGGAGGAAGTCGAACCCCAGAGCGCGGGAAACCTCAGATCACCCTTCACAAAAAAATCCTCACCAGCCAGTAGCAGCCGATCCGAGGGCACCACCTGCCTCGCTATCCCGAGGTCAGGGGCCTCGTATTGCAGGGAAAGGGATTCATCAGCAACATTGTCAAAAAAATCGACTTGGATGGGATGGAGACCGACCCCCAGCCAAACAGAACCCGCCTGCGTTTGGCTCGCATGAAGGCCCTCGTTGTCCACCACCACCTGACCGTCGAGCAACAATCGACTGCCATCATCCGATTCCAGATAGAAGGTGTAGTCTCCAGCTTCGCCTTCACGCACGAGGAACTCACCGTTGATTGACACTGAAAAAATATCCTGCCCCGCATCCTGCCAGGAGTCGGGAATCTTCACGGAAGGAACCGTCTCTTCTGCGATGGGTTGACTGAAAGCCCAACGGTCTTGGGTGGTGTCGGGAATCCGCTCCAGTGTCAGGGCGGAGAGGCTGCGGCTTAAGCTGTACGGGCTCTGTGCCACTGAATCCAGGGAGATAACCAGATTGGTCCCCTGCTGGACAAAGACGCACGTCATCACAGATCCGGCATCGGTCACATTCGTCCCACCCTGTTCGATGTAGGGCTGGAAGTGCTTCCACACTTTCGTGCCGTTAATGGAGACATCAAAGGTTCGATACCAATTGTCGTGAAAGAGCAACTGCAACTTGTAAAGTGCGTCATTCTCGAGGTTAGGCAGCGATATCGCGGGGCCGGTTTTTCCATCGTAATAAAGCGTCTTACTAATGGTGCTGATGGCCTGGTCGGCGGGGGAGGGATCTGTGCCGCCCATCGAAACCGGGAATTCTCCGGGAATAGTGTCTAGAAAGCGCTGAACTCCATCATAACCCACACTCCGGAAGGCGGCATCATGGATCCTTCCAACGCCATCCGGCCCGAGATTAATGGCATAGGGGAAAACGCCTTCGAGATCCAGTCCCTCCCCGGGATCGCCTCCCCAGTAGCGTCCGACCGAAACACCCACGAAACGTCCCAATCCCGGCTTGCTGTCCGGATCGTTGGGGTCGCTCCCGGCATCAATCTCTACCGCATCGGAGAAGGTGTCCCCATCGGTATCCGCGGGGGCGGTCCCGCTGCCCGTATATAAATCTGCGACAGGTCGCCGGATTTCCGCCTTGAGACCGCGACCTCCAGCACCCGCCAACTGATCCATGGTGAGCTCCAGCGCAGGGCGTTCCAATGCATTGGCATAGGACGCCATCAGCATGGATTGTTTGATCTGCTCACGGGTGCGGGTGGTGTTCCAGACACGCAGGTTGTTCAGCGCACCACCGTAAAAGTCACCCGGCTGATTGCCCCGAATACCCGCCGCCACAGAGACGACGCTGTCCCCGGAGAAGCGGATGCTCCCGGGCTGGCTCAGGACAGGGTCCCCATCGCGGTAATACTGGATCTCTCCTGCATCGGGATCACTCACCACCGCCCAGTAGTGCCAGTTCTTCAGGTCTACGGCTGGCAAAGCCGATTCGGCAGCGGGTTCGCCTGAGTCCTCGAAAAAGAGTCCCCCTGCTGGATCAAATCCAACCCGGACTTGTTGCCCGGCTGCAAATGGATCATTGGCCGGCGGATCATCCGTGCCAAAACTGCCCGAGCCCAAGGCGAGGACGACCTGACGGGCCTGGTCCCCGGACGCCGTGGGGTTGCGCCGGGCCCAGAACTCGACCGTGATCGGTCCGTCACCCAGGATATCCTCGCCCGCAGACCAGAGCCGGTCCGGGCCACGGGAAAACTCGACAAAATGATCCGTCGAATTCGGGTCGTTCTCAATCACCATCCCCTTCGAGGCAAATCGGACCGGCAGGAGACTATTACCCTCGCCGATTGTGGCTTTAACGGCTGATTGGAAGTCCTCTCCCGCATCAGCCCCGGGACCATAGAAATGAGTCCCCAGGGTATTCACGAACTCGTCATCCGTAACATCTCTCTCAGTCAAACCCTCCACCGATTCAGTGCCCGTATAAACACCACCAAGGAACTCCTGGGACCAGGTCAGGTCGATCACGGTGTCCTGATTGACCGCGAAGGTGTTGTCCAGTCCCCCATCGCCGAGGGTTTGCCTAACTCCATTCACCGTGGCAGCGCTCAACCGGACGCGTGAGACCGCGTAGCGATCGATATTCTGCTGAGTGGGGTCCAGTTCCTTGCCGTAGCGATCCAGATAGATGAAAGACGGCACCTGCAAAGCGAGCACCTTGTCCGCCGGATAAAACGTCGTGCCCGGCGGAGGGGAAACCCGGCTCCCGCCATAGAGGGAGTTCACGGTCACTGCCGCAGTTTCCTGCAAGGTAATCTCCAGGTTGTCGATGGCATGACGGGAGGACAAACTCTCGGTTCGCGCACCAAAGGCAAGCCGCCAAGCTGGATCGGCCTCGTAGGGAACAGGCACACCGGAAAGCACAGCCTGACCATTCCAAACCACGGTGACGCCGGCCTGTTCATCCAAGGTGATGCTGACTGGCGTCCATGTTGGTCCGTTCTCCAACTGCTGATTCTTCGCGGGCCAAAACGCCGTTCGAGTCCTCCCGTTTAAGGTCGCACCATCCACAATCCGGCCATTCCACTTCACTTCGATGGCCGGGGCGGAGTCGTCAGCGCCATTGTCGTAAGTATCGAAGGTGATAGCCAGGCCCTCATCCACCCCCCACTCACCCACGGAGGAACTCAGCAATTCAGGACCGAAATTAAAACTGAAACCGTCAGCTGCCTGTGACGATGACCCCTTGTCAATCTGCACCAGGAAATCGGCCTGCAGCCGGGTGATGCGTCGGTCCTTGGGTAAGGCATCGATAATAAAGGTCCCTCTCTTGGAGTTCGCCTGTGGAGTGAGCTCCATGACCCCACCTGTGACTTTGGCGTCATCAAACAGCAGCGTGCCATCCCCAGCGCCATTGTCGAAACGGTAGGACAACTGTCTCTGCGCCTGGGCAGCCAACGGAACCATCAAAACCCTGAATGCCATCAACCCGGCTAGCAGGCCCAACCATCCCCGGAAAAAGTTACGAGTCTTCATGTGCAAAATCAGAATTGGAGGGTGTCAACCGGGCTGACACGTTTCAGATTGATCCGGCCACGTACAGTCACCGGATCATTGGCGAGCCCGATGAGCGTCTCCTGATAGGCCCCGCTGAGGCGATCGTACTGGGGCCGTTCATCGAAATGGATCTGGAGAATGCGGTCGATGGTGAAACCGGCCCCGAGCTGCGGATGGTAGGCGTGACGGAAAGGATTCTTGTTATGGAATGCATCCATCGGCAACTCGACATAAAGGTCGCCGTCCAGTTGAGTTTGACCCTGCACATCCAGAGCCGGGTGGTAGTGCTCCTGGAGTTCCGGGGGTCTGGAAGACCGGGTTGAAAGGTAGTCCTCCATATCCTTGTCCGTCAGTTCTTCCGGCGCCTTACTGAGCGCGCCAGCCATCTGTTCCAGAAACTCAGCAGATTGACCCTCGATGTCCCGGGGGAGCGCGTAGCCGATGGTTTCCAACCGGATGCCCACCATTTTCCCCTGCACCTCCTGCACACCTTCAAAGTAGGGAACCAAAGCCTCATTCACCACGAGCACCGTGGCAGGTTCCACGGACTCATCAGCCACTCTCTCCAGCATAATCATGACGCGGCTCAGCAGCCTGGTTTGCCCGCTGGCATCCCGGTGGAGAATGATCCTCAACCGTGCGGTCGTCGTGGCATCTTCGATGGGACGTCCGTCTTTCACCAGGCTGCTCACCTGGCTGAGGGCCACGTCACCCACCCAGAGTCCGGTGTAATCCGGTGGAACCGGGCCGGGCTCAGGATCCGGACCCGGCTCGGGATCCACATCATCCTCATCCGCGAACAGGTCGGGATTGGTGGCATAAGCCGGGAGATACTGGAAGACACTCCCTCCGGGAAGAGTGGCTTCCACCCGGTAGAGGTGTTCCCGCTTGCGGGGGATGACATCCCAGTTCCGGATGGTTCCCAGCGTGGCGGTGCGACTGCCCTTTGGCGGGAGGTAGGCAGCCACCCAACCGTCACTCAGGTCAACCTGCACCACCTCCCAGGCCACGGAGTCGGTGGCAGGCTTGATTGGATACACTTCCAAGTCGCCCACCTGTGGATCCGTGGACATCGGGGTCAAACGCGTGAGAATCACATCATGCAGCCTGTCTGCCTTGGTTTCGGTGCTGCTAAAGGTGATGTCAAATGGATCCACCTTCAGCGTTTCCAACGGATCCGTATTCGGAACCTGCACCGTCCACAGCGTTCCCTCTCCGGTGCCGAAGTCCATCTCCCCGGAACCTTCCCCGTCAAAGGAAAGAGAAACTGGCCCGAGATCGGTCATACCCACCAGGTCGAAGGGAGCGAGAACCCAGTAGGCCTGGCCAGAGATAACAGTGGCTGTTGCCGGGACAGGTACCCAAATCCCTGTGGCTGAATCCATTCGGAGAATGGTCGGCTCGGACCCTGTGGTCTTCACGGTAATCCTCGAACCGCTGAGTAGATCCCCAAATGTCGGACTGCCTTGGATCCCGAAACCGACGAGGTTGTAGGAGCCTTTCTTCCAGCTCAGGGGCATATACGCCGCTCTACCGGCGACCATCAGCGATCCGGCGAGAGCCCCGTCAACGGCGGTCCCCGAGGCGGGAATCACATGCAGCAGATACGCCCGGTGCCCACGCAGGTTAATGGGAGCGTTCTCACCACTGGTGGCGTCTTTTGACCATATATCCCAATCACTGGTCTGCACGGGCTGGGAGGGATCGGTGGTAAATTGTGCTTTGCTCCCTGAGCTGTTCAGCTTGGCGACCTTATCAACGATGAAATTCGGGGATTGGAACACCTCCTCGGCCTTGAGCGGTGAACCATTCTGATCTTCCGGAGCCACCATCAGCCAGATGGCGTTCCACCCGTAGTTCAATGACAGGGTCTGGGTGGTGGTGGCAGCCTGCAACCGGGCGCAGGCCCCAAGCACAATCCAGCCGGCCAAAGCATACGGCAGAGCCAGGAAAAACTGTCGGGAGAGCGTTTTCATAAACAAAGCGGCTGCATCAGGTGAAGTCGAGTAAAGGGCGAAAGTGTGATAACACGTCTTTGTATAGATCAGTCAAGTCGTGCGAGAATGTCTGAACGCATCATAAATGATTCAAAATCTATCTGACCTCTATAACGCTGTATATCCCCTGAGTGGGGTAATTTTTCCGTACTGTTGACTCATAAGTTTTGACACCGGGGACGGAAAGAGGCGGGAGGGCGAGGATGGACGTTGACTCAAAAAGGATGACACCGACAAGCGAAAGGCATGTCGATGAGTCAAAGGGTACGGGAGGAGGTGTTGCCGAGGCTGAGGCAGCGGTATTTGGGACGGGGGCGTCAGGGGCGCTCCAAGATGCTCGATGAGCTGTGTGAGCAGTTTGGATACGACCGCAAACACGCCATTAAACTGTTGGGTGCCAAGGCAGGCTGGGGAGGTGACCCCGCCAAGCGTAAGGGCCGCCCCCCGGTGTATGGACCGGAGGTGGCCCTGGTGTTTGAGCGGATCTGCAAGGCCAGCGAGCAGCCTTGCGGTAAGCGCCTGGCCCAGATGCGGGAGATTTGGCTGCCGAGCTGCAAGGAGCATTACAGTAAGCTCAACGTCGGACTCAAAGCCAAGGTCATGGCCATTAGCCCGGCCCAGATTGACCGGTTGCTGGCTCCCTTGAAGGCGGGACTCAAGGCCTGAGGCAGGTGTGGGACCAAGCCCAACCAGCCCTTCAGTCTTGCCAGTTTTCTCCTTCAGCCAAGATTGCGTTGGGCATTTGTCGCCGTGTCTATCAGATCATGTATCCGGAGCCGGACTGACCCACTTTTTGCTTTGATTCGGCGAGGGGGGGGCGGTTGGTGATGCGTCGCAGGGTGAACTTTCGATTATGGCTTATTTTTTCTTGGTTGGTGTTTTCGGCACCTAAACAGACCCGCCGGTTCGGGCGTGGTTGGCGCGTCTACTGCAACCCCCGGCTTGCGAAAACGACCACCGAGGCGGGTTGCTTTTTGTTGCCCATTTTGTTGCCTATTAAAGCGTATTTGGCTTCATTTGGCTTCAAGCCGCTTCAATGATTTTCAATATCACCAATGATGGCGAAATGAGCTG
>JBMTVN010000034.1:0-21960 GCA_049451415.1 Limisphaerales bacterium | reverse complement strand
TGGGCGGTTGAGTGGGTATGTGATGGCCTGCAACCGTATTGGGGGTGCTGTGGTTAAGCTGGAAGGGGAGTTGGCGGTATTGTCGCGCTTGTCCGACCAGGTGGCCACGCAGGTTTTCTATGTGGTTAAGGAAGCGGTGAGCAACGCGAAGCGGCACAGCAATGCCGGGGAGGTGCGGGTGTGGACGGGGCTGGAGGGTGATGGGGTTGAGGTGAGCGTGGTGGATGGGGGTTGTGGTTTTGATTTGGGTGCTGTGGTTGGGGCAGGGGAGGGTTTGCGGTCCATGCGGGAGCGGGTGGACGAATGTGGTGGCAGGCTGGAGGTGCGGTCGGTTGAGGGGGGAGGCACGGAAGTATGGTTGCGAGTGCGTTTGAGTGGAGAGGTTGAGCAGTGAGTGAATTGAACAAACCGATTCGGGTGTTGGTGGTGGATGACCACAGGGTGGTTCGAGCCGGGGTGGTGGCAATCTTGGGGGATCATTCCGGTCTCGAGGTTGTCGGGGAGGCTGGGAGTATGGCTGAGGCAATTTTGTTGGTAGACCGCGTGTCGCCGGATTTGGTTTTGATGGATTTGCGACTGCCCGATGGGTCCGGGGTGGAGGCTTGTCGACGGCTCAAGGCCAAGGGGGTGGAGAGCAAGGTGGTTGTACTGACCTCGTATGTGGAGCCGAATTTAGTATTTGAGGCCTTGGAGGCGGGGGTGGATGGGTATGTCTTGAAGGACAGTCAGGACGGGGCATTGGTGGCGGCGATGATAGCGGTAGTGAGGGGGGAGCAAGTTTTATCGCCGGCAGTGACCCAGGCTTTAGTGGAATGGGGTGGGGGTGCAGGTCGGGGCTCCGGTGGGGGCATTGGTCTCTTGAGTGGTCGGGATTTATCGATGTTGAAGCTGGTTGCGGAGGGGCTGACGTATAAGGAGGTGGCGGACCGGCTGCATTTGGCGGAGAAGACCGTGCGGAATGCCTTTAGCGGCATGATGAGCAAAGTAGGAGTGAGCTCGCGCTCCAAACTCATTGTGGAGTATGTGCGTGCGATGTCGGATATGGCGTAGGGGGACATTCCGGCAGGACGTATGCCCCTAGGCGCGGAGGGGAAGGCTTGGTTAGAGTGTAGCTGTGTTGACTCAAGCGAGATTTACTCCAGGTAGGGCGGGCTTTGGTGTTCGTGCTTATTGGCTTTTGTTGTTGGCGTGCCTGCTGGTGCCTGTGGCAGCTCAGGAGGTCAGGGTTAGTTTTGGGGACAATGATGTGGGGGGTGGTTGGAACAACGTGGCTGCGGAGCAGTTGAATAGTGGGGTGGCGGTGGTGTTGAAGGACGTGACAGGAGATTTGTCGGGGATTCAGCTCCATGGGTTCGGACATTTGGACGCTTCCTGGAACGCGTATGATCCCAAGGATTTCGGGTTGGGTAATTCAGGCATTTGGAACGGGGGGGTGTCCAAGGGGCCGTTTACGAGTGATGCGGCCCAGGAGTATGTGCTGTTTGAGTCAGCGGGTGCGGGGGAGTTTTTTCTAGCGCTCAGCGGATTGGAGTTGGGGCGGCGGTATCGGGTAGATGTGCTGGCGGCGACTGAGCAGGTTGAGCTGGGGAGTCAGGCGCACGTGGTGGTGAGTGGTTTTAATCCTTCGGTCAGTGTGAAACCTGATCGCGACTCCAATGGTACGCCACACTTGGCCAACTTAGGGGGGCAGGGGGAGATCAACACCTTGACGCAGGGTTGGCAATCGGCGAACTGGCTGATCTGGGATGGAGTTGTTCCCGGGGTGGACGGGCTTTTGCCTACATTCGGATTGCCGGGTGATGGTGGTGACGTCTTGCTGCTGGCCTTCGCCCATCGCTCGGGGTTTCCAGTAACTACTGGATCATCAGCCGCGATCAATGCGCTGCGGATTGTTGCGGCAGCACTGGAGTCGCAGACAATTGCGTTTGAGGGTTTGGCGGAGCGACGGGTTGGGGATGGGGCCTTTGAACTGGGAGCGGTGGCCAGCAGCGGGTTGCCGGTGAGTTACACGAGCAGCGATCCGGGTGTGGCGAGCGTGAGCGGGAGTGTGGTGACGATCGTGGGTGCGGGGACGACCGTGATTACGGCCAGCCAGGCGGGGGATGGGACTTACGGCGCTGCGGCTGATGTGAGCCGTGAGCTGGTGGTGTTACCCGCTGTGGAGGAAACGGAGTTCCGGCCCATGGTTGCGGTTGGCTATTCTCACAGCTTGATTCTGAAGGCCGACGGGACTTTATGGGCATTTGGCGACAATAGCTTTGGGCAACTGGGAGATGGGACTTTGGAGGATCGTGATGTGCCCGTGCAGGTGGCGGAGGGAGTGATCCATGTGGCGGCGCAGGGGGACCGGTCGGTTTGGGTTCAGGAGGATGGCAGTGCGTGGGGATGTGGCAACAACGAGTCGGGGCAGCTTGGGATTCCTAATTTGGTGGACAACGCCGACGATGATTTTTTTGCGGTGCCGGTGCAGTTGATGACGGGCGTGGCGGAGGTGGCGTGTCATGCGTGGTTCAACGCCTACTTAACGTCGGAGGGGGCAGTGTGGATGTCCACGGCTCCCGAGAACTGGTCACGTGCGGAGAGGCAGGTTCCTTATTTGCTCGTGGAGTCCGGTATCCAGGAGATTAGCTGCAGTGAGACCCATCTATTGATGGTGGAGCGTGAGGGGGGGGTGATGGTCTTGGGGTATCAGATCGGTTACGCGGAGGGGACGGACCATTACAGCGAGGTGCCATTGCCGGTTGGCATAGATGGGGTTGTAAGCGGGGCTGCTGGCCAGGGGTATTGTCTTTTCGTCAAGTCGGATGGTACGGCGTGGGGTGTGGGGAATAACCGTTATGGTCAGTTGGGGACGGGGACTACGGTCGATGCCCCGGTTCCTATTCAAGTGATGGATGGGGTGCGGGCGGTTTTTGCTGCAGCGCAGGGGAGTCGGAGTTTCTTTCTCAAGCTGGATGGGAGCGTAGAGGTTTCGGGGTCGGCGAACAGCTGGGGTGCAGACGGTGCCCTTTTGGATCAGGAGCTTGGGGGGACGGTTAAGCCGGTGTTTCTGGATTCGGTGGAATTCGTGGCTCCTGGAGTGTTGCATTCCCTTTTCATGAGGGCGGATGATTCTGTTTGGGCTGCTGGAGATAATGCGGACGGAGAGCTGGGTTACGGTTATGCGAACAGGCTGGGAACAACGGCGGGGGTGGCAGAGGAGAGCCGCGAGCCTGTTCCGGTTTATTTTCCCACGGGTCAGATCAGGGTTGGTTCATTGGCGGCGGGGCCGAGCCATTATCTTTTTGTGACTCCGGAGGGTGAGGTTTGGGGTTCGGGGGAGAATGGAGAAGGTCAGCTGGGTGATGGGAGTGATGCGACGCGACGGATCCCGGCCTATCTGATGGGGGGAGTGTCCAAAGTCTCCGCTGGCCTTAACTATTCCCTGTTATTGAAATACGATGGGAGCTTATGGGCGACGGGGAACGGGGTTGGAGGGCAGCTCGGGACTGGGACTGAGGACGATGTTTTTGAAGCGGTGCACGTGGCTTCCGGGGTGAAGGACATGTTTGCCGGTTATCGTTACTCCCTGGTGTTGATGGAGGATGGGAATCTGTGGGTGACGACGAATACGAGTGAGCTTCGTTGGGTGGCGGATGGCGTCAAGGGGATGTCGGGGAATGCGCATCCGTTCAGCGGGAGCTTTGTTCAGTCGTGGTCTGGTCAGGACACGCACGTCGTGATGGTAAAGGAAGATCAGACCCTATGGGGATTGGGGGATAACAAATATGGGCAGTTGGGTGAGTTGCAGGAGACGGACTTTTATCCTGAGCCTCGTTTTCTTGGGGTAACCGGGGTAGAGGCGGTTTCGGCTGGTCAGCGGTTCAGCATGTTTCTGAAAACAGACGGGAGCGTCTGGTCGATGGGGCAGAACAAGTATGGGCAGCTTGGTTCGGGTGTGGATGTGAATACCCCGATCGTGAGGGTGCCGACTCAGGTATTTACGGGTGCGCGGGCGATATCGAGTGGGCGCAACCACACCCTGGTTCTGGCTGGAGACGGGAGCTTGTGGGGTTTTGGGGGACGAGAATTGGGCAGCTTTCCTTTGGGGCTCGGCAAGGTGGTGGTTCTGACACCCCGATCATGATTCTTTCCGGGGGCGTGGAGCGGATTGCTGCGGGTAATGGCGGGGGGGTATTTGCCCGGAATGATGGAAGCGTGTGGGGTCTGGGGCGAGCGGTTGAATACACCACCGAGTATTCCGATGGGCGTTCTGCGAACAACGCTGTGCCATCCTACATTCCGTTGAATTTTGGCATTCTGTCGTCTCCGGTGCCGGAGTTACAGCTGGACCTTGCGGCGGGTGGGGATTTGGAACTGACGTGGCCGGCCGGTTACGTGGGGTGGCGACTGGAGGTGAGCGACCGTTTGGGAGACGAGTCTGTTTGGATGCCGGTGGGTGGGGTGTTTGACAATCAGGGACAGGGGGAGCAGGCGGTTCTTCCTGCGGATGCGGCCGGGAAATTTTACCGTGTTGTGCCGGTGGAGTGATGGGCGTGTGGGTGCTGGTTGGCGGGTTGATCCGGTCGGCCTTGTCAGTTTGCGAACTGGAGTTGTTGGAGATATGTGGACTCGAAGTTGGGGTCTTCGTGCAGGGAGACGTGCTGGATGCGGGCTCGCAATTGGGAGAAGGACCAGTCGGTATCGGGCGGGGAGAAGAGGAGGGCTTTGGCGCCGAGGAGGGCGGTGTTGCCGGCGGGGGAGATTTGGCTGATGGGGAGGGGGAGGAGGCCGATGCGGATGGCGCTTAGGCGGTTGATGTAGTTGCCGAAGGCGCCGGCGAGGTGGATATGGGAGATTGGGCCGAGGTGATTGGCTAGGAGTTCAAGGCCGGTGGCTACGGCGCCTTTGGCGAGTTGGAGTTCCCGGATATCGCGCTGGGTGAGCGAGACGGGGGGGGCGAGTTCCCAGGGCTGGCCGGCGGTGAGTTTCCCATTGGGGAGGATATGGCCGAGGTTGAGGCCGGTGGCGATGGCATCGACGAGCCCGCTGCCGCAGATTCCGCGGGGTTGGCTGCCTCCGATGATGTGGCAGGACCAGCCATTACTGGAGGCATTGACTTGGGAGATGGCGCCGGTGGAGGCGCGCATGCCGTGAGAGATGCGGGCGCCTTCGAAAGCCGGGCCGGCGGCGGTGCCCGCGCAGATGAGCTTGTCGCGGTTACCGGCGATGATTTCCCCGTTGGTGCCGAGGTCGACGAGGGCCTGGACGGCGTCTTGTTGATGGAGGCGGGTGACGTGGAGGCCGGCGAGGATATCACTGCCGACGAAGCCGCCGAGGCAGGGGAGGAAGCGGATTTGGGTTGTGGGGGGCAGGGACCAGTCCAGGTCGGATGGGGTGAACTCGAGCAGGCCGAGATTGGGGGATTCGAAGGGGGCGTGGGCGAGAGGGGTGGGGTCGATTCCGCCGAAGAAGTGGTGCATGGCGGTGTTTCCGACGATGAGGATGTGGTGGAGGTTGGGGAGTTGGCTGGAGTGGTGGGTGAGGAGCGATTGGATGAGTTGGTAGATTTCGTTGCGGATGAGTTGGGTGAGAGTCTTGGCGCCGTGATGGGCGGTGGCGAATTCCACCCGGGTCATGATATCGGCCCCGTGGCGGGCTTGGGGGTTGAGGGCGGTGGAGGAGGCGAGGACTTCGCCGGACTGGAGGTTGAGGAGTTGGGCGGC
Organism: Limisphaerales bacterium; assembly: GCA_049451415.1. Lineage (GTDB taxonomy): Bacteria > Verrucomicrobiota > Verrucomicrobiia > Limisphaerales > JAHDYP01 > JBMTVN01. Next base: position 16,255 of record JBMTVN010000034.1, on the reverse strand, counting down.
GAGCGTGGTGGTGCCGAGGTCGATGGCGATACCGAGTCCGTGGGAGGGGGTGAATTCGAAGTGTTGTTCGTCGGAGAGGATGGTGGTTTCCCACTGGGCGAGTTCGAGAGTGAGGTTGGAGGTGAGGGTGGCCTGGCAGGCGAGTCGCCAGCCTGCCTGGATGGCTTGGGGGGTGAGGAGTTGTTGGTCGGCTGGAGTGACCGGGAGTTCACCTTGGATTACTTTCACCCGGCAGCCACGGCAGCGTCCGCGTCCACCGCAGGGGAATTCGGCGCCGGCGTTGAAGAGGACATCCTGGAGGGGGGTATTGGGCGGCAGGTCGAGCGTCTGGCCGGATGGTTCGAGATGAAGGGAGGGCATGGGGGTTTAGAGGGCGAGGGACATGCGGCGGAAGTGGTAACCGATGATGAGGAGTTCGACTGCGTGGGGGAATTGTTTCGGGCGGGTGAGGAGGGTGGAGAGCATGGTTTGCCAGTAGGCACGGCGGCCGCGGTGCCAGACGCCGAGGAGCCAGAGGGATTTGATGAAGGCTTTGATGTCTGCGGTAGAGAGGCCGAGTTTGGGGCCGGTGGGTTGGTGTTGTTTGAGGAAGGTGCGGATACGTTGGGCGTAGTTTTTGGGTTCGTAGAGTCGGCGCATGAGTTCGCGGTAACCGTTTTGGAGGAACTCCCGATCGAGGATGGGTTTGAAGTTCAGGGCGGCGTCGGTGTTGTTGCCGGTGCTTTCGTTCTCGAGTCGGCCTTCGCGCATGAGGCGTTGGTAGAGGCGCGTTTGGGGGAGGGCGGTGAGGAGGCCGACCATGGCGGTGACGACGCCGGAGTGCTGGATGAATTCGAACTGGCGTTTGAAGATATCCTGGGGGTCATGATCGAAGCCGACGATGAATCCGCCCATGACCTCGAGTCCGGCTTGCTGGAGGGTTTGGACGGCGCGGATGAGGTTGCGGCCGCGGTTGAGGAGTTTGCGGCATTCCTGGAGGCTTTCGAGGGAGGGGGTTTCGATGCCGACGAAGACCTTTTTGAAGCCGGCCTGGACCATGAGGGAGCAGAGTTCGGGGTCATCGGCGAGGTTGACGGAGGCTTCCGTGAGGAAGCCGAGGGGGGAGCGGGTTTGCTGGCGCCACTGGATGAGGGCGCGGAGGAGGGTTTTGGTATGGTTACGGTTTCCGATGAAATTGTCATCGACGATGAAGACCATGTCGCGCCAGCCGGCGTTTTGGAGAGTTTCGAGTTCGGCCAGCAGTTGGTTTGGGGCTTTTGTGCGGGGGATGCGGCCGTTCATGACGATGATATCGCAGAACTCGCAGTCGTAGGGGCAGCCGCGGGAGAACTGGACTGCCATGGTGGCGTAGTGTTTGAGGTTAACGAGGTCCCAGCGGGGGATGGGGACGGCGGACAGGGGGGGGGGGCTGGGGGTTTGGTTTTGGGGCGGGGGGGAATGGTTTTGCAGGTCTTGGACGAGGGAGGGGAGGATTTCTTCGGCTTCACCGAGGACGCGGTGTTGGATTTCGGGGAAGAGGTTGGGGGAGGCGGTGAACAGGGGGCCTCCGGCGACGATGGGGGTTTGGAACTTCTGGCAGCGTTGGATGATGGAGGGGATGGCTGATTTATGGACGAGCATGGCGCTGAGGAAGACGTAGTCGGCCCACTGGATATCTTCATCGCGGAGGGTTTCCACGTTCATATCGGCGAGGCGGAGGTTCCAGTCTTTGGGGAGGAGGGCGGCGACGGTGAGCAGGCCGAGCGGGGGGAAGGCGGCGCGTTTGGAGACGAAGGGCAGGACGTGGCGGAAGCTCCAGAATGTATCTGGCGTGGGGGGGCTGAGGAGGAGGATGTTCATGGGGCGGGAGGGGGGTGAGAGGTGAGAGGTGGGAGAGGGGGGAGGTTAGGGTCGGTGATGGTGGGCGTATTGGCAGAGGGCTTGGAGGTTGGCGTGGGGTGTATCGCGGGGGATTTCGCAGCCGGCGCCGACGATGAAGCGGGGGCCGGCTTCCTGGTGGCACCGGCGGATGGTTTGGGTGACGGCATCGGGGGCGCTATCCCGGATGATTTTGACGGGGTTGACGTTGCCGAGGAGGATTTGGTTGGGGCCCATTTGGTGGCGGCCGGCCTGGATGGGTGAGGGGTAATCGAGGTCGACGATGGCGCAGCCGAGGGCGCCCATTTCCTTGAGGGCGAAGGAGGTGTTGCCGCAGATATGGAGACGGGTGCGGCCGCCCATGGCGTGGATACCGTCGATGAGTTTCTTTTCGTAGGGCCAGACGAAGTCTTTGTAGAAGCGCGGGCCGATGAGGGAGGCGGCGGCATCGCCGATTCCGATGAGGTCGGCTCCGGCGTCGAGCTGGGCTTTGGCGAAGCGCAGTTCCATATCGACGACGAACTCGAACAGGTCCTGGATGAACGTGGGGTCATCGAAGAAATCTAGCATGACCGTGTTGATTCCGCGAAGGTCGGCGGCTTCGGCGATGGGGCCTTCGATCCAGCCTTCGACGAGGAGGTCAGTACCGACGCGTTTTTTGAGTTCGGCGACGGCGTTGACGCCATTGTGCATGCGGCCTCCGCCGAGGGGGTCGGGGGTTTTGAGGGAGGCGAGTTTGGTTTTATTGGCGAGGAGGGCGTTGGATTCGACGAGGGCGACGGGGGTGGATTCGAAGAACTCGACGGCGGCCCCGCAGTCGGCGGCTTCGCGGGCGGGGTCGGACATGGTGTTGACGTAATCGAAGCCGTATTGTTCGGCGGTGCGGATTTGGCCTTCGGCGAGCGTTTTGAAGTCGGTGCAGTATTTTCGGTAGGGGGTGCCAATGAGGTCAGCGGCGAACATCATCGTGATGGGCATGAGGGGGAGGTGATCGACGGGTTGGCCGTCGAGGTGGGCGAGGATGCGTTCTTTGGGGGTCATGGGTCGGTGGCGGGTGTGGAGGTTTGGCGGGCTTGGAGGAGGGCTTGGATGAAGAGGGGATTCGTGCCGCAGCAGCCGCCGATGAACGTGGCGCCGGCTTGTTGGAGGGCGGAGTAGTGGGAAGCGAACTGTTGGGGGGAGGTTGTGTAGGTGGCTTGTCCGTTGACCATTTCGGGGAGGCCGGCGTTGGCCTTGATCCAGATGGGGAGGTGGGTGGCGGATTTGAGGCGTTGGGTGAGGGGGATGAAGTTGGCGATACCCTGGCCGCAGTTGGAGCCGATGGCATTGGCGCCGGCCTCGGTGAGGATGGCGGCGATTTGTTCAGGGGTATTGCCCATCATGGTGCGGTCTTTGTTTTTGCCGGCATCGAAGACCATGCAGGCGACGATGGGCAGGCTGGTGGTTTTGGCGGCGGTGATGGCTATGCGGGCTTCTTCGGGGTCGGACATGGTTTCGATGACGAGGGCATCGACGCCGCCTTCGGCGAGGGCTTGGGCTTGTTCTGTGAAGGCTTTGAGGAGGGTATCGGGGGTGATGTCGCCGGTGAGCAGCATTTTACCGGAGGGGCCGATACTGCCGAAGACGCGGGCGTGGTTTTGGGCGGCGGAGCGGGAGATTTGGGCTCCGAGCCGGTTGATTTCGGAGGCTTCGTTTTCGAGTCCGGTTTCGGCGAGGCGGGGTTGGGAGGCGCCGAAGGTATTGGTGAGGATAATGTCGCTGCCTGCGTCGACGTAGAGTTTAGCGACTTCGAGGACGCGGTCGGGGTGGGTGAGGTTCCAGGCGTCGGGGAGTTCGCCGAGTTGGAGGCCGCTGGCTTGCAGTTGGGTGCCCCAGGCGCCGTCGGTGATGACGGGCGAGCTGGAGGTGACGAGTTGATTCCACCAGCTCATTGATTTCCTTGGGGTTTACGCGGCTTCCTTGGTGATACCGAGCACTTTACGGGCGAGGTTGACGGCTTCGACGGCATTTTCGCTGTAGCCATCGGCGCCGATTTCCGTGGCGAAGCGGTTGGTGATGGGGGCGCCTCCGATGAGGATTTTGACCTGGTCACGGACACCGGCGGCTTTGAGGGCTTCGATGGTGACGCGCATGGAATTCATGGTGGTGGTGAGGAGAGCGGACATGGCGATGAGGTTGACGCCTCGGTCGCGGACGGCGGTGACGAATTTTTGGGGGTCGACATCGACGCCGAGGTCGAGAACTTCGAAGCCGCCGCCTTCGAGCATGGAGGCGACGAGGTTTTTGCCGATATCGTGGAGGTCACCTTTGACTGAGCCGATGGCGACGGTGCCGACGGGTTTAGCGCCGGAGGCGGCGAGGAGGGGGCGGATGAGTTCGAGGGCGGACTTCATGGCCCGGGCGGAGAGGAGGAGTTCGGGGACGAAGTAATCGCAGCGCTCGAAGCGTTGGCCGACCTCGTCCATGGCAGGGGCCATGTATTTATTGACTAGGCTGACGGGGCTGGTGTTTTCCTCGAGGGCCTGTTCGGTGGTGGAACGGGCGGCTTGGGCGTCGCCTTCGACGATTGCGTTGAAGAGGTTTTGTAGGTCCGCCATAAGCGATGGGTGGGGTTAAGTTCCCTTGTTTGCTACGGTGCGATAAGCGTTGACGCAAGCCAATTCGGCTCTTCATTATCCCGAGCAATCCACCGGAAGAATTCCATGATCATTGGAGGTCTAATGTTATGAATACGAAGCATTTCAGTCGGCGTGACTTTTTGCGGAGTTCGGCAGCGGTTGCGGGTATGGCGATCTGTGGGGCGGGGTCGGTCTGGGCGGCGAAGCGGACGGCGGTGGACCAGGTGGAGTTGGGGTCGAGCGGGTTGCGGGTGAGCCGCTTGGGGATTGGGACTGGTAGCAACAGTGGTCAGGTGCAGGAGGCGTTGGGGAGAGAGGGTTTTAACCGTTTGGTGCGGCATGCGTATGACCGGGGGATTACGTTGATTGACACGGCGAAGTCGTATCGGACGCATGGGTGGATTGGGGGAGCGATCAAGGGGTTGCCGCGCGAGAAGTTATTTATTCAGTCCAAGATTGGGGGTAGGCCGGAGGATGCGCTGTCGATGATTGATGATTTTCGGAAGGTGTATGACACGGACTATGTGGACAGCGTGCTGGTGCACTATGTGTATACGCGGGATTGGGTTGAGGAGCGGAAGCGGGTGATGGAGGCGATTTGGACGGCGCAGGAGCGGCAGTGGGTGAAGGTGCGTGGGGTGTCGTGTCATAGTTTGCCGGCATTGGAGCAGGCGCAGGAGACTGCGTGGAATCAGGTGCATTTGGTGCGGATGAATCCGATGGGGGCGTATATGGACACCCCGAAGGAGGAGGGGAACGTGACGAGCAATGAGTCGCACGTTTCGGCGGTGGAGGAGCAGGTGCGGGCGATGCGGGCGAAGGGGCGGGGGATTATTGGGATGAAGCTGATTGGGAATGGTGATTTTACGCAACCGGAGCAGCGGGAGCGGTCGATCCGTTATGTGATGCAGTCGGGTTTATGTGATGCGGTGGTGATTGGGGTGAAGAGTCCGGCGGAGATTGACGAGGCGATTGAGCGGATTGACCGGGCGTTGGTGGGGTAGCAGCGGGCGCTTAGCGTCAGGAGAGGGGAGAGAGTAGAGGGAAGACAGGGGGACGCAGGAGTTGGGAGCTCGTCACTGGGGTTAGGCGCTCTGCGAGAGAGAGGGGACTGTGGGGCGGATATCGTAGATGGGAGGGATATGGGAGATAGGAGATGGGAGTTACTGCTGGGGTGTTTGTGGGGTGGGTTGGACTTCGACGATGAGGGTGAGGTTGATGGAGGTGGAGTTGGGTTGGGTATAGGGGAGGATATCGATTTTGAATCTGCCATCGCTGATTTGGCCTTGGCGTCCGGGGAGGGTTGTGAGTCTGGGGGCTGAGAGCACATTGATTCCTGCGAGGTGTTGGAAGGCTTCATTGAGAGCTTGGGCTTCATCGGCTGGGGTAACGGCATAGAGTTCCGAGTGGTTGGCATTGGAGAGGAGTTCGTTGAGGCCGAGTTCGGAGACTGAGGCATCGGGGATGGAGACCAGTTTAGTTTCGATGAGGACCGTGCCATCGTCGAGGAGCGTGGGGGTGGCGAGGACGAAGGCGCGTTGACCGGGTTCGATTTCCCATCCGCCGGTGATGACCGTATCGGTGGAGTTCATGGGGATATTGCCGTTCATGCTTAGGGGGGCTGGGGCTGGGACTTCTGGGGCGGTCTCTTCGGGGGGGTGGGGTATGGGGGGCAGGGAGGGTGGTTGGCGGTTAGGGTTGGGGGTTTGGTTTTGTTCGGCTTTGAGGCGTTTGAGTTCAGCCGAGTCGGCCCGTAGTTTGGCGAGCTCGTTGGCTTTGGGCATGCGGCTGGCGAGTTCGTCGTATTGGTTGCGGAGGGAGGTGAACTCGGCCTGGAGTTTTTCCGCTCGCTGGATGGCGTCTGCCCATGCGTCTGATTCCTTACGGAGGTTGGCGAGTTCTGCTCGGTCGGGGGCGAGGTAGAGCAGGGCGGCGATGCTGCCGATGAGGAGTGCCACCGTGTGTGAGAGGATACGGCTGAGGGTGGGGTTCATGGGATATGGCTAGGACGGGTGACTGGTAGCGGTGTGTGGGGATGGCGGCAAGCGCAAAGCGCTGGGGGGCCTGGAGTGGGATCGTTCAAGGCTCGAGGTTCGTGGTTTAGGGGTGGGAGGGAGGCAGGGTTGAGGCGGTGGCGAGACTCAGGCGTATTGGGGCGGGTGTGAGAGGGTGAGGTTAGGCCTTGTTGCGGGCTTGCGGCGGGGTGGAGATATATGTTAGTAGAGTTTATTGAACACCTAAAGCGGTTCAACATTACTCACGCACTATGAAGATTGGGTTTCACACGGACGCCTTTAATTCGGCGTATTGGTCGTTTGACCGGTGTTTAGAGTGGGCGGAGGTGCAGGGGGTTCATTTTATTGAGTGCGGTTTGATTGACGGGGTGAGTTGGATTCACGGGCTGGGGTATCAGCCGCATGTGGCGTTGTATGAGGATCCGGTTTTGTTACGGCGGAAGATGGAGGGGCGTGGGGTGCGGTTTTCGCAGGTGGACGCGGCGTTTCCGTTGTCCGGGGTGGACGGACCGTTGCGGGGTGTTCCGTATGTGATGAAGTCCATTGCCTGGGCGGCGCAGTTGGGTTGTCCGTGTGTAGACACGACGGATGGTTTGCATGCACCGGCGGGGATGGATGAGCGGGAGGCGATGGGGATGATGCGGCGGAGTTATCGTCAGATTCTGGAGGTAGCGGAGGCCCATGGTGTGACCGTGAACATTGAGCCGCACGGGTATTTCACGACGAACCCGGAGGCGATGGAGGAGATGCTGGGTTTTTGTGACAGTCCATTTTTGAGGATGAACATGGACACGGGGAACACCTTTATCGCCGGGCGTGATCCGGTGGAGTTTTTGCGTCGGTTTTTGCCGAAGGTGAGTCATGTGCATGTGAAGGATGTGTCGGAGTCGTTGGCGGCGGCGGTGCGTGGTGGGCAGACGGGGATTGCGGTCAGTCATTGTGCATTGGGCGGGGGGGTTATTGCGGGTAACATACGGGAGTGTTTGAAGGTATTGCGGGATGCGGGGTATGGCGGGGTCTTGAGCATTGAGTGTGAGGGGCAGAGCGGGCCGATGATTGAGCAGTCGTTGCAGTGGTTACGGAGGACCTTGAAGGATTTGGGGATTGTTGAAACGCGGTGACATTTGAGGAGCCTGAGCATTTATGAGCACCAAGAACGAGCGAGATGGGAGGAGGACGAACCGGCGTGATTTTTTGCGCAGTTCGGCGGCTGCGGCTGCGGCGGGGGCATCTGCTTGGGTTTTGGATGTGGGGCGGTACGCGCATGCGGCGGGGTCGGATATTTTGCGTGTGGGGATGATTGGGTGTGGGGGGCGTAACACGGGGGCGGGGGCGCAGGCCTTGGCGGCGGACAAGGGGGCACGGTTGGTGGCGATGTGTGATATTTTCATGGACCGGGTGAAGGGGGCGAGGGAGTCGATTCGCAACATCTGTGGGGATGCAGTGCAGGTGCCTGACGAGCATTGTTTTACGGGGTTTGATGCGTATCGGCGGGTGATTGAGTTATCGGATGTGGTGTGTATTGCGAACGCGGCGAAGTTTCATCCGCTGCACAGTTTGCGGGCGATTGAGGCGGGGAAGCATGTATTTGTGGAGAAGCCGCATGGGATTGATCCGGCGGGGTTAAAGACTATGGCGCGGGCGTGTGCATTGGCGAAGGAGAAGGGGCTGAGTGTGGTATCGGGGCTGCACAGCCGGTATCATCCGGGCTATGGGGAGACCGTGGCGCGGATACGGGATGGGGCTATTGGGGACATTGTGAGCATTGAGGAGAATTTTTTACGGGCGCCGTATGGGGTTACGGAGCGGCGTGCGGGATTGAGCGAGTTGGAGTGGCAATGCAGCACGCAGTACCATTTCCGTTGGTTATCCGGGGATGATGTGCCGCAGTCGCTGGTGCACAACATGGATCGGGCGAGTTGGGCGATGGGGAATGCGGTGCCGGTGAAGTGTCATGGTTTGGGGGGGCGGTCATCGATGACTGAGGCGGTATACGGCGATGTCTTTGATCATCATTCCGTGGTGTATGAGTTTCCTGGCGGGGTGCGGGCGTATGCCTTTTGCCGGACGACGACGGGGTGTTATGACGAGTCATCGAGTTTGATTTTTGGGAGCAAGGGGAGGGCGAACGTCACGGCTTGTCGGATTGAGGGGGAGAACCGTTGGCGTTGGCAGGGGCAGGGCGATCCGTATCAGATTGAGCACGATCGCTTGTTTGCGGGGATACGCGAGGGGCGTGTGGTGAACAACGGGGAGTATATGGTTCAGAGCACCCTGATGACGGTGATGGGCCAGATTTCCTGTTACACCGGGAAGGAAGTGACTTGGGAACAGATTAGCGGCTCAGACTTCTATTACGGGCCGCGGCCGGAGGATTGTCATGACGGGATGGAGCCTCCGACGCGGCCGGGTCCGGACGGTAGGTATCCGGTCTATGTGCCAGGGCGGACGGTTCTGCTGTAGGCGCGAAGCGGCAAGCGGCAAGCGGCAAGTGCTGAGGGCTCTTGCGTTCCGTCGTGGCGGAACGCAGGGAGAGAGGAGAGGGTGGGGCTGCTTGTCCGCCGTAGTCCTGCCCGGAGGGCTGGGACGAAGGAGGAAGGACCGTGGGGGATTCAGAACCACTTGAGTTTGCGGAGGAGTTTTCCGAAGAGCCTGACGCCTGTCCATGGTTGTCTGAGGATGGTGTATTCTGCAGCTGAGGGCTTTTGTAAGAGGCGCGGGAGGGGCAGCGAAACGGAGGACTGGGCCAGGGCGGACCAGCAGGTTGTGAGGATGGAGGTTGTTGCTGTGAAGGCAGGGGAGAGGGTTCCGAGGAGGTTGCGGAAGGCTAGGAAGGCGCCTGTAAGGGCGAGAGAACCGAGGGCGAGTATGGTCCAGTTGCGGAGCCGGTTGGCGGGGTGGTTAAGATTGCGTTTGCGGTTCCAGACGATGAGGGCGGCGGTGGCTGCGCCGGCGAGGCTGGCGAGGGCTACATTGAGGTAGGCGCTGGGTTGCATGGTGGGATTGGGTGGGGTGCAACTGTGGTGTAGTTGGGAAGCGGCAAGAATCGGTCGATCTTCAACCGGCGTGTGGTGGTGTCAAGTTGCCCTGGTGAGCGGGGTGGGTGTGGAACGACTTGGGCAAGGGTGAGGAGTCGTCGATTTCTTTGGTGGACGTGGATGCGGCGGTGAAGGAATTCAGCAAGACTCGGTTAAACGGAGACGGGGTTGTGCCTCCGGGGGATGCGGAGGATGAGGTGACGAGGCAGGATTTGGCCGATGTGGTTCTGGCGACTGGAGGGGGTTTGGACCGGAGCGGTCAACCCGGGGTGGATCGAGTGATTTTGGAGCGTTTTTTAGCGGAGGGTAAGGTTTGGGTGGATTGAGAGGGTAAGGGCGGAGGGATGGAGTGGTGATGGTGGCTGGGGAGGGGGCCTCGGTGGCTGGTGCGACCAGTCCTTACACGGTGGAATCGCAGGGTGGCAGCGCGTTCTATCGCGTGGTGCAGTAGTACTGATTGGATATGATCCGGCGTGCATGGCCGGACGAGACGAGGAAGGCCGGGCCTGAGCCCGGCCTTCCTTTTTGTGTTGGGGAATGAGTTTGGGGTTTAGGCGTGGATGAGGGATGTGGGGGCTGGTTTCGGAGGCCTGGCAATCCGTTTGCTGGCGGTTGGCAGGGCTGTGGAGTGTTTTGGAGACCTGCTGTGGCCGGGATCTGGTCTGGAGTTGCCGGCAATAGTGAGCAAGTCATCGACGGCGGAGAGGATGGATTCGGCCTGGTCGTGGAGTTCAGTGGCGGCTGCGGCGCTTTCTTCTGCGGTGGCGGCGTTGCGCTGGGTGACCTGGTCCATTTCGTTGACGGCGCCGTTGATTTGGTTGATGCCGTGGCTTTGCTCCTGGGAGGCTGTGGCGACTTCGGCGACGAGGTCATCGACTTCACGGATTTGGCTGACGATTTGGTGGAGGGAGTTGGCTACGGACTCGCTGATTTCGACGCCTTGCCTGGAGTTGCTGATTGCGGTTTGGATCTTGGTGGCGGTTTCGCGGGCGGCGGTGGCTGATCGTTGGGCCAGGTTGCGTGCTTCCTCGGCTACGACGGCGAAACCCATGCCGGCTTCTACGGCGGCGTTGAGGGCGAGGAGGTTGGTTTGGAAGGCGATTTTGTCGATGGTTTTGAGGATGCGTGCGATGTCATCGCTGGAGTCTTTAATGGCGTCCATGGCTGCGGTCATTGCGTTCATGTTCTCGGCACTTTGATCAGCGGCCTGGCGGGTTGAGCGGGCGAGTTCAGTGGCTTTCCGGGTATGTGTGGCGTTGCGCTGGGTCATGCTGGGCATTTCTTCGAGGGAAGAGCTGGTTTCTTCGAGAGAGGCGGCCTGTTGACTGGCACCTTCGGCGAGCGACTGGCTGGAAGAGGAGACCTGGTCGGCGGAGTTGAGGACTTGTTGTGAGCCGAGGTGGAGTCGTTGGGAGATTTGTTGGATGGTGCGGGTGACTGATGAGGACAGGCGCCAACCGATCGTGGTGACGATGGCTGAGAGGGCGACGACACCGAGCAGTGTAGAGGTAGTGGCGAAGCGATTAGCCTCCTGGATTTCCAGGTTGCTACTGTCGAGTAGCGTTTGGAGTTCCGCCTCCTTTTTGGTGGTGATGGTGGATGCGATGGCGACCACTTGGTCGACGGCCTGGCGTTGTTGTTGGTACTCCTTGGCGAGCTTTTGGGTGAGGATGATTTGGGCCTGGGCGGCATTGCCGGTGTTTACAGCGGGCAAAAACTCGTCGTGGAAGAGAGTGAAGAAGCGCAGGGCTGGCTGGTGTGCTTCCGTGGTGAGGGCTTTTTTGAGGTTGGGATCCGTGATGTCGGCAAGTCAGAATGACTGTCGGTCGGTATATTCCTGCTCCAGTGCCTGCATGTGTTGAACGAGGAGATCCACTTCCTTCCGGGTTGTGGCGTCGGCGATTTGGCATGCGGTGAGGAAGGGTTCGATGATGTATTTTGGCGGGGGGAGGACATCGGCGATGACATCCTTGCATTGGATGAGGGACTGGTAGATGTCGCCGTTGATTTGCGCGTTGCCTTGAGAGTGGACGATTTTCTTGCTGGTGGACTTCTGGTTGTAGATCGCGTGGGTGGCCAGGGTGAGCAAGCCGACGAGGTTGACTGCGAGCAGGAGGAAGAGGCGATGGGAGAGTTTGCCGGAGGGGAGTATTTTGGTTGGGGTCAATGGTTTCATTCGTTTGCAATGATCCTGTTTACAGGGAGGCCTGGCTGGTGGCCTTTCCGGATTCCACGCGGTTAGAGCGGAAGCAGCGTGGATAACTTTTGTGAAACGTTGGCGGCCCCGGCATTTGGCGTGGATTGGTTTCCATGGCCTTTGAGGGGCTGCCGGAGCATGCATGTATTGGGTGTTCGGGTTGGGGGGCGGGCAGAACCGGCAACAGGTCAGGTCTTCCTTGTGTTTTACTGGCGAGTGGAGGATGAGGGGGAATGCGAACCAGGTGCAGTTTCTTTTGGATTGTGCTCGAGTCATTGGCTTTTTGCGGGGCTTTGATGCCTTGGGGTGTGGTGGGGGGCGAGGTAGGGGATGGTGCAGGGGGGCGCTGGGTGATGGCCTATTTTCGGCAGCGTTATGATTCGCGCGTGGAGATTGATGCGGAGGGGAGGACGCACAATGTGCCGTTGGCCAATCCGATGCGGGTCGAGCGGTTGCATCTGGCCTTATCTGCGGATGGTCGAGGCTGGGTTCCCTTGAATGGGAACGAGCCGGTCTGGGATCAGTGGCTGAGGGATCCGTATATTCGGCGCGGGGCGGATGGGTTATGGCATTTATTGGCGACTGGTGGCGCGCGGCGCGGGAGTGAGCGGGGTGAGCGGCCGGTTTGTTTGCATGCGGTCTCTCGCGATCTCGTGGCATGGGAAGGGGTGGAATCCCTATCCTTGATGACTGGGGTGAGGGATGACGTCGGGCGTTCGGCCGGCAATATCTGGGCCCCGGAGTGGTTTATGGATGAGCAGAGCGGGGAGGCTTTTCTGGTGTGGTCTGCTTCGTTTGAGGATGCGGGTTGGAAGCGCAGCCGCTTGTGGTATAGCCGGACGCGTGACTGGAAGACCTTCAGCCCTGCGAGGGAGTTGTTTCATCCTGACTATTCCGTGATTGACGGCACTTTGGTTGAGCGTGGCGGCACTTATTATCTATTTCACAAGGAGGAGGAATTTGGTGTTGCGACGGGGGAGCGTCGTGCGATTCGTTTGGCGACGTCTCATCACTTGGATGGGCCGTATGAGGTCTTTGATGGGCCCTTGAACCGTGGTCAGATTGTTCCGACGATTACAGAGGGGCCGTCGGTTATGCCTGATCCCAAGGGCGGGGGTTGGTTATTGCTGTATGATTTTTGCATGAGCAACGGGTATGGGGTATCGCGGTCGGGGGATTTACTGGGTTGGGAAGTTCTTCAAGGGGTGAGTTTCCCTGATGCAGCGCGGCATGGGAGTGTGCAGTGGCTGGAACCTGGCGAGGTGGAGCGGTTGGTGGGGGTTTTTGGTTGGGATGGAAGGGGGTTGGTGCCCTAGGGCTGGGGGGTTGCGGTCGGGTGCTGTTGGGGGTGCAATTTGCCGACGATGATTCGCAAGCTGCCGCAAGCGGGCGTGGGGTGGGGTGGGGTAGGTTATCGGGCATGTTGAAACGAGACAGCGGATTAGGCGGTGGTTGCAGCCAGAGGCGTTTTGCTGGTTTCACACTGATTGAGTTGTTGGTGGTGATTGCCATCATTGGCATTTTGGCGGGGATGCTGCTTCCCGCGTTGAGCCGGGCGAAGACGGCGGCCAAGTCGGTGGCGAGCCTGAGCAATCTGCGGCAAATTGGGATTGGGCTGCGGATGTTTGTGATGGAGAACGAGGATGCATTTCCGCAGCATTCTTCATTGAAGTCGGAGACGACTGCGTTGGGGCTGCCGAGGACGCGTTGGGCCGACTACATTTATCCGTATATGAGCAATGAGGAGGTGTATTTGAGTCCGAATCTTCTGCCTCAGGAGAAGCAGTACATGACGAAGCCGTTTGCGCACACGGTGGCTCCGGGGCCGACGGAGACGGAGCGGACGAAGTATTACGGTGGTTACGGATACAACTACCAGTATTTGGGGAATGCGCGTCAACCTGAGGGTGAGGGTGCTTTTGTGGCGAAGGATTCCGGGATTTGGGCGCCCTCGAGGACAGTGGCGGTGGGGGACACGAAGGGGGCCCGTGGCGGGAATCCTGAGAGCGCCTATGGGGAGGGTGGTTCGGCGGTGTATGTGATTGATCCGCCCTTGGGGTCGGTGGGTCTAGGGTCGCGTGGCAGCCGTGCCACCGGGGGCGGGGCTGGCGATGGGAACGCTTATTATGAGGGTGGGAGCGACGGGTCGGACGCACATCGGGCGACGCCATCGGATCGAAACGGGGGACGAGTTAACATGACTTTTGTGGATGGGCATGCGGAGTCGATGCAGCCTGAGGTTCTGGATGGTTTGAGTGCTTCCGGCAAGGGTGTTCCGAACAATGCGTTATGGAATGGTCGGGATGATGCCACGGTGAGGTAGGGTGGTTTTTGAGGTGGAATGGATCGGGACATCGCGCGGTGTTACTGCGCGATGTCCTTTTTTATCCACTGGGCGCGCATGTCGAGGTAGAGCTGGTTTCGGCCGCGGTTATGGGCAGACCAGCCGGTGGGTGGTGGTTCGCTTTGCTGGATTCTCCAGTCTTCTCGGTGGTTTTGCCACCAGCCGCGTTCGAAGAACGGGCTCATGAGCCACTCCTCTTCGCTGGGGCTGCTATTACGGCGGACGGCGAGGGATTCGGGTGAACGGTTGCGGAGGTAGCGGGGTTGGTCGGTGTTTCTTTCTGCGAGTTTGTCACTGATGTAGTTGGCTTCCCCATTTTCCGGGGAGGGGGTGGCGAATTCCTGCCATGGTCCAAAGAAGTGTCGGCGCCAGTCGGTTGGTTTGATGTTTTTGACTGGGGGCGACAGCCAGGCGCGCGGGGTATCGAGGTAGGGAGCGAGCAGGGGCATGAATGCGCCCATGGCGTTGTAGCGTTTGTCCTCGGCATTTACGGGTGGCGTGAGTTGGAGGAGTTCGTCCGGCACCCACGGCATACGGTTTGAGTAGTCATCGAGGTATAGAGTTGTGGAGATGCCGATCTGGTGGAGGTTGGAGAGGCAGGCACTCCGGAGGGCGAGGTTTCGGGTGCGGGCCAAGCCGGGGAGCAGGAGACTGGCGAGGATGGAGATGATGGCAATGGTGACGAGGAGCTCGATCAGGGTGAAACCGGCTGAGCGGGGTTGATGGGGGCGGGTGGGTTTATTTCTGTTGGCCATTTTGGATGGATCTGGCGGGGATTCTAGTTTGGGGGCGACCCGTGTTGAGTTGGTGAAGGGTGGTGGTCCTAGAGTTTTTCAGCAGTGAAACGGAGGGTGTAGGTTTTTTCCGGATCACAGGTGAGGGGATTGGGGATGAGGATAAAGTTATCGCTGATGACGGGTTGGAGTTCCGCGCCTTGGACGATTTTGGGGTTGGCGATTCGGTGTGGGAGGAAGGCGACGAATGGGCGTCCGCCGCGTTGTGAGCCGTTGGTATTGATGGGGGCAAAGCTATCGTGGCCGCGCTGGGGGTGGATCTGGAGCTCGTAGGTATGGTTTTCCGTGATAGTGAGGGATTGGTGATATGCGAGGGGTTGCGGGGCGAGGCGGGCATCCCAGGCGGGGTCGCCGTAGAAGGCGACCATATCGCGGTCGAAGAGGAGGCCGAGGGCGTCCATGGGGGTGAGTTTGGCGGCGTTGGCCTGGGTGGTGGTGGCTGGGGTTTTTGCGGGTCGGCCGGAAGTGTTGACGGGGAGGGTGGCGGCTTCGGGAAAGTAAGTGAGGAGGCGGTGCATGAGTGCGTGGTGATTTGCGAAGAAGGCCTCGGAGAGCGAGTAGCGGCCGGGTTGTTCCACGAAGTAGTCGAGGATCCCCCAGCCCATGTATCCGTACCAGGTGGGTTGGATGTAGCCGGGCATTTGGCGGACGCCGGCGCTGTTCATCCAGGAGGTTGCCATACAATCGGTCTGGTCGATATGGCCCATGAGGCAGTTGCCGACGGGGAGGTAGACCTTGGGGTTGGGGGATTGGACGGGATGCTGGTTGCCTTGAGTATCGAGTCCGTAGAGCTTTCCCTGATTGTGTTTGAAGTAGCCGTTTTTGTAGCGGAAGCCGATTTGCCAGTCGTGTTCTGTGGCGTGACCGGAGGTAACGAATAGGTCGGGTTGATAGGTGTTGAGCGAATCGACGAGTGGCTGGGTGGTATCCGTGGGGCCTTGGAGTTGGGCGGGTTTTTTTCCGGCCTCCTTTTTGATCATCTTGTTGCGGTTGAGTTCGCAGAACCAGAGGCCTTCCTCGACCATGTCCATGGCCAATTCAGTGCCTGCAGCGACTTTACGGATCGTGAGAGGGGCGGTTTCGCGGGCGATGGTCAGGGCGTTGGAGGCGCTGTAACCGGTGACGATACCCCAGAAGAAGTCGGTATAGGGGTCGTCATCCAGTTGGCGGGCGAGCTGGTGGAGATCGACGACGAGCTGGCGGGAGACTTCGGTGGGTTGGGCGACGAGGGCGACATAATGGGGGAAGTTTTGTTGCAGGTGGGGGAGTGATTCTTTGGGCGACTCGGTGTAGGTGATCAGGGTCGCCTGATGTTTTTCGAGGAGGGTTCGGATGACTTCTTTCCAGTCGGGTTTGGCGGCGGTTTGTTGGGAGGCGAGGACGACGTAGGGG
>JBMTVN010000033.1:0-22197 GCA_049451415.1 Limisphaerales bacterium | reverse complement strand
GCAACACACTGGTAACCAACACGATGTCGTGGTCCGACGACGATGGGAACGACGATGGACTCGAACGCCTCCCGCCCTAGGGGCATCTGGGGGAATTGGATACACGGCTCTCCGGCATGATTCTCTAGCTCACTAGGGCACAAGCGTGAGGCGATAGTAGGAGGTTCCGGGGCTTGGCATGCGCGAGTCCGTAAAGACGACGGGGCCAACGCCGGGAGTCTGGGCTGCCACAACCTGCCACGTCCCCCCACTCAGACTGTCGACCGACTCCAGCCGCAGTTGGCTTCCGGAGAGAAAACCACCGGCCTCCACACGCACATTCACACCAGCGAAGGTGGCCTTGACCACAACGGGATGGCCTGACTCCAAGGCATCCAGCCGACGTTCCGCAAGCGTCACATAACCGCTGACGATGTCTACAAACGCACGATCCATCTCGGCAGTGAGGACTGGATCGCTGTCGTGCTTCCGGCGCAGGGCCAGCAGGCGTCCGGGCAATTCCAGATTGCTCCCCTTCCCCGTGAATTCCGGATCAAGGTAGGCGCGCCGCAGCTCCTGCACCGTCTCGAGATCACGACGCCCGAACTCCCGAGTAGGTTCGATCTGCGTCCCTTCGCCGTAATCGTTCCACGTCACCAGCTGCACCATGGCCGAGGCATTGGTCATGCCTCTGGCGAGGGTTTCCCGAAAGGTTGCCCCTTCACGGTCGGCAATCAGACCGTAGGACTCGCTGACTCCAGCCTCAGCGTAGATGTCATGAAACCGCGGGAAGGCACTGCTTACAAAAGCCGGCCACAGGGCGGAGGAAGCCGTCTGTTCAAAACTGTTCAGGTAAGACTCTAACGTGGCGACGGGCATCTCCCCTTTGGCAGGAGCCAGCCACATCGGCGGCCAGCTGAAAGCTCCCATCGCCGGCAACACACGCTGGTGCAGGGTAAAGAACGCAGGCTGGTTGGTGCTGTCCAGCACGGAGAAGATCCGGTTCCAGTCGCGGCCCGAAACAAAATACTCGGGTCCGAAATTCAACAGCACTGGCTTGCCATCCAGTCGTTGATACGAGGGGCTGGAGAAGTAGACCTCCTCGGCGTGGCTCATGGCCATCTGTGCATGCAAAACAGCATCCGCAGCCGGGATATGCCCAAACTCAATCTCCGCCTTGATGGTCCGGTCCTCATAACAGAGGCAAAAGCTCAGTCCGGCCCGCTCCACCCACCCCAGCATGGCCCGCGTCCGGTCCTCGATCCCGGGGTAGTCCACGAAGAGGTCCACGCCATACCAATCCACGATTACGCCGTCGATCCCCGCAAGCTTCATCAGCAGCACCTGATACTCCATCACGGCAGGATCCATGGAGTCGTAAGGACCCACCTGCGGATAATACCATGAAGCCAACTCGCGACGCCCGCTCGCGTCCGTCCAAACCGGATCATAGTGGTTCATGGTCCAATGCCATCCCCATGCGGCACTGATGGGCGGCCCAACGAACCATGGCATCAAGTGAGCGAGTACCGGCTTCGATGCCCTGGCTGAAATCAAACCCCCTGCGCATACCAGGCATGCAAGCGCCACCTTCGCGAGAGATCGAATACCACTGATACCCCGATTGAATTTCATCGTGTAATGGTCATGATGCAAAACCGCTCATTTACGCCCGATCCGCTCGAGAGCTTCAGGCAGCTTGGAGAACGGAAAGAGCCTCCCGAAGTCCATCAAGCCGGACAGGGCCCGCGTCTCGGTGCGATGTCCGCTCTCCTCCACAATGGCGATAGGATTCAGTCCACCCACCACAACCGTGCCGATCCGCCCCTCCCCTACCGGGCACCCCAACACAGGCTGCCCCGGAGCACCGATACGCATGAAAGCACCCAGCCCAACAGCACTCAGCTGGTCCGCCAGGCGCACAACCATGTCCCGACTGTCAGCCGGCAGCTCCCGAAAACTCGCCCCGATCAGACCGTCCCCATCCCGAATGGCACCGTGATAATCCGTCATGCGACTGCGGATGAAGACTTCCAGCGGATCGATGCTGGTTCCGTCGTAGCGGATGATCTCGACGAAGCGCACGGGCTTGCCCTGTCGCAGCTCAACCAAACCACCAAACCGGGAGTCCGTGGGGACTCCATGTTTGAGCAACACGCCGTTCAGGGTGATGGAACACACGGTGCAGAGCCCAACGTGTCCCCGGGGCACCAACATCTCCCCCACACGCTCTCCGGGTTCTAGCAGGGACAGGAGTGTTCCCATCGCATAGCCCTTCTCGAACACGCGGCAGATTCGATCAGCACACTCCGCGAGAACCTCGAACGCGACAATCGAGGTGTTCACGACAACCTCACCCCTGCGTTGCTCAAGGTCGAAGTTCATCCGGAAGGTCATCTGGTCGATCTTGGCAGAGAGATAACCCACTCGTTCCAAGGTCTGCGCCGCCCGGACTTCGCGCAGCCCCGCGTCGGTAATGCAATGACCCCGACGCCCCAGACTCTCGGTCAACCCTTCCTCTTCAAGTCCACGCAGATAAAGTCGAACGGTCCGTTCACTCAACTCCTGCCCCCCATCCAGCAACACCTCCGCCAGCTCCCCCGAAGTCATTCGCGCCCCCACACGCTTGAGCGCGTTCAGGATGAACAGTCGGTTTCGCTCGGTCTTCTGTAGTCCGCTCATAGGCTGGTCGGCTTTTCGGGCAGGCCTTTCCCCTGCCTGCACGACTCCGGCAATTGTGCCCCAACTTGCCACATCACATCCAGAGAGGAGTGCCATTTACGGCAATCTTGCCGATATACTCAATCCAAATACTACACGCACTCACTGAGAACTGGCCCGCAGCCCCCAAGTCCAAAAGCCCTATACCTCCTCGAGAACCCTTCAGCAGATAGGCTATTAACCGGTCTTAAAGACCACATTTCGTCGCAAAGGCGTTGACAGAACCTCCGACCCCGGCGCATGTCTAAAATCAACACCCCAGAAAGCAGCCGGACGTTTTATCGGCATACCCATGCCACTACGATCCGCACCCAACCCAAAGGAACCTCCATGATTCAATGGCCCAAAAGTAACGACGCCCTCGGAACCGCAAACCGTGGCAACCCTTGCGAATCGGGGCTTTGCACCCTGTGTGACTCCGCATGCAAAGGCAAATGCGAGACTTGGATCTCCTCCCTTCGCGGACGCGAA
Organism: Limisphaerales bacterium; assembly: GCA_049451415.1. Lineage (GTDB taxonomy): Bacteria > Verrucomicrobiota > Verrucomicrobiia > Limisphaerales > JAHDYP01 > JBMTVN01. Next base: position 19,026 of record JBMTVN010000033.1, on the reverse strand, counting down.
CTCATCTACCCGAGGAAATTCGGCTACTCCACCTCGGGATCCTCAAACGTCACCGCTCTCGGGGTCGGCTACCACGCCTTGCGCATCCAAGGCTACGCCTACGGCACCCATGGCCTGAATGGCAACGGCGATACGGCAGACAAAGCCGTTTTCCCGAATGTCGATATCACCACCCAGTTCGGCCGAAAGATCCCGGTCAAGTGCCGGGTACCGATCATGACCGGCGCCCTCGGTTCCACCTTCGTCGCCGCCCGCTACTGGGACTCCTTCGCCATCGGTGCCGCGCTAGCCGGCTTCCCCATCGTAGTCGGAGAAAACGTCGTGGGCGTAGACCGGCAGGCGAAACTCAAGGGAGGCAAGATCGAAGCCGCCCCAGAACTCGACCGTCGTATCGACACCTTCTACCGCTACTTCGACGGACACGGAGCCATCATCGTCCAGATGAATGTCGAAGACACCCGCAATGGCGTGGCCGAATACCTCATCGACAAGTATGGCGACAAGGTAATCCTGGAACTGAAATGGGGACAGGGCGCCAAATGCATCGGCGGCGAAATCCAGGTCGATACCCTGGACTATGCCCGTTTCCTCAAAGACCGGGGCTATGTTGTCGATCCCGATCCCTACGATCCCGTGGCAGAAAGGTCCTTCAGGGAAGGCAGCATCAAGGCGTTTGCACGCCACAGTCGACTTGGGGCCACCGAGCTCTCCAGCGCTGACGCGGTGCGACAGGATTTCATGGACTCAGTCGCCCGACTACGGGGGCTCGGCTTCAACCGAATTTCCCTGAAGACCGGTTCCTATGGCATGGAAGCTCTGGCCATGTCGCTGCGCTTCGCCACGGATGCCGGACTCGACCTGCTCACTATTGACGGATCAGGCGGCGGCACCGGCATGAGCCCATGGAACATGATGGACCACTGGGGGGTGCCTTCCCTGCCCCTCCACTCGCGGGCTTATGCCTATGCCAAGATTCTCACCGGGAAAGGTCTCAACGTACCCGACCTCTCCTTCGGCGGCGGGCTAGCCCGCGAGGACCACCTCTTCAAGGCGCTCGCTCTCGGCGCCCCCTACACCAAACTTGTGTGTATGGGACGCGCGCCCATGATCCCGGCTTTCGTCGGAAGCAACATCGAGGGTGTCCTCCGCCCACAGAACCGCGGCCATATCAACGGTCACTGGGACGAACTCCCCTCCACGGTCTCCTGCTACGGCCAAACCCCGGAAACTATCTTTACCTCCTGGGAAACCGTGGCCAACAAACTGGGAGCCGATGAAATGAGCAAGGTCCCCCTCGGCGCCATCGCCCTCGTCGCTTACGCGGACAAGCTCGCCTGCGGACTCCAGCAGTTCCTAGCCGGAGCACGCAAGTTCTCCCTCGAGCAAATCCGCCGGGAAGACCTGATGTCAGCCAACCGCGAAACCGCCCACGAAACAGGCATCCCTTACATGACCGATGCCGAGGACGAAAAAGCCATGGCCGTATTGACCTCTTAGTCATATCGTCCTCGGACCACGACAAGCTGCTGTAACCGAACAACTTAACTCTGTTCCCCCCCTCAAAAGCGGGCCTATGGCCCGCTTTTTGACCCTGTTTTGGGCCCCATACTGCACACGGCCAGTGCAGGTCCATGAGGAGCTGTTTTCGGGGCCAAAAAGCGCCCTGTAAGCACCGAAAAGGCCCTGCAGGACAGGCAACACGTTGGAAACCAACAAGATGCCGTGGTCCGACGACGCCATCTATTGGAGTTAGGCGGAGCTTAGAACGCGTTTGGGGGCCCGAAAATCGCGTGTAAGGCCCCATTATCGCCTCCCAACTCACGCCAACCTCTTCGCCACGAATCACTTGCTCTGGTGACACCACGACTACGCCATTGAATCGGGTCTATAGCTGGCATTAAGGTGTTTGCCGTCACCCGGCCGTTGGAGGCGAAAGGGAACACATATGACCTGCAATCGAACCGCGGTTAGGAACATCGGCATTGCAGCCCACATTGATGCCGGCAAGACCACGCTGACTGAGCGCATTCTGTTTTACGCCGGTCTCCTGCACCGCATTGGTGAAGTCCATGATGGGGCAGCCCACATGGACTACATGGAGGAGGAGCAGGCCCACGGCATCACCATTACCTCGGCGGTGACCAAGGCGCGCTGGAAAGACCACACCATCCAGGTCGTCGATACCCCGGGGCATGTCGACTTCACCATCGAGGTCGAACGCAGCATGCGGGTCCTCGACAGCTGCATCGTAGTCCTGGATGCGGTCCGCGGCGTTGAACCTCAAACCGAAACGGTCTGGCGACAACGCACCAAGTTCGACCTGCCATCGCTGTTCTTCATCAACAAGACAGACCGGCTGGGAGCGTCCTTTGATCACGCCATGGAAACCGTCCGGCAGCGGCTGGGGGCAACCCCCGTCCCGGTGACGATCCCGCTGCCGGAGCAACGTGCTGTGATCGATCTAATCCAGAAGCAGCTGATTTCGTTTGGCGGGATTCACGGTGAGGTCGTCCAGACCGTCCCCTGCGGTGAAGAGTCTTGGGAGGCAGTGAAGGTCCATCGCGAGAGCCTGCTGCTGGAGCTTGCGGAGCACGATGACGTCCTTGCCGAACATGTTCTGGAAGGAACCGATCCAGATCCCGATCTGGTTTGGGCCGTCCTGGCCCGCTGCACTCAGGAACGCACGTTATTCCCGTGCTTTGGCGGTTCTGCGCTGCGGAACTTCGGCGTTCAGCCACTGATGGATGCCGTTGTCCGCCTGCTACCCGCCCCCTTGGATCGCCCGCCGTCACCCGCCCTGCGGATGGACGGGACGGAAGAGATGGTGGCGATGGAGGATGAGGGATTGGCGACTGCCCTCGCTTTCAAGGTGCAGCGGTGGGATGGCAGACGTCACGTGTTCGCCCGGGTCTATCGGGGGGTTTTACAGCCCGGGAGTCCGGTTGCCTTCCTGAACACACGCGGCGAGGTGATCAAGGAAACGGTGGCCCGAATCTTTGACATTGATGCTGACAAGCGTGTGAAGATGGATCAGGCGGCGGCGGGCCAGATTGTTCTCCTGGCGGGCCTGCGTTATGCGTCCACCGGCGACACCCTGTGTGACCCAGGTCATGTCCTGCGTTTGGAACGTATTGAGGCACGTGAACCCGTGCTGAGCCTCGCGGTTGAACCCAAAACCACCGATCAACAGAACAAGTTCCTTGATGCTCTTGAAAGGCTGCAGGAGGAGGATCCCACACTGCGGCTGGGCGAAAATCCTGATACCGGCCAACGCCTGCTGAGCGGCATGGGCGAACTCCACCTGCAGATCCTGGTGGAGCGCCTCCAGCACGAATACAAATTGGAAGTCCGCACTGGCCGACCGGCCGTGGCCATGCGGGAGACCATTACCTGCCCTGCCAAGGCTGCATCCTTGTTTCATCCTCCGAGGGACCCGGCCAACAAGAGTCCCGAGCTCCGCGCCAGGGTTGCGGTGACTGTCGAACCGGGAGCCCGCGGATCCGGGAATCGCATCGAAGTCGACCCCACCCTTCTCCCTGACGGGGGTATGCTGTCGGGCATGCAGCGAGACGCCATTTCCAATGCGGTTCGGGATACACTCACGACGGGGCCTCTGGATGGCGCTCGCGTGCAGGACCTGATCGTGAGGCTGGATGAGGTGGAGCTTTTCGGGGCGGCCTCCACCCTGGAAGCCCTGCAGGCTGCCACATCGCGAGCAGTAAACCAGGCACTCGCGGCGGCCGGACCGGCGCTATTGCAGCCGATCATGGCCACCGAAGTGATCGTGCCCGAGGAAAACCTGGGAACCGTATTGGGTGACTTGCAAAGCCGCCATGCGGTTATCCACGATACCGGCAAGTCCTCCGGACTCGCCACGATTCGCTGCGACGTCCCGCTGTCGCGCCTCCTGGGCTACACCACCGAGCTTCGGAACATGACCCAAGGCCGGGGCAACTTCTCGACCCAATTCTTGCGCTTCGATATTTGTTAATTCCGCGCCCCTTCAGGCGTAGAGGCCGATCGCAATATCCCAGCCTTCCACTCTTTGAATCCGCCAGGTTTTCAGGCCGCTCTGAACAGGCGAGTGTCGTGTCCCGCGCAACGGCCCGGCGTCCAAGACCACAAGCGCCCTACTCCCTCCCGATGGGGGAATCCTCACACTTGAGGTCGCCTGCGGCATATTGAATCCCGTCCAGCAAATATCGCAGCATTGTAGGACTCAGATACGTGTCGGGAAAATGACTGGGCGAACAATAAAACACCCGCCCCTCGCCATGACGGCGAATCCACGAAACGTATCGCACATCATCGTCGACCCGACCTGATGCATCCTTGAGTTTGGTCGTGTCCATGACCAGCAGCGGCCGAAAATCCAGATTCACGTAGGGCCCCTTGAACACATAGGGCTCATCCCGATGGATGAATGGATTGTGATCCTTGAAGGCTCGTGTCAGCGGGTGCGTTTCATCTACCGAACGCAGTATCACCTCCTGGTTGGGTGGATGATAGTCAAAGGCCGCCCCCACCATGGAGGTGAATGGAGTCGAGCTGTTCTGCATCACCACGCCTCCATGGAGAACCACCAGCCCGCGGCCATTCGCCACGAAACCAAGCAGGGACCGCTCCAACGTATCGGCGAACACGCCCTTCTCGTCCTTCGACAGCCCCCCATATTTCGGATTCGTCTCCAGTTCGTCCAGGAACAGATCCCTCCTTGGGCCAACGGAGCAATTATTGTTCAGAACCAGCACGTCGTACTTCGCGAGGTTGGCTGGCAGCAGGGGCTCGAGTGCTGAGGTGACGTCGGCATCATAGGCCCCGGACTTTTCCCCGACGACCTGCACCACGCGGTTCACGTGGGGAATAACCAGGTGGTCGTAACCTGTCCGCAGGGAGAAGACCAGCACCCGACGCTTGGCTGCAGTGGCTGAGGGACGGTCGGGAGCTCCTTCCCGCACCGTCTGCTCGTAAGCCGTGGACGGCGGGACGATGTCGCTGGCGGCATAGGGCAATCTTTCCTCTCCCCCGAGAGCAACGGAACAGACACATACCAGACCAAGAAAAGTCAGCGCGGGCTTCATAGGCGATTCGTAGGATGAATGCCTGAAAGCCTACGGCGCTTTGGACCCCACCGTCACGCGCTTCTTCAAGAAACCGCCCGCAATTGCCCCTGCTTGCCCGCTCCCCTTTTCTGCTCCCTGCAAGAACTTATCGACCGCCAACCCACATTCGGCCATGCTCCGTCCCACATGCAGACGTTGGCCCAGCCAAGTTCAGGAGAATGCCATGCCCTCAATTAGCAACATGTTCGGCGAGTCGCCTTTCGTGACTCTCATCGCCCACGGCCGAAAAGTGAATGACTGCATCCGGCTGCTGGAGCCGCTCTTCCAAGCTGTCCTGGCAAACGACCTTCCCAGGGCGAGAAGTGTTGCCGACCAGGTTGAGGATCTGGAGACCGAAGCCGATGCCCTGCAGACGAAGCTGCAGGAGCAACTGGCCGCCCGCGTTCTTGTCCCCGTCGACAAGCAGGTGCTCTTTCATACTGCTGAGGAACAGGACGCCATGGCCGACCGGGTCGAGGACATCGCGGTCGCCGCGACCTGCCGCCCGCTGTCCCTCCCACCTGAGCTTTCCGTCGAATTCATGAGCTACCTGAGGAGCATCATCGGCGCCTGTGACCTGGTCGCAGGCATCATGAACCGGATGGATCTTCTGGTGGAATCCTCCTTTCAGGGTCGCGATGCCCTTACAGCATCCAAGCTCATCACGGAGGTTGACCAGAGAGAGGACGCCATCAAGGCACAGCAGACGGCGCTCTCCCGCCAGCTTTACGGGAGTGAAACCTCACTCGAACCTGTGGACCTGCTCATCTGGGTACAGACCCTGAGGGAGCTGGGCCGCCTCGCTCGCGCTGCTGACCGAACTGCCGGAGGCATCCGACTGATGTTAAAGGGCTTTTAACACCTTCGTCTGAACGATCATTGCGGCCGCACATCGACCGCCCCCAAACCTGCCAACACCCTATGATTCTGCTTGCTGAACTTGCTTTGCCTCACGGAACCATCCTCCTGACACTCGCCATTATCTTCGGCCTGTACATGGCTTGGAGCATCGGTGCCAACGACGTCGCCAACGCCATGGGAACGTCGGTCGGGTCAGGAGCCCTGACCTTAAAGAAGGCGGTGATAATTGCGGCCATCATGGAGCTTGCCGGAGCGGTGTTTCTTGGCGTCCACGTCACAGAGACCGTCAGGAAGGGAATATTTGACCCGCAGGCCTTTCAGCCACTTCAGCTTGCACTGGGCTTCCTCGCTGCCCTCCTGGCCGCGGCTCTCTGGTTACAGGTGGCCACATTCTTTGGCTGGCCCGTATCAACCACACACTCGATTGTGGGTGCGATTGTCGGTGTCGGGATTGTGATCGGGGGGACCTCCGTCATCCACTGGGACGTGGTCATCAGCATCGTCCTGAGCTGGGTCACCTCCCCGCTTTGTGGCGGCATTTTGGCCTTCGGCATATTCCGCCTCATTCAATGGAAGATCATCAACCGCAAAAACCCCTTGCGGGAGGCCTACGTCTGGATTCCCGTACTGGTGTTTTATGTCGGTTTCATTCTAGCAATGGTCGTGGTGTTCAAGGGGTTGAAGAACCTGGGGTTGAACTTCAAATTGCCCCAGGCCCTGCTGATCTCCACGGCCTTTGGCCTCGTGCTGAGTGGCTTTGCCTATGCCTGGATCAGCAAGCTGCGCGTTCAGCACGAGCGGGAACGCAAGGAGCGCGGCATCGAATTGACCGGGGAAGATGAGGAAGGGATTCCCTTCGTCCGCAAAAACGACCCCGAGCAGAAGGTGGAGATGCGCCCCGCCCTCGTCGCCGGATCAGAACTCCCCGCCAAGCGATGGGAATACCGACGTCATTTTGAATTCGAGAAAGTCGAAGCCATGTTTTGCGGCATGCTGGTGCTAAGTGCCTGCTTCCTTGCGTTCGCCCACGGAGCCAATGACGTCGCAAATTCAATCGGGCCGCTCGCAGCCGTCATCGAACTGGCTCGCACCGGCGCGGTGGCAGCCAAGAGCCAGGTGCCGCTGTGGATTCTGGTCCTCGGCGGGGCAGGCATCGTGCTGGGCCTGGCCACCTGGGGTTACAAGGTCATTGAAACCATCGGCAAAAAAATCACCCAGCTCACACCCAGCCGCGGTTTCGCAGCAAACATCGCCGCAGCGACAACCATCGTGCTTGCCAGCCGGATGGGCTTCCCCATCTCAACCACACACGTGCTGGTCGGCTGCGTCCTTGGCATCGGCCTGGCTCGCGGCATCGAAAACCTGAACCTGCGCATGATCCGCGACATCGCAATCTCGTGGCTTGTAACCATCCCGGCCGGGGCGGGACTTGCGGCGGTGTTCTACTGGATGCTCAACGCCTGGCTTGGCGGGGCAGCCTGATCCACAGCGACCAGCCGGGTCAGCCTTCAATAACACCCCGGGATCGGCCCAGTTGAATCCGGCGGATCAAACAGCGTATTTCGCCGCAACCCAATCCGGGATGGGCTCAGCTCGACCCGTCTCCATGCTGACGAGGGTGTAATCGCACCAGCCCTCGCAGACCAGTTTGGCCGGCTCACCCCGATGCATCTCGAAGCGCACGCGAACCCCCTTGCGTTGGAACTCCTCGATCCAGGTCGTCACGGTAAACCTATCCCCCATCTTTAGGGCACGTTTGTAATCGAAGAACGAGGCCTTGGTAAACCAACCGTAGCCGCGCTCCATGAACTCCTCCATGGAGATGCCATAGCAGCGTTCCATCTGGTCGTAGCGGGCCGCCAGCACATAGTCGAAATACCGGCTGCCGTGGACGTGCTGGTTCAGGTCGATGTCATCAGGCCGAACGCGAAGTTCACTGGTGAACCGTGTCCGACCGGGATGGGTCGTGCTGACCGGGTTGTCTACTGTGTGTTGCATCGTCACTACTGTTGGGCGTGACCTTGGGGTCGCGGTGCGTCGGCTACCAGCTTCAAGGACTCCTCGATCAAAATTTCCCCCGTCATTTCGCCAAGGCAGACCCGACTGATATAGTCGTAGCGCTTGAAACTCTGCCAGTCCACCTTGGCCATGATGTAACCGAATGCATCGTTGGTAAGTCCAAAGAGCAGGTTGTGTTCCCCGTGCATCTTGCGCTTGAGGTAGAATCCCAAGTTCGGCAGAGCTTCCCCGGGTATGGTCAGGATCTGGGCGTTACCCAGGTTCACCAGGTTCAGGCGCGTCGAAACAACACCCGCACCTGCGTCCTGATGTTTCAATGGCGAATGAGCCAGGACAAACCGAAGCTCAGGTGAGTCCACCGGCAATTCAATCACCCGCGAGTCGCAGGTCAATGCCGGCTCAGCCTGCAAAGGAGCCTCGGACACAATCCTGATCGCCTCGTCAGCCAGCAGGTGACCAATACGCACGCACTCGTCCCAGCGACGCAGGTCATCGCCGCCCGCTGCATCCCGGTTATCGGCTGTTACCATTCCACCTTGTGCGCTATTCATGAAAATACCCACACCCCCTCCCCGCTCCGTAATCCGGTCATACAATGGTCCGATCAGGTCGGGGCTGACTATTCCCAGATCGTTTCCCAACACTTCGGGATGAATCGCGTAGTTGACCAAGGTGGCGATGGGCTTGCCGTTCAACGCGACGGCCTGGATTACGTGACAGCGCGGATCATAAAGGGCAGGCGCGTAGTAGTTGTAGGCGATCTTCCCCCTGGCCTCCCCGGTGGCGATGCGCACCGACGCAGCCTGCAGCGAGTCCACTGCCTCCTGCACTGCCTCCACCGCCCTCGCACAAACCCAGTCCAGATACTTCAGATCCGCCGACGTCCTGCCCTGCTCGTCCGGAAAGGCATAACAATCCGGTGCGCTATGGGTATGCGATGCGCCAACCAGGATGTGGTCTGCCGGGATGCCCTTTACCCCGGCGCGCACCTTGTCCCCCAACACCGCCGGGAATCCGAGGAAGTCGGTCGACACGATTGCCACCCTTGTCACCCCCTGTTCAAGGACCAGTGCCCGGACATTCAGCTCACCCAGTTTCTGGGAAGACGGTGCTGACGGCCCCATGCCACCGGACACCGGCAACAAGGGATCTGGCGTCACGACCCGGACACCAACCCCAGCCCGGAAGCCTGCAGCTGAAACCGCCGGCACCAGCGACGACAGCAGCACTACCAGAGCGACCACATTGCAAAACAGGACCGTTCTTTGAACGCAACGAGCGGTGATCATGTGCAGGCGGATACCCGCTTTCAGCGCACAGGTCCAGATGAATCCCATCCAAGCCAGGCACAGATTATTCAAAAATCAGAGAACCACCAATCAGCACGAATGCAGGGAGATCGACCGTCCATATTGGGAACCCCTCACATCGGGAGCAGGTTGCACGATCCTGAAGGTGCACGAAACGGCCATTTTCGCGCTGTGCGTTGGGCTTGTCTTGGTTTCGTGCCGGCACTCGCTAATCCGGAGTGCGAAACCTCAAGGCTTCGGAATCTACACTCAGGGAGCGCCCCTAGGCAGGACCTGCTGAAGACCCGTTAAATCGCGTTCGCAGCCTTCGATCGTCGTCCGGCGCTATGAAGATCTGTTTCACAGTCGCAAGAAACTTCTCATTCCTAAAAGGCTTTTCCAGACACGCATCCACGTTTCGGGCGTCGAGAGATGCCCGGATCTCCCGATCGAAAAAGGCACTCATGGCAAGAATAGGCATGGTTGGACAGATCTGCCTGAAAACCCGGACAAATTCCTCTCCATTCATATGCGGCATGTGGATATCGACCAACACTGCCCCGAGGCTATCGCGCAGCCCAAGAGCGAGCTTAAGCCCCTCTTTGCCGTCCGAGGCCTGCACAGTGCGGTAACCATCCTGTTCCAGGAGTGCAACAAGACCTTCCCTCAGCATGAGGTCATCCTCGATAATCAGGACCTGACGGGGCGTATCACTGGCTGGCGCGGATGGCTCCCTCACCTCACCACGATCACTGGGAATCGCCACCCCCTGCTCCAGCGGAAGAAACACTTCGAACCGCGTCCCCTGCCCTACCTGGCTGTCCACCGTAACCGCACCCTTGTGCGCCTTGACAATGCCGATCACCGTGGACAGGCCAAGACCGGTTCCCTTCTGCGCCCCCTTGGTGGTAAAGAATGGCTCAAATATACGCTCCAGCACCTCAGGAGGGATACCCGTACCCGCATCCTGAAAACTCAATCTCGCATAGGTCCCCTCAGCGAGTTTCCCCAAGGCGGGATTGGACTGGTCGGCATTCGATTGCAACTCGACAAGGCCCAGCTCGATGTCCAGAACGCCCCCGTCCGGCATCGCATCCCTCGCGTTGACACAGAGGTTCAGAATCACCTGGTAGAGCTGCGTCCGGTTTCCTATGACCTGAACGGGCTGTGCCGTCGGGTTACGGAAGTTGGTCTTAATGCTCTTGGGGAAGGAATGTCCAATAAAGCGGAGCGTTTCTTCCAACAGCTGATCCACACGAACCGTACCCCTCACCGCTTCCTTGTCACCCTTGGCGAAAGTCAGGAGCTGCCTGAGCATCTCGGTAGCCCTCTGTAGGCCCGCCATCATCTGCTCGAGTATCTCCCCCTGCTGGGGAACCTCAGCGCGCAAAATCTCCACACCAAGCATCATGGGAGTCAGTGTATTGTTGAGGTCATGAGCCAGCCCACCTGCCAGATTGCCAATGCTCTCCAGCCGCTGGGCCCTGCGCTCCACCAACTCTCGGGAAAGCCGCTCCGTCACATCGCGGCCAACTGCGATGAACAGCCGTTCGTTCCCTTCCCCTGGCACACTCTGGATAACGAGTTCAACAGCAAGCTGAACCCCGTCTTTTCGCTGTACTTGGATGTTGAGCTGCCGGGCCTCTGGCACCTCCCCGTCTGCCCCTTTGAGCAGCTGCGGCATCCGATCCTGACTGAGGTCGGGCGAAATGCCGACCAGGGACAGCTGCCTGAACTCGTCCTCGGTGTAACCCAGTTTGTCCTTGGCACCCGTATTGGCATAGCGAAACTTGAGTTCACTCTCGGCGAAAATGAACACCAGATCATCCATCGAGTCCAAGGCCAGCAGAGTTGACTGCAACTCAGCCGTACGCTTGCGGATCTGCACCTCGAGCGATCCCGTCATGAGCGTCAGTGATCTGCTCAGACTCCGAATCTCACTCGGACCCCGGGCATATCCGGCATACTGCACCCCTTCTTTCAATGAAGCCTCTGCCTGCCTCGCCAGCTGTCGGATCGGATGTATGATAAACCTATGCAAGACCCAGAGCACGAGACCCAGTGACGCCGCCAAAACGACGAGGGAGACTTTGAACAAGCCGCGTCCCCTCTCTTCCGCGCTCGCCACGGATCGACCTTCCTCATCAACCTTCTCCTGCACCACCCTCTTGAGTTCAAGAAAGTCACCTAGCAGGGCCATTGACAATGCATCAAAGCGATCAATCAATCCTTCCTGGAATAGCGCGTCCTGCCCGGATGCACCGGTAACCAATTGACAAAAATCCGACATCAAGCCGAGGTTGCCAACGAACTCCCTAACTTGCGGTTCAAACGTGGATTCAAGTCCAGCTTCCTTGAACGCAATAAAGTCCCGTTCTACAACGTTGAATGAGTTGAGGAAAACGTCCTCGAGCTGAAACTGCCTAGAGGCAATGTAGAGGTCCGCCAGGGTGAAGAAGGATCTCAGACTGGTATCCAAATGCCCCAGCTCGTTGTTGCGTTTCTCTGCCGTAGCATATTCCCTGAATTGACGCCTGACAGTGATGCCGTTGGAGCGGTTGAGCGAATCCACTACCAGTCCAAGGAGTGCCGAGTAGACAATACATAGGAAAACGAAGGCTTTGATGCTGAGGGTCATGGATTCTCAGTGTAGGAGCATCCAGAATGAGAAGTTGCGTCGTTCCGCCACCTTGAGGAGTTGGAATACCCCTCAACAAACCGCCTCCCTCCGCCCATGGCCGCCTCTTGATGCAGACGAGGCGAAGAACACCGCGAGTGATTTCGGTTATGTCCCTTAGCCCACATCCTCAGCAAACGCTACCTGCGTCAGCAGGATCGTTTTGATGGCGGAATTCAACACAGCCCGCAACAGCACCTCCCCCTCGGGCTTAAGTGACAAGGACCTCATGAGGTTTTCAAAGCGAGCTTCCTGCCGCATTGCAATGAGCTCCTCTAAAGTGGATCCAGCCAACTTTTGATCCAGACCGCTTTCCAGAAGCGCCTTAAGGTGGGGGCTGCGGCAGCGTTGAAACGCGAAGCCCTGTATGCGCAGTTGCGGATCCAACTTCCAGACGATCTCGGCCAGACCATAATCCGCCACTTCAGTTCTCGCCATCACGTAACCAACCAGGGTCTGCCCTTCTGAAACCGCATAGAGTGTGTGCTTGCCAAACTCGCGGGGATCGAAGGCAACGTCGGCCTGCTGACTGCAGCGAGCCGCAATATCCCTTGAGATCGTCCGCTGATAAGAACGATACACCGAACCGGAATCGAAGAACTCCTGGATAATCCGGTTGGGGTTGCGGATGGCGCAAAAGGCTTGGGCTGATGCATCCATCGACCCAAACACCCAACCAGCGAAACAACACGCCACGAGTGTCAGGGAGGAAACCTTGGAAATGACTATTTGAATATTCATGAAACGTATTGGTTGCCTCGCATGATTAAAGCCGATAGCGAAGCTGGAACTCAAGCGTCTGATTTCCATTAAAAGGCCCACTGTAATTCCATAGCTGCTGACTAAATTGCGCGCTCAACGCCCAATGGTTATCGGGAGCATACCGAACCCCGAGAGCCATCAATCCCTCATTATCGTAGCCGTCAATAGCATCCTCCCGGAAGTTAATCCTGGACTGAAAATAACCAAGCACTGTCTGTCGCGCATTGGCCAGATTAACCTCGGCCAGCGTGTTGACCACGTCCACGTTATCATTCTCCCCCAACGAAACCTCACCGAGCAAACCCAGAGGCCCTACGTAGTGTTGCCCGTCCACGCCAACGCGCCAGCGATCAGTGAACCGCCCGTTCGAAAGCCGCAGTTTTGTCTCATAAAAGGACAGTCCGAACGCAGGCGTACCATAGAAGTCACGCGTATCCACTGGTGTACCCACGCGTCCGACGAACATGTGCGGATCACCCGTCGCGACGTAATCCATTCCGGATCCACGCCCGACGCCAAACTCATACATGAATTCCGGAAAGGTCCCGTTCAATGTCGCCCCCCAGTCAATCTTGGTTCCGAGGTTTCTGCCGTTGTTCATCTGCCGCAGCGTGCCGCTGGTATTGATCATCGCGTCGAGACCATAGGGCAGCTCCATGTGGCCCGCCCTGAGGTTGAACCGCCCATCCCCGCTGAGATGAAAGTTGAGCGTGTTCACCTTTGGGAGCAGCTCCCAATCGTAGGAACCGTCAAAGAAGCCCGGGGGGTTGGGGTGCCCCTGCAACCGGGTCGCATAGAGCTGAACTACAAAGGACGCCCAGTCACGAGTTGGGCTGGAAATTGTCCCAAAGGCATCGATCCCAAAATCATAAACCTGCCAGAAGCGATCGGATGGCTGATTGTAAACTCCTCGAGCGGAAGCGTCCAAGGCAGCCCGGTATTGCACAATATCGGAGAAACGAGGTCCCGCATCGTCTTGAATCGCCGCAACAGGATCTGCCGCAGCCGAAGGGGCATCCTCCCCGGCCCAAGTAAGGTTACCTGCCATGAAGGTGACCATACACATGGTCTTCACCAACCTTGGGTTAGCGTGATTCCTACCTGTTGGTAACATGAGTGAATCCATTACATTTAAGTGTCCATATTTGTGACACAATGTCCACTTTTTCAAATAATACTATTAGCGTAGACAGCACCCGTCCGCCTCATCCATCTGGGCGAATTCTCAGCGAGCTTCCGGAAGGATCGCCATCGATAGCGTCGCATATCCATCGATTTCAAAGTGCTCCACTGTGATGTTGATGAGCCCCTCCTCCTCCTGCAGGAAAACTCCCTCATCCCGTGTAGGTCCGTGCCAACTCCAGTTCTCGACGACGGTTTGGTCTCCGACCCGGACACGGATGCCGTCGTCGCTCAGCGTTTGGATGCGCCATTTTCCAGCCGGCAACCGGAGCCTTGTGTTGGCAATCATCCCAAAATGGTCTGACCCGGGCCCTTTGCGGGTCAATTCATCGGATATCTTCTGATCACGCGGACCGCCCCAACCGTAGGGAAAGTCCAAGGATGATGCAGTCGCACGGACGGCCTCAGCCCCCCCAGCCTGCCCGCGCCAACCCGAAAGGTCCTCGCGGGGATCGATGGTCCAAGGGAAGAAGACGAGGTCCCATGCGGCATTGACGATAGTCCCCTCGAGGATCTTCTCGAAATCGCCCTGATCGATCCTCACCTTGTAAGGGGTCACTCCCGCTCCTCCCCGCAGCACAAGCTGCCGATCCACCTGATTGGCGGCAGGCACGATCTCGGCCACCAAATGCCCCTCGAGCACCCTACATTCGGGACTGCCATCCAGCCCGATCAACTCGTAACGGTGGACGCCTGCCTCAGCTTCCCGTTGCCGGACCAGCGGACTGGCATGATCCCATGGCCCCCACTCATCCAGGACGATCTTGTCTCTGCCGCGCAAGTCGGCCCGCCCCCCCACGGGATGCCGACCACCAAGCGCTTCTCCCAAGGGTTTTGGCGAGACAACGGCACTCACGGTTGCGGCCAGGCTGTATCCGGCGGGGAAGTCGAACTCCACAGCCTCATCCAATGCCAGATCCAGTTGGTTGTCGGCAAAAGTGTTCAGGCCCAGATGCGTTCCACTGTCGTCGCGCAACTGAAGCACGATCAGCCGGTCATTGGCTGCAAGCGGTTTGAAAGGGTGAAGATCATCGAGCACAAAGCGGTTGCCCACGATCTGGTTCCCGGCAACCTCATCCGGATGCCCAGCCACGCCCGGAAGCCGCAGCAGCCCGGCGTCATTGTCCCACCAAAGATGGACACCGCATTTGTTGTTGGAGAACACATTCCCCTGAATCCAGTTACGGGAGGCGTGTTCCATATTGATGCCGCCGCGTTCGAGCCCGTAGGCCATGCCTCCATTACCCTCAAACCGGTTGCTGACAATATGCATGCGACTGGAGTATCCACCCCACAAGCCGCAGATCGCGTTCTCCACAATGCGGTTGCCGTCCAGCACATTGTCCTCACTGAAGGTGATCTCCACCCCGTGAGCGGCAGCATAGGAAAAATCATTCCCGACCAACTGGTTGCCATTGCAGCCTCGCTCACTCATCTCCCGGGCGAGCTCCGGGGAAAAGGGGGTCGAGTCGTCACCCCCGTCTTTGCCCGTCTCCTTGCGTTTCCGTTCACGCTCACCATCCAGCCACACCTCGCCGATGGCATCGCGCCCCGCAAAACTGAAGAACCCATCACCCCCGTGTGTCGCCGAGTTCTCCACAAAGAGGTTATGACTCGACTGCTCAAAGCACAGGATTCCAGCCGAATCCTGTCCGCGGTTGTAAACCCCTTCAACGTGGCCGCGGATACAGAAATCAAAGGCGTTGCGACTAACCACGTTGGTCGAGCTGCGCCACATGGCCAAACCCCAGCCCGAGAGGAATGAACAGTCGTTGTCGTAAATGCGGGAGTGCGTGACGCGATCCAAAAGGATCCCGTTCTGCCCGCGCCGCACCCTCACGTCTCGCACCACCACATTCGAGGAAGACTCGATACAAAGCGCCGCGCCATACTGCTCCCGCCACGGAGTGACATCGTTGTTGTGAGGAAACAACCAGTCCGCCCCATCCTCCGCTGCCGGGGTGCTCCTCAGCCGCTGGCGATAATTGTCGGAATAATCTCCGCCCTCCACCCGGAGACCCGACGCATTCCGCGCCATTAACCCCACCTTGAATCCGTGCACCCGCCACCCCCGAAGGACCACGTTGGTCACGCCTTCAATACGCACCCCAATGCCAGCCAACTCATCCCACGGATGCCCCGCGGCAGCCCCACGAAGCATGGAGCCCTCCTCCAGCTCCAGCACAATATTGTCGGCCGTAACCTGCAGCACGCCGTTTCCATCGGCATCTGCCAAAACGCCCCCCTCCGGCACGCGCACAACGCAGGAATGATCCACCCGGGTGTTGTCCTCCTTGAGGACCAGGATATCAGAGGCCTGCAGGGCACAACCCAGCAGGAGCAAGGACAGAACGCCCGGGAGATATTGCATGGCCCTCATGCTCAGGGCGCGCTCCCTCAACGTCAAGAATGAGGGTGCACTTAAGAAGCCCCAAAGCCCCTCACAACCCAGCGCGGCAACATGCCCTGCACCTCGGCCGAAGCAACCTTCAAAGCATTACTCACCCCATTCTCAACACCTGACCGAACGGGCGCCAATTACGCCAATACGTCCTTCACCAAATGCCCGCCCACGTCAGTTAGACGGAAATCCCGCCCCTGGAAGCGATACGTCAACCGCAGATGATCGATGCCCAGCAAATGCAGCATGGTGGCATGAAGATCATTCACGTGAACCGGATTGTCCACCGCACTGTAACCCAGCTCGTCCGTTCCTCCATAGGTCATCCCTGGCTTCACGCCGCCCCCCGCCATCCACATGGAGAAACCCTTGATGTGATGGTCGCGCCCGTCGCCCTGGGCCATGGGGGTCCGACCGAACTCACCGCACCAGATCACCAGCGTATCCTCCAGCATGCCGCGTTGCTTGAGATCCTGCACCAGCGCAGCACTCCCCTGGTCGACCTTGGACGACACGACCTCAATCCCCTTCTTGATCCCGCCATGATGATCCCATCCGCGATGATACAGCTGTATGAAGCGCACACCGCGCTCGGCCATGCGGCGGGCATAGAGACAGTTCGCCGCAAAGGACCCGTCAGGCCCCTGCACCCCATAGAGATCCAGCACATGCTTGGGCTCATCGGAAAGATCCATCAAGCCGGGTACGCTCGCCTGCATCCGGAACGCCATCTCATACTGGCTGATGCGGGTGGCAATTTCCGGATCCGCCAGGGCCTGATGCTGGATCCCATTCAGCTGCTTGACGGCATCCACCACGCTGCGCTGGCTGTCAGGACAAACCCCCGGCGGGTTAACCAGGTACGAGACGGCCTCGCCTTTGGACTGAAAATTCACGCCCTGGAACTTGGTAGGCAGAAAACCGCTGTGCCATTGCCTTTGGGCAACGGGCTGGTCCTGCCCTCCCCCGGAACTGATCAGAACGATGTAACCGGGCAGGTTCTCGGCCTCACTGCCCAAGCCATACAGCACCCACGAACCCATGCTCGGCCTGCCGGCGATTGCACTGCCGGAATTCATCAGCGTGTGCGCCGTATCATGGTTGATCTGATCCGTATGCATCGACCGGATAATGCAGATGTCATCGGCGATCTTCCCGATATTGGGAAACATGGAGGAAATCGTCTGGCCGGATTCTCCGAATTGCTGGAATGGGTATTGTGGAGCAAAGCACTTCAGCTCCTGCCCCTGTAGTTGGGCAATCTGTTGGCCTTTGGTGAAGGACTCCGGCATCGGCTGGCCGTGAAGTTCAGCCAGCTTCGGCTTGGGATCAAAAGTCTCCAGGTGCGAGGGACCACCCGCCATGTAAAGCCAGATCACGCGCTTCACCTTCGGCGGCACATGGAATGGATGCACCACCCCCTGCCAACGATCGCTCCCGGCAGGTGAACCGCCGCGAAGCAGCTCGGGATTCATCAATGAACCCAGCGCGAGACCTCCCAGCCCCAGGCCGGTTCGCGCCAGAAAAGTCCTGCGGTTCAGCCGCAGCGGATCAATTGCGGACCACGGTTTCATCAAGATTCAATAACGTGCGGGTAACAGCCGTCCATGCGGCCACTTCAACGGGATTCAGGTCCCCATCCAGGGAACTGGCGCCTACCGACAAGAGCTCCTTCACGGCATCGGTGTCCTGCTCGAAACGCTGGCGCTCGGCATCCAACAGGGCCTGCAAAACCTCCTGCTCCCTCACCTTCGGCTGACGGGCGAGCACCTGCCGGTAAGCCCAGCCGATGCGGTCCGAGGCCGATTGCCCTCCCTCCCGCCCCCCCCGTTCAGCCAAAACCCGCGCCGCCTCGACGTATACCGGATCGTTCAGCAGGGTCAGGGCCTGCAGGGGGGTATTCGAGACAACACGCTCAGCAGTGCTCTCCTCACGCGGACAGGCATCAAAACTCAACAGGCCCGGATGCAGAAAGGTCCGGCACCAGAAAACATAAAGCCCGCGACGGTAGATCTTCTCGCTACTGTCGGCCTGCCAGGTTCGCTTGGGGAAGTTCAAATGATCCCAATACCCCTCAGGCTGATAGGGTTTCACGCTCGCCCCACCCACCTCACCAGAAAGCAGTCCACTGACCGCCAGCGCATTGTCCCGAATCACTTCCGCATCCAGCCTAACCCGACTCTGCCGGGCCAACCACCGGTTGAAGGGATCCTTCTCCCGCAGTTCACCACTGGCTTCGGAACTCTGTCGATACGCAGCTGAGGAGACCATCAACCGCACGACATGCTTCACATCCCACCCGCTATCCATGAACTCCGCCGCCAGCCAGTCGAGCAACTCAGGATGCTTGGGCCATTCGCCCTGCGACCCGAAATCAGTGACGTTCTTGGACAATCCGACCCCGAAGAACAACCGCCACAGCCGGTTCACAAACACTCGCGCAGTCAGCGGATTGTCGGGTGAACCGAGCCATTTTCCGAGGTTAATCCGGCTTTGGCGCACACCCTCAACCGGCTGGTCCCCGTTCCTCATAAACCCGGGAGGAGCCGGCTGAAAGACCTAGCCGGAGTCATCCATCCAGTTGCCCCGGGGCAGCATTCTCGTCAGCCGCGGCTCGATCGTCGTCGTCATCAGGGTGGTCGGAATGGACTTCACCAGCGACTCCCGGACCCTGCCCACTAGCGCCAGCTCAGCACGGGCCGAATCCACCACCCGCGACACAGCCAGGAAGTG
>JBMTVN010000032.1:0-22240 GCA_049451415.1 Limisphaerales bacterium | reverse complement strand
CGGGCGGATATGGTTCCTGGGGGTTTCTGGTGGGTTTGCCATGGACTGGTGGGGCAGGGTGGAGGTGGCTGGAAAGTGAGCGAGGATTCAGTCGACGTCAGCGCAGGCATGACGACAAGCTGAGCGCCCCCCGAGGAGGTCGGTCCGAGTTACAAGCAGAGGAGCCGGCCGGGAGGCTGGATCGGGCGTATGGTAGAGTCGGAGCATGCCGCAGGGGAGGCCACGATGGAAGCGGTCCTGAGCCCGGAGAACCTGTTGCAGGCAAAAGCCAAAGCCTACGCCTGAACAATATCGCCTCATTCGGACCACACTGATAAGGAACTGCACCTATGGTGGCACGGAGGGGAGGGCTATCTGCCTCGCGCCCAGGTCGGTGAGAACTGGGGCTGGTCGGAGTCCTGAGCTTGGGGCAGACTGCCGCCAGTTGGACGCATGAAATTTCTGGACGAATATCGTGACCCGCAATTGGCCCGACAGCTCGCTGCGGAGATTCACCGCCTGACGACCCGACCTTGGTCGATCATGGAAATTTGTGGCGGGCAGACTCATGCCATCGTGCGTTTCGGCATCGACGAGCTTCTCCCCGAGAGGATCACCCTCATCCACGGGCCGGGATGTCCGGTCTGTGTGACTCCGCTAGAGTTGATCGATAAGGCCATTGAGATCGCCTCTCGTCCTGAGGTGATCTTCTGTTCTTTCGGTGACATGCTTCGGGTTCCCGGCAGCAAGCGGGATCTGCTCTCGGTCAAGGCTGGGGGTGGGGATGTGCGCATGGTGTATTCTCCCTTGGACGCCCTGAAAGTTGCGAAGGAGAATCCGCAGCGGCAGGTAGTATTTTTCGCCGTTGGTTTTGAAACCACGGCCCCGGCCAACGCGATGGCTGTGGCGCAGGCGCGGCGCCAGAAAGTGGAGAACTTCAGTCTTTTGGTTTCGCATGTCCTGGTGCCGCCGGCGATGGAGGCGATCCTGGGTTCGGACTCGAACCGCGTGCAGGGTTTTCTTGCGGCGGGTCATGTGTGTGCAGTCATGGGCTATGAGGAGTATCTTCCGATCGCGGAAAAGTATCGGACACCCATCGTGGTGACCGGATTTGAGCCGATGGACATTCTCCAGGGAGTATTGATGTGTGTGCGTCAGCTGGAAGGGGGGACCCATGCGGTGGAGAATCAATACGCCAGAGCAGTGCGCCGGGAGGGGAATGTTCCTGCGAGGAGGCTGGCGCAGGAGGTTTTTCGGGTTATCCCGCGTAAATGGCGCGGTGTGGGGAACATTCCCAATAGCGGGTGGGGGTTGACCGAGACTTACGCAAGCTTTGACGCAGAGCTCCGGTTTGGCGTGGCCGACCACACAGTGGAGGAATCTCCCAAGTGCATTAGCGGGTTGATCCTCCAGGGAATCCGGAAGCCGCACGAATGTCCTGCATTTGGGCGTGGCTGCAATCCTGAGCATCCTTTGGGTGCCACCATGGTCTCGACTGAGGGGGCCTGTGCGGCTTACTACCGCTATCGGGGGCAACCCGTTTGAGATTCGAGCCATGATGAAATCATACGTCCCGCATCTTATCAGTTATCTGCAATCCCGGGCGGGGAAGCGGAACGTAACCCTGCTTATCCGTTACCTGCTGCTGTTTCTGCTGTTGGTATTCGTTTACACGGTGGGATTTCACCTCCTGATGCTACGGGAAGGGCAGCGTCATACGTGGCTGACCGGGATGTATTGGACGCTCACGGTTATGTCTACCCTTGGGTTTGGAGACATTACTTTCCACACTGATCTGGGGCGGGGATTTTCCATGATCGTGTTGTTGTCGGGCATGGTGTTCCTGCTGGTGCTGATGCCATTCACCTTCATTGAGTTCTTTTATTCGCCCTGGATGCGGGCTCAGTCTGAAGCGCGGGCTCCGAGACAGTTGCCTCCTGCGACTGCGGGCCATGCGGTGCTGACGCACATGGGGCCAGTGACTGAGGCCTTGATCGAGAAGCTGAAGCAGTACGGTCAGCCTTACGTGGTGATTACCAAGGATCTGCCGCAGGCACTGGACCTGCACGACCAAGGCTACAGCGTGGTGGTCGGGGCTCCGGATTCGCCTGAAACCTGGGAGAACGTTCGTGTCGCCAACGCGGCAATGGTCACTGCCACGGGCAATGACATGATGAACACGAACATCGCCTTTACGGTTCGTGAGCTTGCGCCGGACCTCCCGATCATTACCACCGCCGACTCCGATTCTGCCGAGGATATTCTCAAGCTTGCGGGCAGTTCGAAGGTGCTGCGGTTGCCGGAGATGATGGGGCGATCGCTTGCGCACCGCACCATAGGTGGTGATGCCCGGGCGCATGTCATCGGGCGATTCGAAGAGCTCTTCATCGGGGAGGCTACGGCAGCCGGAACCCCCTTGATCGGTCAGACACTTGCCCAGAGCCAACTGCGCGACAAGGTGGGGGTTACAGTGGTGGGGATTTGGGAGCGTGGGCGTTTTCGGAATCCTCGGGCGGATTCGGTGATTACCGCGAACACGGTTCTGGTTCTCGCTGGATCCAAGGAGCAGATCCAAAACTACAACGAGCTGTTTTGCATCTATCATGTCGCTTCGGCGCCCGTGATCATTATTGGCGGTGGTCGGGTTGGATTGGCGACGGGGAGGTCACTGGCTCATCGCAAACTGGATTACGTTCTGGTGGAGCGCCATGCGCTGCGGCCGGGCTCCGTGAGCGGTGGGCAACTTGTGGAGGGTGATGCTGCCGATATTGAGGTGCTTGAGAAGGCGGGCATCAAGCAAGCCCCGGCAGTGATCATCACCACAAGCAACGATGACACGAATATTTACCTGACCATCCTCTGCCGTCGCTTACGTCCTGATATCCAGCTCATTACCCGGGCGACACTGGAGCAGAATGTGTCGACCCTGCATCGCGCCGGGGCTGACTTTGTCATGTCCTACGCGTCGATGGGGGCGAATGCTATTTTCAATGTTCTCCGGCGTGCGGATGTCCTGATGCTGGCTGAGGGGTTGAACGTATTTCGGGTGCAGGTTCCGGCCAGTTTGGAGGGGAAGACGATTGCGGAGAGTGCCGTGCGCACGCAAACGGGATGCAGCATTGTGGCCTTGCGAACGGCCATGGGTACAGAGATCAACCCCGGACCGGGGAGTGTGCTCCCCGCGGGGTCCGAGGTTGTATTGATTGGGACCGTGGATGATGAGTATCGATTCCTGAGCACCTATGGGCTCAATGGGAGGAGTTGAGATTCCTCAAAGCTTGGGGCCGATCAGTTCGATAAAGTTGCCGTCGGGGTCCTGGACAGAGACCAGATAACTGCCGTTGCCCAGGTCTACCGGGGATTTGCCCAGCATTTTTACCTTCTCCTTCTTGAGCCTCTCCATGGCCTGGTTGATGTCCTTCACGAAGAGCGTCAGGTAGGAAATGCCAAGGGTGGAGTGGATGAACTTCTGGTCGGGCTTGGCTGACTTGGCTTTGGGGAAGCACAGGATCTTGATCCGGGTGGCGAGCTCGGTGTCCTCCATGACAAAGACGCGCACATCGACGGCGTGACCATCGACGAGTCCGATATCGCGGCCGAGTTGTTCGGAGACGCTGAAGCCATTGACTTCCTTCAGGCCAATGGCTTTGGTGAGGAATTGGGCGGTGCGGTCTGCGTCTTTCACCACGATGCCCAGGTCGAGCACGGGTTTGGAGAATTCGCTCACGGCATCTGCAGCCTGCACGACGGCTGGCAGGGCGATGAGAGCGGCTGTTGCCAGGCTGAGCACAGATGCCTGCAGTTTCCTCAGGGGATTAGGGAATGTGGTCATGATGTGGCAGCATAGACGGGTCCGCGCCAAGCGCAAGAAGCGAAGGGCGCGGGGTGATGGTGCGATAGGTATTGTACTGATCCGATGGATCTGAAGAATCGTAACGATCGAACGCCGGACATCGGAATGCCGGGTCCAGCCTGCCTCAGGGCCGTGTTAGTTCCTTTTCGAGGAAGCTGTAAGCCAGCGCCTGCATGTAGGCTCGCTGCGGGTTGTTGGCTGCGCCTCCGTGTCCTCCCTCAATATTCTCGTAGTAGAGGACATCATGACCCTGGGAACGCATGCGGGCCACCATTTTGCGGGCGTGTCCTGGGTGCACCCGGTCATCCCTTGTGGAGGTCGTGAAGAAGGTTCGCGGATACTGCACGTCCGCCCGCACGTTCTGGTAAGGGGAGTAACGTCGCAGGAAATTCCATTCCTTGGGGTCATCCGGGTTGCCGTATTCTCCCATCCAGCTTGCTCCAGCCAACAGGACGTGGAAGCGTCGCATATCCAGCAATGGAACCTGGCAGACGATGGCGCCGAACAGGTCGGGGCGTTGGACGAGCATGTTCCCCATGAGGAGCCCGCCATTGGAACCTCCGTTAATACCAAGCCGCTTGGGGGTAGTTACCCGGCGCCGCACCAGGTCTTCGGCCACGGCGATGAAATCGTTATAGGCATTCTGCCGCTTTTCCTTGAGGGCCGCCTGATGCCAAGCCGGTCCGAATTCGCCGCCGCCACGAATATTGGCCAGCACATAGACGTATCCCTTTTCCATCCAGGCGGCGCCGGTTTCGGGGTTGTAGCGGGAAAGCAGGGAGATCTCGAAACCTCCATAGCCGTAGAGCAACGTGGGATTGTTGCCGTCGAGTTTGAGGTCTGCCGGGCTCACTTGGAAATAGGGAATCATGACCCCGTCGTGGGACATGGCCTCGAACTGTTCGATCTTCAGGCCCGCGGCCTCAAAGTAGGAGGGCAGGCTCTTCAGCTGTTCCTGGCCGGGCTGGCCAATCGTGCCGATTGCCAGACTGGAAGGGGACAGGAAGTCAGTTACGGTCATCCAGTAGTCATCAGAGTGGTCGGGGTCCATTCCGGACACGGACACTGTGCCGAATTCGGGTGCGTCCAGGGCCTTGCGGCTCCAGCTGCCATCACTCTGCGGGGTCAGGATGAAGACCTTGTTGCGGACATTCTCCAGTTCATTGACGACGAGGTGATGGAGTGTGCCGCTGACACCAGCGAGGGACTTGCGCTCCGTGGGTTCGAATAGCATTGCGTAGTCCCCTTTGCCATCGAGGTGCTGCTGAAGGGGGGTCGCCAACAGGGCCCCGGCCGGGTAGGTGTTTCCGCCGACAGTCCAGTCGGAGCGCAATGTGATGAGCAGATGTTTTCCGAAGGTGCTGATCTCTGCATCCTCCGGCTTTTCGATCTTCACCCACTCATCGTTCCTGCGCAGGAAAGTCTCGTTGGAATAGAACGTGATCGCACGCATCAGCCACTCGTAGGTTTCGCCCCGGTCGTGATCGACTACTGCCGAGCTTGCGACATCGGTTGCTTCTCCGGCGAAGACCTCCGTGGCCTCTTCCAGGGGTGTTCCGCGTTTCCAGAGCTTCACTACGCGCGGATAACCGGAGTCGGTGAGCGAGCCATCGCCGAAGTCGGTCCCCACATAGAGGTTGTCCCGGTCCTTCCACGAGACATCGCTCTTGGCTTCCGCGAGACTGAATCCATCCGCGATGAACGTCTTGTTCACGAGATCGTATTCCCTGACGACCGTCGCATCAGCCCCTCCCCGGCTGAGCATGACCAGGCAGCGTTCGTAATCCGGGTGGAGGGCGTCGAAGCCTTTCCATACCCAGTTCTCGCTTTCGTCGGCTGAGATCTTGTCGAGGTCCAGCACGATTTCCCAGGACGGCTGGGCTTTGCGATATTCTTCCAGGGAGGTGCGTCGCAGGATGCCTCGCACGTGTTGGTCGTCGCGCCAGAAATTGTAGAGGTATTCTCCGAGCTTTTGGGGGTAGGGGATGCGTTCGCGGGAGTCGAGGATGGAGAGCAGTCGCTGGCGCAGGGGCTCGAAGCTGGGGGAGTTGGTTAGTTCGTAGGTGCTGGAGGCATTGCGGTCCCGCACCCATTCGAGCTGTTTGTCGCCGGTCACATCCTCCAGCCAGAGGAAGGGATCATTGGTCTGCACTTTGGAAATTGGAGTATACACGTAGGGCTCTGCGGCCAGCGGAGAGGTGGGGGGGACACTGCAGCCTGCCAGCCACAAACCACCGAGACCACCGACCAGACACACCGCAGCCAACCAAGAACGTGATTGCATGGGGCGAATAGTAGTCAGAGCGGCATCGGCTGCAAATAGTCTGTGTGAAACTTTTGCAGCGTCGCGCCCGTGCAACGCGTGGGACTACGCGTGCGGGGGGGGGAGGTTTTGCTTTTTACTGCAAGCTCTGGCGGGTGATGCCGCGTGCGAGCAGGGCGGTGCTGAACACTGCGATGACTCCCAGGATGAGGGCGGTGGTCCAACTGCCGAGCAGAAGTTTGCCCACAGCGAACAGGACGCAGTAGACGGTGGTGACACCGAGGACCCAGTGGAGCAGGTTGGCCGGACCGTCCTTGGCGGGATGCACGTCCGGTGCCTGTGCAGCAATGGGACCCCAGAGCGCCGTGGTGCTCGGTCTCACCTTGCGATAGAAGCGGACGAGCTGTTCGTTGTTCTCTGGCTGGGTGAGGAAGGTGACCAGGAGCCAGATCACCGTTGAGCCTGCGACTGTGACCAGCACGGTCCAGGCAAATTCCCTCGGGTCGCTGGCCTTCCAGCCGAGGCCGAACTGCAGGATCATTGAGATCGCAAAGGACGCGACCATGGCAGAGACCTCGCTCCATGCGTTGATACGCCACCAGAACCAGCGGAGTATCAGCACGCTGCCGGTGCCGGCTCCGATCGCCATCAGAAACTGCCATGCACCGGCGATGGATTCCTGAAAGTAGGTCACCACGGCAGAGGCCAGCATCAGGATGACGGTCGCAACCCGGCTGGCTGCAACATAGTGGGCGTCGCTCCGGCCACTCACCATGAAGCGGCGGTAGGCGTCGTTGACGAGGTAGGATGCTCCCCAGTTGAGTTGGGTTGCAACCGTGGACATGTAGGCTGCGAAGAACGCGGCCAGCATCAAGCCGGCCATGGAGCGGGGGAAGACGTTGGGGTCAATCACCGCCTGTACGAAGCCCGCCTCACGGTCCGTCAGGTCGGGGTAGAGAATCAGGGATGCCAGCGCCACGAGAATCCAGGGCCAGGGGCGGATGGCATAGTGCGCAACCGTGAACCACAGGGTGGCAAAGAAGGAGTGTTTCTCGTCCTTGGCGGAGAAGATGCGCTGGGCGACATAGCCGCCGCCGCCGGGTTCGGCTCCGGGATACCACGTTGCCCACCAGGTGACTCCCAGGAACACACAGAACGCAACCGCCGGCATCCACGCCGAACCGATTACCGGCATAAAATCCATCACCGACCCCTCCCCGCCGCGCGCGGCGTCCACCGCGGCCAGTTTGTCCACCATCGAACCAAGTCCTCCTACAGCGTCCACCGCGTAGTAGGCGAGGGCGATCATCATGGTCATCATCAGTACGAACTGGAACATGTCGGTCACGAGCACGCCCCACAAGCCGGACAGAGTCGAAATGCCGGCGGTGAGCAGCATCAGTCCCACGACGATGACCAGTGCGGCGATCTTGGGGTCTTCCACTCCAAGGGCCGGGATCGCCAGGTCAGGCCACATGACCGTCAGGATTTTCACCATGGCGAGGTTGACCCAACCGAGAACGATGCAGTTGACGGGCAAGCCCAGGTAGATGGCGCGGAAGCCGCGCAGGAAGGCGGCCGCTCCGCCGGAGTAGCGCATCTCAACAAATTCGACGTCGGTGACGACTCCTGCCCGCCGCCAAAGCCGGGCGAAGAAGAACACTGTGAGCATGCCGCTCAGGAGCATGTTCCACCAGACCCAGTTGCCGGCGATGCCGTTGGTTGCCACCAGCCCGGTCACGGCTAACGGAGTGTCGGCTGCGAATGTGGTGGCGACCATGCTGGTCCCTGCCAGCCACCAGCTGACTTGCCGGCCGCTGACAAAAAACTCCTCGGTGGAGGAGCCGGCTCGCCGGCGATAGTAGAGGCCAATCCCGATGTTGATCAGGAAATACCCGACAATGACCGTCCAGTCCAAAGTCGTCAGATGCATGGTGCCCAGTCTCCTACACGATCCCGTCAACAACGCCAAGTGCGTAGACGAGCCTCCTTTCGTTTGGTTCAGGGTGAGGTGCTCCCTTGGTGGAGGTGGTTCCAGTGGGCGGGAAGGACGGTTGGCCGGCGGTTTTTGTCCGCTGGACAAGACACTCTGGTTTGCGGCCTGAATGGCAGCGGATTTTGTTTTACCCCATACCGGGGCGACGAACTTGGGGCTTGGAACCACCTCACCCAATCCCTATCAGAAGCGGGTGTCGCAAACCTGGCTGCCCATTGATGATCTGGAATCTGAGATTGTTGCCGTGCTTCAGTCGTCCAACCGACTGATCCTGCAGGCTCCTACAGGTTCGGGGAAGTCCACCCGCCTCCCGCAGATGCTGCGCCGCGGTGGTTTCCTGCAGTCCGGCCAGGCGGTGATCCTGCAACCGCGGCGCCTTGCAGCCCGATTGCTGGCCTCCTTCGTCGCCCGTGAGATGGGGGTGAAGTTGGGTGGGGAAGTCGGTTACCAGATCCGTTTTGACAATGTGACGGGGCCGCATACACGGGTCCGGTTTGTGACCGAGGGCATCATTCTGCGGCAGCTGGTAACGGACCCGCTGCTCCGGGGGGTGTCGGTGGTGGTTTTCGATGAATTCCACGAGCGTCATTTGTATGGGGACATCACTTTGGCAAGGGCCTTGGACTTGCAGGAAAGTGCCCGCCCGGATCTGAAGATCATTGTGATGTCTGCTACCCTCGAGACGGATGTCCTGGAGGATTACCTCAATCCTTGCCGGGTATTACGTTCAGAGGGGCGGGTCTTCCCTGTGGAAATCAGCTATTGGCCCCATCGGCTGGGGCCGAAATCGCCTCCGTCGTGGGATTTGGCGGTGGAAGGGTTTGAGCGTCTCGCGGCCTCCGGCGAGACAGGAGATGCCCTGATCTTCATGCCGGGCGGCTATGAGATTCAAAGGACCCTGTCGGCGTTGGAGCGTTCTGCTGCTGCCCGCGGACGGGACCTTCTGCCCCTTCACGGCGAGCTGGCCGCTGACCGACAGGATCTGGCCGTCAGCCCGGCGAGTCGTCCCAAGGTTGTGGTATCCACCAATGTTGCTGAAACCTCGGTGACCATTCCCGGAATCCGCACAGTGATTGACAGCGGTCTCGCCCGCATTGCGCGCTATGATGCCAACCGCGGCATGAATACCCTGATGATCGAGAAGATCAGCCAGGCTTCCGCC
Source organism: Limisphaerales bacterium (assembly GCA_049451415.1). Lineage (GTDB taxonomy): Bacteria > Verrucomicrobiota > Verrucomicrobiia > Limisphaerales > JAHDYP01 > JBMTVN01. Next base: position 12,987 of record JBMTVN010000032.1, on the reverse strand, counting down.
GACCAGAGGACGGGGCGAGCGGGACGCACGGCTCCGGGACGCTGCCTGCGGCTTTGGGCCATGAGTGAGCACACTGAGCGAGCTCCGCATGAGGCTCCGGAGGTGCAACGGATGGAATTGTCGGAAGTCGTGCTGGCGCTTAAGGCGGCTGGCGTGGACGACCTGCGGCGCTTCCGCTGGTTGGAGCCTCCGGCAATCGACAGCCTCAGCCAGGCCCTGATGTTGCTGGAGGATTTGGGTGCGCTGGATCATGAGGGGCGCATCACGGGTGTCGGGCGTTCCATGCTGGCCTTCCCCTTGCATCCGCGTTACTCGCGCATGCTGCTTGCCGCCGGTGAAAAGAAGTGCGTGCAACAAGCGGCCCTGGCCGCCGCTCTCACCCAGGGAAGAGACCTGCTCATCCGCAATCCCGGCGCAGATGCCCTGCGTCAACGGGATCGGATTCTGGGAGACCGCGGTACTTCGGACTTTGCCCTGCTGGCGAAAGCATGGGACTACGCACGCTCACGCAACTTTGAGTTGGACGCTTGCCGCGACATTGGAATCCATGCGGCTACCGCCCGGCAGGTGGGGCATCTCTGGCAGCAGTTTCTGGATATTGCCCATCGTGAAGGCCTGGACGTGCATGCCAGTGAAGGTTCGGATGCCGATTTGCGTCAGGCGATCCTGGCGGGGTTCTCTGATCGGGTCGCCAGGCGCCTGGACGGTGGAACGCTCCGCTGTGAAATGGTGCACCGGAGAAAGGGGCTGCTTGCCCGTGAAAGTGTCATTGGTGATGCGCCTTTCCTCGTGGCAACCGAGATCCGGGAGGTGCAGGCTTCACGCGGGGAAGTCACGACGCATCTGTCCATGGCTACGGCCATTGAGGTTGACTGGCTGCGACAGAGGTTTCCGGACGATATTCAGCAACGCTTTGAGGTTGCGTTTGATGCCACCCAACGGCGGGTGGTGGGGCTGCAACGGGAAGTGTTTCGTGATCTTGAGCTATCTGTCCGACAGGTTGAGCCGCCTCCGGTGGATGCAGCTGCCCGGGTACTGGCGCAGGAGGTCCGGGAAGGGCGCGTAGCCCTGCCCAACTGGAACCATTCCGTCGAGCAGTGGATTCTCCGCCTCAACCTTCTCGCCAAATGGTGTCCGGAACTTGAGCTGCCAAAGATCGGGGAGGAGGACCGGCAGGTACTCGTCGAGCAGATCTGTCATGGAGCCTTTTCCGCCCGTGACCTCAAGGAACGGGAGGTGAAGAGCACGGTGTACGGATGGCTGTCCGACGCGCAGAGGCAGCTGGTTGATGAGCAGGTTCCCGAGCGGGTGAAGCTATCGAACGGACGAATGCCGAAGGTGGTTTATGACGCAGAGAACCCACCCTACTCAGCTTTACGAATCCAGGAGTTGTTCGATGTTGAGAAGACCCCCTTGGTGGCCATGGGTCGTGTGCCTGTGCTGCTCCACATCCTGGCTCCCAATATGCGTCCGGTCCAAATCACCCAGGACTTGAAAGGGTTCTGGCGTGACCACTATCCCCGTGTGAAGCAGGAGCTGCAACGGAAGTATCCCAAGCACCAGTGGAGATGAGCGCAGAGTTGGGGTCGGCCTGCAGCGGGTTTGAGGGTTTACGTAGCCAAGGTCCGCCCAGGGTCCTTTTCGCACGATCCTCGGATTCCATCCAACGCCGCCCTTGATTTCGCGGGTAACCGGCCCGCATGCTCCGGCGCGTGCAGGCATTCTGGACAGTCTTGACCGCGGTCGTGCCGGTCTTCCTCATTATCGTGGCTGGGTGGGGGATGCGGCGCATGGATTGGTTGACCGAGGAAGCCGATGCCAGCCTCTTGAGGATGGCCATCTACCTGCTCATGCCCTGCCTGATCCTGGACTCATTGATTGGGTCGCAGGCCTTGTCCGACCCGGCGAATGTATTTCTGCCTCCGCTGGTCGGTTTTGGAACTGTGACCTTGGGATTGGCAGCGGCGTGGTTTGTTCAACGCTGGATTCCCGAGCGTACGGAATCAACCCGTCGCACCTTTGTTTACTGTGTTGCGGTCTATAACTACGGCTATGTCCCGTTGCCCCTGGCGCTGAGCCTGTTCGACCGGGATACCGCTGCTGTGCTCTTTGTTCACAACATTGGCGTGGAACTGGCGCTCTGGCTTTATGGACTCACCTACATGGCTGGACGAGGATTCCGGGATGGTTGGAAGCGGGTGCTGAATCCGCCCGTGTTGTCGATTCTTGCAGCACTGGTGCTCAATGCCACGGTCGGGCGGGAGCCCATCCCCGACTTTCTCCTGCACACTATTCACTGGCTTGGGCAATGCGCCGTGCCCATGGGGGTTATTCTCATAGGGGCCATCATGGCCGACCATTCCAGGGACTTTGTTTCGCGGCAGGGCGGGAGGGTGATGCTCTGGTCGATACTGCTGCGGCTGGGAGTCCTGCCGGTGCTCTTCCTGTTGCTGGCACGTTATATTCCTGCCGCGGTGGAGCTGAAGCGGGTGATCCTGCTGCAGAGTGCCATGCCGGCTGCTGTGTTCCCGATTATCGTGGCCCGGCAGTATGGGGGGGATCCCGCCACGGCTGTCCGGGTGGTGTTGATCACTTCTCTGGGTGGTTTGATTACGATTCCTTTGTGGCTTCAGGTCGGTTTGAGCTGGCTCAAATTGTAGGGGCAGGTTCATTCCGTTCTTTTGCCGCGACTTTCTGCATGGCATGCGGGCCTCTTGTGTGGCGGCCATTTCTCGCGTAGGGTGCGGCCATGGCCCAAATGAATCGTTGGAGTGCGGCGGTCGCGTTCGTACTGCTGGTGGTCCTGCTCGGAGCATCCGGCTGTGCCACCCGGTCCACGGTGGAAACCCGGAAGTCTGAACGCCACGCCGCATACGCAGAACTGCCGCCGGAGCAGCAGGCTCTGGTGGATGAAGGTCAGATTGCGGTAGGGATGTCTGAGGATGCCGCCTACATCGCGTGGGGCAAGCCGGCCGAGGTTCTGCACAGTGGCGATGCTTCCGGTACGCGGACAACGTGGCTGTATCACGGCACCAGCAGTGACAGCTACACATACTGGGATTACTACTACGTTCCGCGTCCCAGTGGGGGGAGCTATCTGGCCCGCAACCTGAGGCGCGACTTTGATGTGCGTACCTATGTTTCGGCGGAGCTTGTGTTCAAGGAAGGCAAGCTGGAGAGCTTTCGCACGTTGGCGAAGCCCTCCGAACGCAACTACAGCGCGCCCGGGTATTGAAGAGCGGGGCGGGTCAGGCCTTCAGGCCGCTCAGATCGAATTCCAGCCTCTCGCGTTTGCGGAGCACATCCGCCCAGGTAACCTCGGTGTTCCGGTAAGCCGCGGTGCGTCCCAGAATCGTGACCAGGTTGCTGCGCACGCTCTCCGCCACCGTGGCGTTGGAGTAATCTCCCGAGGCAATGGCCTGATGGAACGACGCGATGTTGTTGACAGCCCCCTGTTCGTAGATGTTGGGGGAGCTTCCATTGAAGCCATCGTCATTGGCCCTTACTGAGATTTTGCCGCCATAGTGGGTCTCGATGGTGCCCTTGGTCCCGTAAGCCCGGCAGAGAATATCATCATATCCGTGGCCGAACTGCTTGGAGTTAAAGCTGCACAGGAGGTCATTCGGGTAATAGAAAACCACGCACCAGGTATCATGGCAGGTGCCGACAAAGCCGCGCGTGTGAGCACACGTGCCATAGGCTTTAACAGGCTCGGTTTTCAGGATCCAGGACGCGACGTCCAAGGCATGGATGTTCTGCTCAGTGATCACATCGCCGGAAAGCGTTGCATCCAATCCCCAGGCCCGCATCAGCAGTTCCGGGTTCTTCGGGTCCCGGCTGAGTATCGCGTTGGCGCTGTCAAATGTGTTGGCGCAATGGTAGGTCGCCTCGGCCAGTCCCAGTTTGCCAATCATCCCGTTATGCACATGCTGGACGGCAGTCTGGTAGTCCGGCATGGCCCGGGTTTGGAAATCGACCAGGAACACCTGTTTGCGGCCCGTGGCCGCTTTGCCCGAATCCTCGATGGAAAGGCAACCCGGAACATCTACTGCCAGGGGCTTCGCCAGATAAACATGCTTTCCGGCGGCGACACCGGCTGCCGCCTGCTCGGGATGAAAGTAGGGAGGGCTGATGATCACCACCGCGTCCAGGTCCTGTTCCAGCAGCCGGAGATACCCCTTGAGGGCGGTGAACCGGCTTGCTTCCGCCACCCCCAGTTCTGATCCGGCGGCATCGGCACGGTCCTGAAAATAGTCGTGCACCGCTGCACAGGTGTAACCGCCGTGGTTTTGAAACAGACGCCCGATCCATCGTCCACGTCCCCCGCAGCCAATCAATCCGAACCGGACCTTGTCAGGTGCAGCTCCCATGATCACCCCCGGTGCGATGCCTGAAAGGGCGAGTGTCGCCGTGCCGGTGCCGGCCAGAAACTGGCGACGGTTCAGGGAAGGGGAGTCTGCCGATGGGGTCTTCATGAAGTCGGATACTGCCCCTCGGCTGGACTGCCGACAAATCGAAAAATGGACCTTCAGGGAGGTGGTTTAATGAGGCAATGGCCGGGGGAGTAACGCGCTGGTATTTTTTGTCGATTTCTAGCGGACCCACTTGCGGAAGGTCTGGGCAGAGGATAATTTGGCCACGTTCGCCGGTGCGTAATCCTGGAGGATCAAACCCATCAATATAGCCATGCTCATTAGCAAGAAAACCGTCAAGTTACTCAACCAGCAGATCGGCAACGAATTTGGTGCCTCCCTGCAGTATGTGGCCATCGCCAACTACTTTTCGGACGAAGGTCTATTGGAACTGGCCAAGTTTTTTTCGGTGCAGTCCGATGAAGAGCGTGCCCATGCCCTGAAGTTCAACAAGTTTGTGTTGGACTCCGGGGGGCACGTCGAGATTCCGGCTATTCCTGCCCCGCAATGTTCGTTCAAGAATATCCTGGAAGCGCTGAAGCTTGCGGTTGACTGGGAGCATGAGGTCACCCGGCAGATCAATGGGATCTATGCGCTGGCGGCCAAGGAAGAGGATTATGTCACCCAGAATTTTCTGAACTGGTTCCTGAAAGAACAACTGGAAGAGGTATCTACCATGGATACCTTGGTGAAAGTCGCCAAGAGGGCAGGGGATAACCTGCTGTTTGTAGAGGAATATGTGGCCCGTAACGGAGCAGCTCTGAGGGAAGATGGAGCAGATGCCGGTGGGGCCCAAGGGTAATCAGGAGAGTTGTGCCTAAATTAAAGTCTGCTTCATCGCCATCCACCCGAAGTGCCGGCCAGGCCATGCGGGGTCTATCATCCCAACCTGCTCATTCCGTGGGCACCGCAGGCCATGCCCGGCGTGCTCCAAGCAAGCCTGTCCGCCTTGTCCTGTTCGATATCGACGGTACGTTGATCCACACCCATGGTGTCGGGGTGCAGGCTTTCGGGCGCACGCTGGAGTTCGAGTTCCAGTGTCCGGATGTGTCCCATCGCGTGCGCTTTGGCGGGCGCACCGATCCTTCGCTGGTTCGGGAAGTGTTTCATCATGCCGACATCGAGCACTCGGAGCAGAACGTCACCCGCTTTTTTGAGTCTTACATTTTCTGGCTGGACCACCTGCTGACGGAGTCCGGGAGGGGAGGTCCTTGCGCCGGAGTGCACGGGTTTCTCGAAGGCCTGCGGTCATTATCCGAGCCGCCAGCCATCGGGTTGCTCACGGGCAATATCCGGCTGGGGGCGGAGATTAAGCTCAGGCATTTCGGGCTGTGGGAGCCCTTCGTCATGGGGGCTTTTGGCGATGATCACGAGGACCGCAACCAGATTGCTGCCATCGCGATGGAGCGTGGCCGGGCCCTGCTCGGGGCGGCGCTTCATCCGGAGGAGGTGCTCGTCATTGGAGACACCCCGCGTGACGTCGAATGTGGCCGTGCTATTGGAGCGAAAGTCCTGGCAGTAGCCACCGGGGGGGCGAAGGAGGACGAATTGCGAGCGAGCAAGCCGGACTGGTTGGTGACGACACTCGAGGGCGCGGACGTGCAGTCGATCTGTTGCTAACCGTCCATGGCCGCCCTGCGGGGCGCACAGTGCGGCAGCGTTCGCTCCGGGGCCCCGATGGGGCTCTCCACTCTTGGAGGGGACTGGTGCGGTTGCCCACCCCGTCCCGGGAGTAGGCCAACCCTGGCGACCGTTTTACCGCCTTTGTGCAGGCCCATTAATTGCGGTGACCGTGACAGGCTCCGCCACAGCAACCCCCGCCACCCCCGCCGCTTGGCATGCCGCAGCTTCCGCCCATGTCTGACTCACCGCTCCCACTTGAGGCAAAAACAGACAACTTCTTTTCCAGGCGGGTCGATCCGCAATGCGGACATTTCGTCCCTTTCCATTCACTGGAACGCACGAGAATTTCACTATCCCGACCACACTTGTCACAGGCGAACTCGTAAATTGGCATGGGCAGAACATAGCTGCTCCCGCAATCAGCATCAATAGTCCCCCGTACCAAGAAGCTGTAGGGGGTGGATAGCCCGCCAGGAGGGAACCGTGGGCGCAGGTCCGTCCACGTGGAAAAACCCTTTTCCGGGGATGGCGGGCACTTTAGCCTTCGCGGTCATGAATCCGGTTGCCTTGATCACGGGAGCGTCGCGCGGTATTGGGCGGGGCATTGCGTTGGCTCTGGCCGGTTTGGGATACGACCTGGTCCTGAACTATGCGGGCAACCACGAGGCGGCGGCGTCTGCCGCCGCGGATTGTCTGGCGGTGGCCAGTTCGGCAGGTGCGCCAATCCGGGTGGAGACCTGCGCTGCGAGCATCGGTGAGGTCGCTGGTCGCGGTCGGCTTTTGGCGGCGGTGCGTGAGCAGTTCGGCAGGCTGGATTTGCTGGTGAACAATGCCGGCGTTGCGCCCAAGGTGCGGGCGGATTTGCTCGAGACTTCTGAGGAGAGCTTTGACACCTTGTTGGACATCAACCTCAAGGGCCCGTTTTTTCTGACGCAATCCGCGGCCCGATGGATGGTGGAGCAGGGGGAGGCGGAAGCGAAAGCCGGGTTGGAGTCGGCCCCGCGAAAGATCATCTTTGTATCGTCCATCAGTGCCTACACCGCCTCGGTAAACCGTGGTGAGTATTGTGTCTCGAAGGCGGGGGTCTCAATGCTGACTGCGCTTTTTGCGGCACGGCTGGCTGAATGCGGCATTGGGGTCTTTGAGATCCGCCCGGGAGTGATTGCCACCGATATGACGGGCGCGGTGAAGGAGAAGTACGACCGTTTGATTGCGGATGGGCTGACTCCGATTCGTCGATGGGGAACTCCTGAAGACGTGGGCAGGGCGGTGGCGGCGATCGCCCAGGACCTGCTGCCTTTCAGCACGGGAGAAGTCATCAATGTCGACGGCGGGTTTCATTTGCGCACTCTTTGAGCGCGGGTGTTAGACAGGACCTGATAACAGAATTCGATTTTTGCCATGGCGATACGTATTGATTCCAACCTGAAACCAGCTGACCTGATGCCTGCGATTGGGCAGATGCTGGATTTGTCTGCGGTGAAACTTCTGGCGATTGAAGAGAGCTGGCGTGTGGCGAAGGGGGCTCCCGTTTTTACTGCTGGCGGCAGGTATACGTCCCGTGGGTGGACAGAGTGGACGCAAGGTTTCCAGTTTGGCTCGTTGCTTCTGCAATACGATGCCACTGGTGACAAGCGTTTCCTGAAGCTTGGCCGTGAGCGGACGCTGCAGCGCATGGCCTCGCACCTTTCCCACATTGGTGTGCATGACCACGGCTTCAACAACGTGTCCACCTACGGCAACCTGCGTCGGCTGATCCTCGAGGGGCGTGTGGCTCGTGGCGAAGCCGACCTTGCAGTCTGTGAGATTGCGCTCAAGGTATCGGGCGCGGTGCAGGCGGCCCGCTGGACTGAGCTTCCTGGCGGTGCTGGCTATATTTACTCCTTCAACGGACCGCACTCGCTTTTTGTGGATACCATCCGGTCGCTGCGTGCGCTGGCCATCGCCCACCAGCTGGGACACGTGCTGCTGGGAGAACGCGACCGCAAGATCTCCCTGCTCGGACGGATGCTGCAACATGCCGAGGCTACTGCCGTCTACAGTGTCTTTTATGGAAAAGGCCGGGACGCTTACGACCTGCGGGGGCGCACAGCCCACGAGTGCATCTTTAACCTGAATGACGGCAGTTACCGGTGTCCCAATTCACAGCAGGGTTACTCACCCTTCAGCACCTGGACCCGGGGGCTGGCCTGGGCGTTGCTGGGCTTCGCCGAGGAGCTGGAGTTCTTTGATGCGCTCAGTGCGCAGGACTTCGCCGCCCTTGGGGGGGCGGCCACCCGCACACGCCTCACCAAGATCATGCTGGAAGCAGCCTCCGCTGCTGCTGACTTCTATCTCGAAAACACCTGCACGGACGGCATCCCCATGTGGGATACCGGCGCGCCCGGTCTGCACCACTTGGGGGATTATCTATCCCGCAACTCGGATCCCCACAACGACTGGGAGCCCGTCGATAGCTCGGCAGCGGCCATCGCTGCCCAGGGACTGCTCCGGCTGGGGCATTGGATTGGGCAACACAACAAGTCCAAGGCCGGCCGTCAAAAAGCTGTGCAATATCGTCAGGCAGGATTGACCGTTGCGAGGACGCTGTTTAGTGAACCCTACCTGAGCATGAACCCGGCGCATCAAGGGCTCATCCTGCATTCAGTGTATCATCGTCCCAACGGATGGGATCACATTGCCCGTGGGCAGAAGATTCCAAACGGCGAGAGCTCCATGTGGGGGGACTATCACGCCCGTGAACTTGCGCTGCTCATCCAGCGTGAGGCAGAGAAGAAGCCGCGCCTTGTGTTCTTTGATGGCCACAAGGCCCATTGAGCGTCTAAACCGAAAACCTGGCATCCAATCATCCCCAACCCATGTCTAACCTTACCCGCATTGCCTCCCTCAAAACGGTGGATGCTTTTCTGGAACTAGTTGCCACCCTGGGCATTGATCTTCCATGTGACTACCGGGTGGAGACCGGGACAACCTCGCCGCTTGTGATGCCTGTCGAGAACGTCCGCATCAACGGGAAATCCCTCTTCAATCGATGGGCGGTTCATCCCATGGAGGGATGGGACGCGGGTCGTGATGGCCGTCCCACGGCGGAGGTGCGACGACGTTGGCAACGTTTTGGCGAGAGCGGGGCCGCGATGATCTGGGGGGGCGAGGCGATGGCGATTGTTCCTGAGGGCAGGGCGAATCCGCATCAGCTGGTTATTCGCCGAGAGACGCGTTCCGATCTGGCAGGGCTCATTGCTCTGGCCCGCGAAGCCCATCAGCACAGGATGGGGCAGGATTCGGAGCCGGTGATCGGTTTTCAGCTCACTCACTCCGGCCGGTTCTGCCGTCCGAATAGCAAGGAGCTCGAACCCCGGGTCGCCTTCCGTCATCCGATCCTCGATGAGCGGTTTCATGTGACTGAGGAGCGGCAGGTGCTTGCTGATGATGAAGTGCAAGCCCTCATTCCGCGGTATGTCGAAGCTGCCCGCGTGGCCATGGAAGCGGGGGCGGACTTTGTCGACATCAAGCACTGCCACGGCTATCTGCTGCACGAGTTCCTGGGGGCGCATACGCGGCCGGGGGTTTATGGCGGCAGCTTCGAGAACCGCACCCGTATCCTGCGCGAGATCGTGGCGGGTATACGTGCCGACGGAAACCCTATCGAGATTGGTGTGCGCCTGAGCGCTTTTGACTTCGTGCCGTTCCGTCCGGATCCGGCGTTGTCCGGTCCCGGTAAGCCGGGGCCGGGTATTCCTGCCGATCTCGCAGGTTGTCTCCCTTACGTTTATGGGTTTGGCGTCAGTTCGGAGGATCCCACCCGACACGACCTCAGGGAGGCGCATGCTTTCCTGCGGCTTTGCCATGAACTTGGAATCCGGCTGGTCAACCTCACCGCCGGTTCGCCCTACTACAACCCGCACATCCAGCGGCCTGCAGCCTATCCTCCGAGTGATGGATATCTGCCGCCGGAAGATCCGCTGGTTGGCGTGGCGCGGCAGGTGCAGGCGGTACGCGAGCTTAAGGCCGGGGCTCCCAAAGACATGGTGCTCTTCGGCACCGGCTATACTTATCTGCAGGAATACCTGCCCCTGGTCGCGCAAGCCGTCCTTCGTGCAGGCTGGGTGGATTCGGTGGGCATCGGTCGCATGGTCCTCAGTTATCCGGGGATTTTTGCCGATGCCGTTGAGGGCAAGGAACTGTTGCGCAGGAGCGTCTGTCGCACTTTCAGCGACTGCACCACCGCACCACGAAACGGTCTGGTAAGCGGTTGCTTTCCATTGGATCCCTATTACGCCTCCCGTCCGGAAGCCCAACAGCTCAAGGCCATCAAGGCGGGAAGCGCGGAGCGCAGAGGGCACAGCGGCAAGGGGTAAGCGCAGAGGGCTGCCTGTCCGCCGTAGTCCCCCCCGGAGGGTAGGGACGAAGGAGGAAGGGCGAAGCCACTGTTTTCTCTCTACGGTCTTCTGGCTACACGCGCCGGCGGCGCGCTCGATACCGATCCCGATAGCGGTTTCGATGCGCCTGTTTGGGTGCAATGACTGGTGATTGAACAGGAGCGCGCGGAAAACGCAGAGGCGTGCTCACGCAGATGTTCCGAAACTCCGGCAGGGGTTGATGGTTGGTGTTGGGATTTGCCATTTCCAGCGCTTTGGAAAGAGGGGCTGCGTCCAGGCCTCCATTGGCAGCCGCCCTCCATGGGTGTATGTTATCGTTGCGTCTCCCCCGGGCTGCAAAGCGCTGGTAGGCCTTGGGCGCGCAAGGACGTTCAACCGCAAACTCGTGGCATGACCAGGAGGTGATGGAATATGAACCTGATTGTTGAACGGGCTGATGTGTGGGCGGCGCCGCTGCAAGACCGCCCCGGAGGCTTGGCGGATGTTCTGGAAACCCTGAAGGACGCAGGCGCGGACCTGGACTTCATTGTGGCGAGGCGGGATTCCAAGGAGCCAGGCAAGGGGGTGGCCTTTGTAACTCCGCTGCGTGGCGATGCTGAAGTGGCCGCCGCCGCTGAGGTTGGTTTCAACGTCGCCAACAGCATTCATTCTGTTCGCATCGAAGGGGCCAATGAACGTGGGCTGGCAGCCGAATTAGTCCGCAGACTCGCGGACGAAGGGATCAATCTGCGCAGTCTATCCGCCGCTGAACTGGGTGCCCGGTTCGTGATGTATATCGGATTCGACACCGAGCAGGATGCGAAGAAGGCCGTGGCCTTGTTGCTGAAGGACGACTAGTCCGGTCGCTGTGGTCATGGATCCACGGCACTCTCGTTTGCAAGGAAGGAGGTTGGTTTCCTTGGTGCTCCTTTTTGGCTTCAAAAATCGCCTGTGAGGCCGGATTCCGGGTGCTCGAAGGAGGTTAACTACTTGTTTGAGATGGGGTTGCTCGGGTAAGACCACATCCCTCATAGCGGACCGGAATTGTGTGCGTTCGTTTCAAAAGCATAGCGGAGCTTTACGGAAACGCGCAGATTGTCAGGGTGACACTGAACCCAGGTTTGCCGACAGGAAGCAGGATTCGATGAAAGGAAAATACATCCTTATCGTGGGGGCGGTTGCTCTCATCGCCGCGGGATTTTGGCTGAGGCGCCCGCCCGGGCGCGCGCAAACGGAAGAGAAATCGAGTGGTCCCAGTGCGGTCCAGGACGGCGAGGGGGCGGTTGAGCCGGGACAAGGGCTGCGTCCGCAGGATCCCTCCCGGCGGTTCACCGATTTTACCCCCGAACAGCGGGTTGAGTTTGCGCGGAAGGGGCATGGTCCCGGGGGCTAGAGAACCGCGGCTGGTTCCACCATGAGCCATGACCAACCCACGATTCCTTTGATGAACCCGGACCCATTGCACATGGACACTTCTCTTCCCTCAGACAGGGCAGTGGCAAGACCTTGCCTTTGCCAGGCTTTCACCTTGATTGAGATGCTGGTGGTGATCGCGATCCTTGCCATCCTGGCGGTCCTGCTGCTGCCAGCCTTGGGCCAGGCGAAAAACAAGGCGTTGAACGCAGGCTGCATCAGCAACCTGCGGCAGCTGGGAATCGCCACCCGCGTCTATGCCGATGACAACCAGGATCGATTGCCGGTGGCGGAGATCCTGCCGACTCAACCGGTCGATCCGCAGAATCCACTGCCCAGGATCTGTGATGTGCTGGCGGCTTATGTTGGCGGAACCGCGGGCTCCAATAACGCAGGAGCGAGCGTGTTTCGGTGTCCGCTGGATGACAAGGGCCGGTTCGAGGCTGAGGGTTCCAGTTATGAATGGAACTATGATTTGAATGGAAGGCGTATGGACGAGGCGCAGACTGATCGGGCTTTTCTGCTACTGAAGCCGGGTGATTTCTCGGGTGGGGTGACGAACTTCGTCGTCTCCATTCCTCCGGGGACGATTCCCCTGTTGTTGGACTACGACGGTGTGCATGCGCGTCCGCCGAAGTCCGGTAAGTTCGTGGTTTATATGGACGGGCACGTGGCGACGCTGGACACGATTCGCGGTGCTGCGGATTGAGTGGGTGGGGTTGGGTATGGGGTTATGCGTTGGATTGATCGAGAGCGGGGATGGGGGTGGAGGCTGAGGGGAGGACTCTGGTTTGGATTATTGCTGTGTGGGTGTTTGGGGTCCGGTTGGGTTCGCGGTGGGGTGCGGGTTTGGGTGGAGGGTAGTGGTGGTTTGGCTTGGGTTCGGTATGCATGTGATGGCGGGGAGGTGGTGCGGGCCTTTGCCTTGGATGTGTGGGTGGATCGCGGAGTGATTGAGGGGGTGGGTGATTATGTGCGGGGGGAGAGTGGAGATGGTGGTGTGGGGTATGGTTTTTTTCCGGGTGCGTTTGAGCGTTATGTGGTTCCGGGTTTGGGGGCGGGGGTGGACTGGGGGCTGGAAGCGTATGGTCCGGTGGCTTTGGTGGAGGACGATGTCTTGGGGACTTTGGGTGGTTTGGGGACGGGTGGGGTGACCTTGGAACTGGGTGGGGTATGGGAGC
>JBMTVN010000031.1:0-22346 GCA_049451415.1 Limisphaerales bacterium | reverse complement strand
GGGCTGGAGGTTCTCGCCAAGGTGCAGGTTGGAACGACGTGGGAACTGGCGTCAGTTCCTTACATTCCTGCGGTAGCGCAGGCGTGGGAGCATGGAGCTGCGCTGAGAGCGGAGGGGGTGGATGGTTTGATGTTGGGGTGGACGCTGGGGGGGCATCCTTCGCCGAACTTGGAGGCGGTCATTGCGGGGTTGGAGGGGCGGGGTTTGAGTTCGGTGGCGGAGCGTTGGCATGGCGAGCGTGTGGCCGGGGTGGTTGAGGAATCGTGGCAGGGGTATAGTCGGGCTTTCCGGCAGTTTCCGTTTCATGTGGGTGCGGTGTATCACGCTCCGTGGCACATGGGGCCGTCGAACCTGCTGTGGCCGGAGGAGACCGGGTATGCGGGCACGATGGTGGGTTTGCCTTATGATGATGTGGTTCGGTGGCGGGCGGTGTATCCGGTGGAGGTATGGTGTAGTCAGCTGGAGAAGGTGGCGGAGGGATTTGATGCGGCGCGTGCGAGGTTGTCGTCGCAGCTTGAGGGGGGGGAGGTTGGGGAGGCATTGGAGGAGGAACTACGTTTTGCTGAGGCTTGTGCGATTCACTGGCGGAGTGCGGCGACGCAGGCCCGGTGGCTGGGGTTGCGTGGGCAGGGGCAAGCGTGGGGTCTTGAGGCGAAGGCGCATGTGATGCGGGAGATGCGGGATGCGAAGCGGTTGCATGCGTTGCAATCCGCGGACAGCCGGGTGGGGTTTGAGGCATCGAACCATTATTTTTACGTCCCGTTGGACTTGGTGGAGAAGGTAGTGCAGTGCAGGTGGTTGTTGCGTCGTGCGGGGGCGTGACGCAGGGGAGAGGGAGAGAGGGCAGGGTGCAGTGCGGGGCGTTTGCTGAGGGATGTGGGAAATGGTGGATGAGGTAGGGGATGAGGGAGGCCTCGCGTGAGGTGGGGGATGGCTTAGCAGGGTGAGGCTTGCAAGTTGAGGTTTTGGAGTCGAGGGTATCGGGCCGTTATGACCACGTACCGGGGCCGACGAGCCGAGAGTATTGAGAGTGATGTATTGCGGGTGACGGTTTTGGTCGAGGGGGGGCACGTGGCGGAGATCTTGCATAAGCCGACCGGGGTTAATCCGCTTTGGCAGCCGCCTTGGGCGACGATGGAGCCATCGGCCTATGATCCGGAGAAGCATCCTGAGTATGGGTTGAATTCTGAGAGCAGGTTGTTGGCGGGGTTGATGGGGCACAACTTGTGTTTGGATTTGTTTGGTAGTCCCTCGGCGGGGGAGGCGGCTGCCGGGATGACCGTTCATGGGGAGGCGTCCTTATTGCCTTATGAGGTGGGGGTTGAGGGGGGTGTATTGGTTCAGAGCCTTGAGCTGCCGCAGTCGCGTTTGAGGTTTCGACGGCGCTTGGGTTTTTCGGGGGGGCAGGAATTGTTCTTTGAGGAGGAAGTGGAGAACTTGTCGGCGTTTGATCGGCCGATTGCGTGGACGCAGCATGTGACCTTGGGCGAGGGATTTGTGGTGCCGGGACGGACGCAGTTTCGGGTATCGGCGACGAGGTCGAAGGTGTATGAGAGCGATTTTCTGGATGGTCGCGGTTATATGGAGGTGGGTGCGGAATTTGACTGGCCGGAGGTGCCGCGGGTGGGTGGCGGGGTAGTGGACATGCGGACGGCGCTGGACGCTGAGGTCTCTGGAGGGTTTACGACTCACCTGATGGATCCGGGGCGGGAGGAGTCTTATTTCATGGCTTGGAATCCGGATTCAGGTATTTTGATTGGGTATGTTTGGCGTCGCGAGGATTTTCCGTGGATGGGGATGTGGGAGGAGAACCGTTGCAGGACGATTCCTCCGTGGAATGGGGTGACGGTGGCGAGAGGGATGGAGTTTGGGGTGTCGCCGATGCCGGAGAGTCGGCGGAAGATGATTGAGCGGGGCAGTTTATTTTGGGTGCCGAGTTATCGGTGGGTGGGTGCGGGGGAGGCGTTGCGGGTACGGTATCGTGCTTTTGTCGGGCAGGTGGGAGAGATTCCTGAGCGGCCTGCGTTTTGAGTGATGAGCGAGTGGTTGAGTTGTATGAGAGGAGGAGCATGAGTATGGAGAAGCAAGGTGTTGTCGGCGGGGGGAGTGGCAGGGGTGAGCGGTTGATGTCGTTGGATGCGCTGCGGGTTTTTGACATGTTCTGGATTCTTGGGGGTGATTCCATTGGTCATGCCTTGGGGCATGCGCATACGGCGGGGCTGCTTTCCGTGTTGGCGCTGCAGTTGGATCATGTGGCGTGGCGCGGTTTTCGGTTCTACGACCTGATATTTCCGATGTTTGTTTTCATCATTGGGGTATCGCTGGTGTTCTCCTTGTCGAAGATTCGAGAGGCCGGGGGGCGTGGTGCGGCGGTGCGTCGGATTATTCGCAGGACCGTGCTGTTGTATGTATTGGGGATACTTTACTACGGGGGTTGGAAGGATGGATGGGAGAGTGTGCGGTTGCTGGGGGTGCTGCAGCGTCTGGCGTTGTGTTATGGGGCGACGGCGATGTTGTTCCTGTATTTTCGTCCGCGTGGTCTGGTGATTTGGTGTGTGGGGATCCTTTTGGGGTATTGGGCTTTGATGGCTTTGGTGCCGGTGCCCGGGGTGGGAGCGGGGAATTTTGAGGAGGGTGCTAACCTGGCGAACTGGATTGATGCCCAGTATTTACCGGGTCGGAAGTGGGATGGGGATCATGATCCGGAGGGTTTGCTGAGCACATTACCGGCGATTGCCTCTTGTTTGCTTGGGGTATTTGCGGGGCTGGCTTTGAGGGATGGGAAGCGCAGCGGGCAGGGGAAGGCGGTATTGCTGGCCGTGGTCGGAGTCTTGGCGGTGGCGGCGGGTTTTCTTTGGGGGCTCCACTTTCCGGTGATCAAGAAGCTTTGGACGAGCAGTTATGTGCTGGTGGCGGGCGGGTTTAGCGCGATGTTCCTGGCTTTCTTTTACTGGTTGATTGACGTGCGCGGATGGCGGCGATGGGCGCAACCGTTTGTGTGGGTAGGGTTAAATCCCATTACCATTTATCTTCTGGGCAACGTGCTGCAGTTTGATGATGTGGCAGCGCGTGTATTGGGTGGGCCAGTGGGAGAGATGGTGGATGCGAGTGTGGGGGCTGGCTGGGGCGAGGTAGCGATCTCGGTGACTGGGATGTTGCTGGCGGTGGGTGTGTGTTGGTTTTTGCACCGCAAGCGGGTTTATATCCGGCTGTGAGGGTGGGGGCTTTTTGGGCGGTGGGTGCCCGTTGAGGGGGTGCGATAGCACCCCCAGGGAGACCTTGGCGGTGGCGGGCCTATTCGCGTTTAACGCCACAGGCGAACACGTAGTAATCGGGGTTGAGCGGGGCGTAGTGGTCGCGGAGTTTATCCAGTTCCCCGGCGGTGCCGTGGATTTCGACGCGCAAGATGTCGACGAGAGGAACGAAGTCCTTGAGAACCGGGTCGACGTTGGCGGAGTGGAGCAGGAGAGCTTCCGCCCCGATGTAGGCTTCGCGGCAGAAGATCGTGTCGTTGTTGATGGTGAAGTCGTAGTAGAGGTTGTCTTTTTCCGTGGTGGTTCGGCTGACCATTTGGTCGAGCAACGCGCGGGCCTGGGGCATGTTCCCGGGTTTGACTTTAAAGTAGGGGTGGATGCTGACGACTTTGGCTGGATCGATCATGATGCTGATTGAGTTAGAGTCTGGGGTTTATCTTAGAGAGACCAATTCTTGCGGTAGGTTCGATGGAGGAGGGCATTGGCGGTTTCGTTGTTGAGGATGCGGCACTCGACGGGGTCGAAATCGACCGGGCCATCCACGAGGGTGGCGAGGTTGGCGACCTGGAGGAGTTCCGTCAGGGGGCCGCCGATTTCGAAGGGTGAGAAAGCCTGGCCGTTGGTTTTGATGGCGTCGAGCCATTCGCGATGGTGGCCGGGGCTGCGTGGCAGGGTTTCCTCGGGGCCGCCTTTGAAACCGTCGAACTTGTCTTCCGGGAGCAGGACGTAACGGGTGTTCCAGGGGCAATCGGAGTAGAGCGAACCCTTGGAGCCGACGAGGAGGTCGCCCCATCCGCTCATGGGGTAACCGAGCATACGGTCTTCCGGTGGGTGTTCCTTGGCATAGAGAGTGAGGTTGACCGGGGGGAGTGAGTCGCGGGCGGGGAGTTGGATGAGGGTTTTGGAGGAGGCGGGGTAGCCTTCCTGGTTGACCTCGGAAGGGAGAGACTCGAAGCGGATGATGTGGCTGGCTTGGGCGGCAGGTTTTTGGTTCCAGAGTTTGGCTAGTTGGAGGGCGCGAAACATGATGTTGGCGGTGTGGCAGCCGAAGTCACCGACGATTCCACTGCCGAAGGCGCGCCAACCGCGCCAGGAACCCGGCAGATAGGCGGGGTTGTAGGGGCGATATTCTGCGGGGCCGAGCCATCCTTCCCAGTCGAGTGTTTCCGGGATGGCGGGGGTATCGGTGGGGCGGTTGAGGGGTGCGTTACCGCCATCGAACCAGACGTGGGCTTCGCGGATTTCACCGAGGACGCCGCCTTGGGCGAGTTCGACGGCCCGGCGGAGAGGGGTTGTGGCGGAGCCTTGGTTTCCCATCTGGGTGATGGCCCTTGATTCGCGGGCGACGAGGCGCATGGCCCGGGCTTCCTTGACCGTGCGGGTGAGGGGTTTTTCGCAATAGACGTGTTTTCCCTGTCGCATGCAGGCGATGGCCGCGACTGCGTGGGTGTGGTCGGGGGTGGAGACCAGAACGGCGTCGATATTCTTGCCGGCGGCATCGAGCATGCGCCGGAAGTCCTTGAACACCTTGGCTTGGGGGAAGGTTTTGAAGGTGTCGGCAGCGTAGGCGTGGTCGACGTCGCAGAGGGCGACGATGTTTTCGCCACAGCTGTGGACATTATTGATGTTGCTTCGACCCTGGCCGGCGACGCCGATTGCGGCGACGTTCAATTTGCTATTGGCGTCATAGGCGAAGGCTGTCCGGGCTTTTGGAAGCAGGAGCAAGCCGGTGCCGAAGGCCGTGGATTTCAGGAAACGACGACGGGAGAGCGCGGGTTTCATAATTTGGGGTGGCTAGATACGTAGCTGGTTTGTTTCTGGCGGGCAAGACTCCTGTCACTGGGCTTTGGAGGTGGGTGGCCGGCGGGGTTGGGGGTGCAGGATGGCGGAGGTTTGTTGGGAGGATTGACAGACTACGGGCGGGGGTGCCTGATGCGAAGGATCCGGGGAAGATGGGGTGTAGGGAGCCGGAGCATTTCAACGAGGCAAGGCCATGAGAGCGATGAACTGGAGCGGGCAGGTCTGGAGAATTGTTTTTGGTTGTCTTGGGTGTTGCGGGTTGGTTTGGGGGGCGGGGTTTGATGCGGCGCCATTCGGCTTGGTGCTGGAGGGGGAGGGTGTGGGGTATTGGGGCAGCTGGTTTGGGCCTGTGAGCGTGATGTATACGGGTGGCCGCGGTGAGTTGCGTTGTCGGTTGTCGGGTGCGATGCGGAATCCGCCGGAGCAGGTGCGGGTTCGCTTCCGTCATCCGGAGGGGCGGGAGTGGAAGGAGGTGCGAGTGGGTGGGAAGGTCTGGCATCGGGTGGAGGGGGACTGGGTGTTATTGCCTGGAGGGATGGGGGATGTGGAGGTGGTGGCACGGTATTGACTCCAACCTTGACTGCGGGGGTTGGGCTTCCTTAGGTTCGGCTGGTCTCCTGCGCGAAGTTCTTGATGTTTGGCGAGTTGCTGAGAGGGCTGGAGTGTGGGATGGCGAGGCTCGATCTAGAATTGCTCACTTTCATGAAGTCCTTGTCTTGTATTGGAGCCGGCTTGCTGGCGTCTGTGTGGATGGTTTCAGGTGCGGTTGTGGTGAATGATGGCACCGCGACTGACGGCTTGGTGCGGCTGGCTTCACCGCCGACTTCGCCATCGGCGACGACTGCTTTGGCGACCACGCCGGCAGGGAATCTGGAGGCGAGCGTGGTGCAGGAGTTCTTTGATTTGCCGATGCACACCGCTTGGTATGCGACGGCGTATGTGGCGACGGGTGTGAATTACACCGTGTCGGCGGAATTCATTCCGGCGGTGACGGCTTCTGATCTGGATGGCGGCGTGGTGGCGTGGCTGAACGAGGAGACTTCGCTGGGCATGTTATTTGCGTTGCGGAGCGGGACGAGTCGCACGTATTGCCAGGTGGCGGTCTATGATTTAGGCACAGGAGTCAGGCAGCAATCCGTGTTGTTTAGCGAGGAGGGGGTAGAGGTGGATCCCGGCTTTCAGCCGCCGAACGTACCGGAGTCGGGGATGACGGCGGGATACAATCCGGCGAGTCCTGTGAAGTTGCAGGTGGTGTTTGAGGAGCCGGGCACGAACGACCTGGAGGTGTTACCCGGAGCGACGGCACGTTTGACTGCGGTGGGGTATCAGGGGGCGCAGGCGGTCACCACGCCCATGGTGTTGCTGACGACGATGCCTTTGCCGGTTGGGGGGGAGCGTCTGGTGGGCTATTACGCGGTGTATAACGGTATTTTGGACGTTAACAGAGCCATTGGCCGGTTGGACAATCTGACTTTGGACGGTGAGGTTGGGCAGGGGAACCAGCAGCCGACTGTGACTTTGACGGCTCCTGTGGAAGGGCAGCAATTTGGCTCGGGTGAGGTTATTGGCTTGGCTGCGGCTGCGGCGGACACCGATGGGCAGGTAGTGCAGGTGGAATTCTTTGCTGATTCGCAGCTGTTGGCTACCGACGTGGAGGCGCCTTACAGTCATGCGTGGGTGGGGGCGACGATTGGAGTTCATACTGTGCATGCGGTTGTCATGGACGACAGGGGGGCGAAGCAGAGTTCCGCTTTGGTGAGTGTGGAGGTGACGAATCGGGCGCCCAGCGTAGTGATTACCAGTCCGGTCACAGGGACGAGCGTCTTGCCGGGAGAGACAGTGCAGATGACCAGTGATGCGGCTGACTCGGACGGCAGTGTTGCCTATGTGGAGTATTACATTGATGGTGTCTGGCTGAATACTGCCGTGGTGCCGCCTTACAGTTCCACGTGGCTGGCTGCGGTTGCGGGGGTGTATGAGATTACGGCTTTGGCGGTGGATGATTTGGGTGCGAAGACGACCTCCCCGGCCGTTACTGTGCAGGTGGGGCAGGTTGTGACGCAGCCGGCAGTGATGTCAGTGACCCTGAGTGGTGGGAACGTGGTGGTGACTTGGGATCGAACAGGGTTCCAGCTGCAATCGGCCAATTCGTTGCTGGGGCCATGGTCCAATGTGGGGCAGAACACGACCGGGGTGATGGAGTTTGCCGAGGCTTTTTCCGGGCAGCCGAAGTATTACCGGTTGGTGGCTGAAGGTGGAGTCACGCCTCCGGATGCGCCGATGCTGGCTCTGGCGCGGGAGGGAGACAGCATTGTGGTGATGTGGGATCAGACCGGTTATCAGCTGCAATCTGCGTCGGATCCTCAGGGTGCCTGGGCGGATGAGGGTAACACCGTTGGAGTCACTGAGTTGACGGTTTCGGTGGCGGATGGCAACCGCTTTTTCCGTCTGCGGCCCTGAGGGGGTTGACGGTGCGGAAGCGGGTCTTGTGAGGTGCTCTGCGGTTGGGGTGCAGTGTTGAGGGGCGGCGTCCTGCCCAAAAAAAGCCTGGCGTAGGAGGTTTTGGGTCTCCCTGAGCCATTCCAGTTGTATTGTGTGCGGCAACCGGGCTGACGAGTCCTGATCGGGGGAGGCGGGTAGTGGTTCAGGTTGAATGAATTTGCGGCAGGGTGCGTCCAACATAGCAAGCGGTCATGAGGATCATTAGCAGGAATTGGAATCCGTTGATTGACAAACACTTGGATAAAGTTGAATGTTTGCGCCTGTTTCAATTGTTACCCGAACATGCGTCGTGTTAGTGATAACCGAATTCAAGACTTGGCCGGAACGCTACGTGGAGTGGTAAACCGGCTTTCCCCTTATATGAACAGACATCATCGAACTCCCCTTAACATGTATCGACCCGCCACATGGTTCACTTTGGGTCTGCTATCCGCCTCGGCCATGGCAGCGCCTTCATTTGTTTATGAGACGGACAAGGAGTTTTTCGGCTCCGGCGATTTCAACGGCGACGGTCGGACCGATGTCATCGTGATCAACCGATTCCTGTCGAAGTATGAGTTGATGAGCCGTTACCGGGTCGGCTACCAGGACGAGTCGGGAGGGTTTAGCTGGGGTCGGGTTCGTCTGGCTGAGATCCCGAAGGTGAATGGGGTGGCCATTGGCCAATTATTGGAGGAGGGGAAGGACGCGCTGGCTTTGACTGCGGCTGAGGCGAGCTTGATCAATATTTTCGACATTAGTGATCCGGATGCGGAGCCCTCGGCGAGCATGTATATGGGATCGACCCTGGGGCCGAATGCCTTGGTTGCGTTGGACATTGGAGGGGATGGAAACAACGGGTTGGACGATTTGGTCACCTCGACGGTCTATAATGCCCCGGTGGAGCATCATCTTGAGACCCTCAGGAACGAGGGGGGTGCCGGTACGCCGCTGGAGGATTTGGAGTTGGACGGCGAGGTGGTGCGCGCGAACCCGGTAATTCTTAAGAAGGGCGGCAAAACGCTGGCGGCGGCGCTGGTGCGGACGGAGTCCAACGATAATCTTCGCGTAGCGGATTTTTCGAGTGGAGTGGCGGTTGAAGCCTTACGCATTGATGGTTTGCCCAAGGGTTCGGATTATGTCGTGGGGCGTTTCGGAAAATCGCAGACGGCGAGTGTCATTGTCTACACTTCGGGCGGTTCGGATCTGGCGGTTTATCAGTTGTCGGAGAGCGGCGGGCAGTATCGGGTCGCCGGGAGCAAGGAGTATTCGCTGGGTGATTCCGTTCGTTTCCTGGCGGTTTCCGGTGAAGGCGAAGGTGCGGGGCTGGTGGCGACATTTGGCAACGGCTCACGCGCGGCGCATTACAGCTTTGATGGTGTGACTGAGCCCAAGGCGGTTGCGGAGGTGGAAATGGGTGAGGATGAGGTTGTTTCCGGCTTGGTACCGGTAGGCGGGCAGATTGCGGTCTTTGTGAGGAGGCCGACGAGCTGGTATTGCACGCACTTTCAGGCCTGGAAGCCTCAGGGCGGTAAGTTGGTTGCGAGTTCGACCATCGAGCTTCCCACGACCGATGATTCCGTTCATTACATTGCGCCATTATTGGAGGCCAACAACGACGTGCGCAGTGCTGCGGACATGAAGGCCTACACGGCGACCATTCCCGGCACGAAGGTGTCGTATTCGATGGCGCCGATTCCTGCGGGCGAGTTTGTGATGGGGACTCCTGACAATGAGGAGGGTCGTGAGGATTCTGAGGGGCCGCAGGTGAAGGTGCAGCTGGACCCCTTCTGGATGATGACCACCGAGGTAACCTGGGATATGTATACCTTGTTCATGTATTCCGACGAGGAGCGCAAGTATAAGGACAGTTTGCCGACTGAGGCTGAGTATGATGAGGCGTCGGATGCGGTTGCTCGTCCGAGCAAGCCTTACACCGAGATGAGTTTTGGCATGGGCAAGGACGGGTTCCCTGCCATTGCGATGACGCATTATGCGGCGAGCAAGTTCTGTCAGTGGCTGAGTGCCAAGACGGGGCATTATTATCGGCTGCCGACCGAGGCGGAGTGGGAATACGCCTGTCGCGCGGGCACGACCACGGCTTACAATTTTGGCGACAACCCGGACGATCTCGAGGACCGGGCCTGGTATGAGATGAACAGTGATTTTGTTTACCAGAAGGTAGGGAAGAAGGAACCGAACGGCTGGGGTCTGTATGACATGCACGGCAACGTGATGGAGTGGTGTTCCGATGCGTTTAGCGAGGACTACAGCTGGATGAAGGACGGGGTGAAGAATCCGTGGAACCGTCCGACCAAGCCCTATCCCCATGTGGCACGCGGTGGTTCCTATGACGACATGGCCGAGACTCTTCGCAGTGGAGCGCGTCGGGCGTCGGATTCTTCGTGGAAGATGACGGATCCCCAGCTGCCGAAGAGCGTTTGGTGGTTGTCGGACAACAAGATGATTGGATTCCGGGTCGTTCGGCCGTTGGAGGTGCCTGATGCGGAGACATTGGCGAAGCGCTGGAACACCCTGACTGAGCGGCAATAGAGTGATGACAGCTAGCAGAAAGTGATTCACACACCATGAGCAAAATCATAATTCCCCAAAAACAGTCCCAGATTTCGCGTCGGAGCTTTCTGGGGTCGACGTCCAAGGTTATGGCTGGCGGAGCGTTGTTGAGTGCGCTGCCGGTGGAGCGTCTGGCGCACGCGCAGGCGAGCAACGAGCCGTTGAAGCTGGCGTTGATTGGTTGCGGCGGGCGTGGTTCGGGAGCGACCAACCAGGCCTTGAACACTGGCAAGTGCAAGCTGGTGGCGATGGCGGATGCCTATCAGGATCGGCTGACTTCCAGTCTCTCGAGTCTAAAGGATGCGCATGCTGACAAGGTGGATGTGCCGGCTGACCGCCAGTTTGTGGGGTTGGAGGCCTACAAGCAGGCGATTGATGCTGCGGACGTTGTGGTTCTGGCCACACCTCCGGGATTCCGTCCGATGACCTACGAGTATGCGGTGGAGAAGGGCAAGCACATCTTCATGGAGAAGCCGGTGGCGACGGATGGTCCTGGCATTCGCAAGATGCTGGCGGCAGCGGAGAAGGCCAAGGCGAAGAACCTTAAGGTTGTGGTCGGTTTGCAGCGGCGTTACCAGCCGGGCTATCGTGAAGTGATCCAGCGGATTCACGACGGGATGATCGGTGATGTGGTAGCGATGCGTTGTTACTGGAACGGGGCGGGCGTGTGGGTGAATCCGCGGCAACCGAACCAGAGCGAGATGGATTACCAGATTCGCAACTGGTATTACTTCGCATGGCTGAGCGGCGACCACATTGTTGAGCAGCACGTGCACAACATTGATGTGTGTAACTGGGTGAAGAACGAGTTCCCGCGCAAGTGTCAGGGCATGGGTGGTCGCGAGGTGCGCAAGGGCAAGGATTACGGCGAAATCTATGATCATCACGCAGTGGAGTTTGAGTATTCGGATGGAGTCCGGATGTTCAGCTACTGCCGTCATCAGCCGAACACCTGGGCGAACGTGTCCGAGCACATTATCGGAACGAAGGGCATTGGTGAGACTGACCGTCCGCACATCCTGCGCGGGCATGATCGCAAGATCCTGTATCGGTTCCGTTCGCAGGAGGTGATTGATCCCTACCAGCAGGAGCATGACGAGCTGATGGATGCGATCCTGAACAACAAGACCCTGGATAACTCGGAGTATGGCATCAAGAGCACCTTGACGGGCATCATGGGGCGCATGGCTACCTACGGTGGTCAGCAGGTCTTGTTTGATGATGCGATGAACTCGGAGATCGACTTGTTCCCGGCCAAGTTGGGGTGGAATGAGGAACCGAGGCTGAAGCCTGATGCGGATGGTCTGTATCCGGTTGCGGTGCCTGGAAAGACGGTCACGGTTTAGTTCTATGTCAAAGATGCCGCGCCATCGTCTGTGTGTGAACGCAGAGGTGGCGCGGTATTTTTTTTGCAAGCTGGAGGATGGTGTTCATGAGTGAGGTTCGAGGGCGGCGGTTGATCCTGGCGAGTCGGAATCGTCATAAGTTGTTGGAGATTCGGGCGATGCTGGGTCGTGGGGTGGAGTGTATCTCCATGGGTGATATTGGGGATGTGCCGGAGTTGGAGGAGTTGGAGAATTCATTTGAGGGCAACGCCCGATCCAAGGCGGAGCAGCTGGCCTCTTGGATTCAGGAGCGGGGTGGTGCAGCGGAGGGGTGGGTTTTGGCTGATGACTCGGGGTTGGAGGTCGATGGGTTGGGAGGGGCACCGGGGGTTCGTTCGGCGCGTTTTGCGGCGGAGGACGGGGAGGGGAATGCTTCGGATGAGGCGAACAACAGCAAGTTGTTACGGCTGTTGGAGGGAAGTTCGGAGGTGGAGCGACGTGCTCGCTTTCGTTGTGTCCTGGCCCTTTGCACCTTTGGCGGGGAGGGAAAGAAGAGTTGGGATACCAGAGCGTTCGAGGGTGTTTGCGAGGGGGTTATTGCGCAATCGCGTTCTGGGAATGGCGGATTTGGATATGATCCGCTTTTTGTTCCTCTTGGTGAAACGCGGAGTTTTGCGGAGTTGGGGGAGATCGAGAAGAACCGTATTAGCCATCGGCGCAAGGCGTTGGATGCTTTATGCGTCTGGCTGCATAAAACCCCTTGATGGGGATTTGTCCCGGTGCTAGTTTGGCACAACTTACATTAAGTTCAGGAATCGAATAACTATGAGAATCTACGCTGTTAATGCTGCTCTTATGTTGGGGTTGGCTTCGATGACTGCTGCGAGTGCGGCGGACATCGTTGGCAAGGTGTCGTTGAAGGGGACTCCGAACAAGGAAGTTGTGGTGAACATGGCTGCGGATCCGAAGTGTGGAGCGCTTCACACTGAACCGGTTTTGACTCGTTTCTATGTTGTTTCACCGGATGGCGGGTTGGGTGATGTGATTGTCTACATTAAGAGCGGTTTGGAGCAGAAGGAATGGCCGGCTCCGACGAAGTCCCTGTTACTGGACCAGAAGGGTTGCGAGTATTCTCCTTATGTGACCGCGGTTCAGGTGGGGCAGACCATCGACATTCGGAATTCCGATCCGACCCTTCACAACGTTCATGCCACTCCGACTGTGAACAAGGAGTTCAACTTCGCCCAACCCGTTCAGGGGATGGTGACAAAGAAGACCTTTGACAAGGCTGAGGTGCCCGTCCGTTTCAAGTGCGATGTGCATCCCTGGATGTTTGCCTATGTGGGTGTGTTTGATCATCCGTTCTTTGCGGTTACGGATGAGAAGGGGAACTTCAAGATCAGCGGAGTGCCGGATGGCAAGTATACCTTGATGGCTTACCACCGCAAGACGCACAACAAGGAAGAGGGGGTTGCCCATGAGATCACGGTCTCAGGCGGTGAGGTGAAAGCGGATTTTACGGTAGAATTGAAGTAGCTTCTCTCGCGAACAGAGAAATTTGCGGTATGATACCCGGAGCCTTTGCAGGCTCCGGGTTCACCATGAGAAGGTTGGTTAATTTTTCAGAAATGCTGGAGAAAAAAAGTCAGAAGATCAGGTTCGCTCATGCTGTATTGACGGCTGTTTCCATGCTGGCGTTGATTTGTCTGGGGGGCTTAGTGACGAGTCATGGGGTTGGGATGGCGGTGCCGGACTGGCCGAATACCTACGGCTACAACATGTTTTTCTTTCCGATCTCCCAATGGGTTGGGGGGATATTTTATGAGCACACGCACCGGCTTTTGGGTTCATGGGTTGGATTTCTGGTTTTGGTGCAGATGATTTGGCTGCAGGGATCTCCGGCGAGGAAGTGGCTGCGCTGGGTGGGGGTCATGATTGCTTTGGCTTCCCTGGCCGGGGTGGTCTTAGCCCCTGCTCATCGGGACTGGGGGTGGATGGGGGTTGTGACCGGGGTGGTTGGATTTGGTTTTTCGTGGTTTTGGCCGCGGTGCAGTCCGGCATCGGGGCTCTTGCGCACCCTGGGGGTGATTCTGTTGATTGGGGTGATTTTGCAGGGGATTCTGGGTGGGTTGAGGGTTGTGCTGATGCGGGATGGTTTAGGGGTTTTCCATGGGACTTTGGGGCAGATGCTGCTGTTTCTGTCCTGCTTGATCGCGTTAATGCTCAGTCGTTGGTGGGTGGCTACCCGGAAGGTGTGGGATGCCGGACCGCTGGCTGGGGCGGGGGCGTATCGGGGTTTAGTGTTGGCGGCGGCGGTTGCCATCTTTTTTCAGTTGATTTTGGGTGCCTCAATGAGGCATCGACACAGCGGTCTTGCGGTTCCTGATTTTCCGTTGGCGTATGGTCGGTTGTGGCCGGCCACGGATGCGGAGGCCTTGGCGAGATACAATCGCGAGCGGCCGGAGTTACGGGCGGTGAACACGCTGGAGGCTGCGGACATTTACCTCCACATGGCCCACAGGCTGGCCGGCTGCGGGATTGTGGTTTTGTTGACTTGGGCTGCGATCCGCACCCGGCGTGTTTTAGGGGCTGGGCATACCTTGAGTCGGGGCACTGCAGTTTGGGCGACGATGGGGTATTTGCAGGTTTTGCTGGGGGCCATCACGGTATGGAGCAACAAGTCTGCGGACCTGACTACGGTTCATGTTGCGCTGGGTTGCATGCTGCTGGTGGTTGGGTGGCTCTTGGTGACGTTAGCATGGAGAAGGGGTGTAGGCGTTCGAGGTGATGCGGCTGAGGATGGCGCCGGGGTTCCGGTGGATCTTGCTCCGGCGGGTGTTTTGACGAGATGAAAGCGACAGTGAGTTCAGTTTCAGCGGCTCCGGCGGTAGAGCGGGGTGCTGTTGGGGTTTTCCTTGAGTTGATCAAGGCTCGCCTGACTTTGTTGGTCCTGATTACGACTGCGGTGGGTTTTTACGTGGGGAGTGAGGGGGTGCCGCACTGGTTACTTTTTCTGAACACGCTGCTGGGCACCGGGGCGGTAGCCGCTGCTGCGGCGATGCTAAACCAGTGGATGGAGCGGGATGCGGATGCGCTGATGGCTCGAACGCAGGATCGGCCTTTGCCGGCCGGGCGGGTGAGGCCGGAGACGGTGTTGTGGTTTGGCGTGGCGGGGGCGTCGGGAGGGCTGGGTTATTTGTGGTGGATGGTGAACGGGATGACGGCTTTGCTGGGAGCGGCGACCTTGTTGACGTATGTGATGGTTTACACTCCGCTGAAGCGGGTTACCCATTGGAACACGTGGGTTGGGGCTATTCCCGGGGCTCTGCCTCCGGTGATGGGCTGGACGGCTGTTCGTGGCGAGGTCGGGATTGAGGCTTGGAGTTTATTTGGTCTGCTGGCGGTTTGGCAGATTCCTCATTTTCTGGCTATTGCGTGGATGTATCGTGGGGATTACGAGCGGGGTGGGTTCAAGATGCTGCCCGGGGTGGATGAGGGGGGAGTTCGCACGGCCTTTCAGTCGGTTGCTTGTTGTGTGGGGTTGCTGGCCGTAAGTGTTGCGCCATATTGGTTGGGCATGGTGAATATGTTTTACGCTGCGGGTGCCTTGGTGGCGGGCCTGTTATTTCTATGGCGGGCGGTGGAGTTTCGGGCGGCGAAAGATCCCTTGAGTGCCCGTCGATTATTCTTGGTTTCGATTCTATATCTCCCGCTTGTGTTGGGTTTGATGGTTATCACTAAGAATTAAGTTTTAACCGGCTTGAAGATTGACACTCCTAATCACGAATGACTAGTTTGCGCGCTTCGTTGAACGGACTGAAGGGAAGGATGAGACTATGCAGGTAGCTGACGCGACCGCCAGTATGGGCCATGCACATGCTCACGATCATGCTGCGCATGGAGAGCAGAGTTTTCTGCGCCAGTACATTTTCTCCACCGATCACAAGGTTGTGGGGATTCAGTATGGCGTGACGGCTTTGTTATTTTTGTTTTTGGGTTTCAGCTTGATGGCGCTGATGCGCTGGCAGCTGGCGTATCCCGGGCAGTCGATTCCGATTTTCGGGGAGATACTCTACAAGGTTCTTGGGGGCGAAGTGGTGGGGACGGATTCCCAGGGGAGAGTCGGGTTGATGTTGCCTGACCTGTATAATTCCTTTGGCGCCATGCATGGCACGATCATGGTCTTTTTGGCTGTGGTGCCGCTTTTGGCGGGCATGGTGGGCAACTACGTGATTCCTATTCAGGTTGGTGCGCCGGACATGGCGTTTCCGAAGCTGAACATGGCGAGCTACCACTGTTACTTCCTGGGTGGGGTGGTGATGCTGGCCAGCTTCTTTATTCCCGGGGGCGCCGCCAAGTCGGGGTGGACCTCCTATTCCCCTCTGGCATCCGTGGCCGACATGGCCAATCGCTTTGATGGGCAAACCTTCTGGCTGATTGGAATGGTTTTGCTGATTACCAGCTCCTTGCTGGGGTCTGCTAATCTGATTGTGACTATTGTCCAGTTGCGCCCGAGAGGCATGACGTGGATGCGTTTGCCTTTTCTGACGTGGGCTCTGTTTGTGACATCGTTTTTGTTGCTTCTGGCCTTTCCTCCTTTGGAAGCCGCTGGTGTGTTGCAGCTCATGGACAACCTTTTTGACTCCAGCTTTTTCCTGCCTTCGGGATTGGTGATTGGCGGGCAGATGCTCGAGGGTCGAGGTGGTGGTAGTCCTTTGTTGTGGCAGCATCTCTTCTGGTTCCTGGCCCATCCTGAGGTGTATGTGCTGATTTTGCCGGCGATGGGTATTGTTGCGGACATTATTGCCAACAACACCCGCAAGCCGCTTTGGGGCTACAAGCTGATGGTGTATTCCGCTCTTTCGATGGGTTTCATGTCCTTCATCGTCTGGGCTCACCACATGTATTTGACGGGCATGGGAACGAAGATTTCCTCCTTCTTCCAGACCACGACTGTCATGATTTCGGTGCCCTCGGTTATTCTCCTGACTTGCCTCTTGATGTCGTTGTGGGGGGGCAGCATTCGATTCAACACACCCATGTTGTTTGCCTTGGCGTTCTTGCCGATGTTTGGGATTGGTGGTTTGACCGGGTTGCCCTTGGGTTTCAGTTCGACGGACATTCAACTGCACGACACGTATTACGTGATCGGGCACTTTCATTACGTTGTTGCTCCGGGGACGATTTTCGCAATTTTTGCGGGTATTTACTATTGGTTCCCCAAGGCGACGGGGCGGATGATGAACGAGTTTTGGGGGAAGGTTCACTTTTGGCTTTCCCTGATTTTCATGAACCTGATTTTCATGCCCATGTTCATCCAGGGGTTGGCTGGCATGCACCGCCGGATGTATGACGGAGGCGTAACTTATGCGGGGAGCAACGATCCGCTGGAGGGTATTGTGGGTTTGTCCCAGCTGAGCATTGATTTGAACAAGGGCATTTCCCATGCGGCCTGGATGCTGGGAGTTTCGCAGATTCCCTTCATCATCAACTTTTTCGTCAGCATCACCAGGGGGAGCAAGGTGACCTCGGACAATCCTTGGGGAGCCACCACCCTGGAATGGCAAACACCGACACCGCCGCCACACGGTAATTTCGTGGGCGAGCTGCGGGTTTACCGTGGTCCTTACGAGTATAGTCCTGATGGTAGTGACCGTGATTTTCTCCCCCAGAACGAGCCGCCGTCTGGCGCCAAGGTGAAAGGGGCTTAAAGCGCATGGATATTCCGTATACAGTTGAGGCCCGGAAAGATACCGGGATGTATAATGCCAAGCTTGGCATGTGGCTCTTCCTGGCATCGGAGGTGATGCTTTTTGGGGCTTTGTTTTCCTCCTACATCCTATTGCGGGTTGGGCATCCCAACTGGCTTTATGGAGCGGACAAGCACCTGAGCATTCCCATGGGGACGTTCAACACCCTGGTGCTGATCAGTTCCGGAATTACCATCATGTTGGCTTGGGCATCTTTGAAACTGAAGGATTTCGGGAAATACAAGCTATGGATGGGGCTGACCATTGCTCTGGGCATCTTGTTCATGGGGGTAAAGAGCATGGAGTATGCGGCGAAGTTTCAGCATGGCTATTTGCCGAGCACGCACACGTTTTTCGCCATCTATTTTGCGCTGACTGCGCTGCATGCGCTGCACATCGTGGGTGGGATCATCGTTAACATTTATCTTTGGGGACCGGGAGCGGGGATGTGGGAGACGGATCCGGAGCGTTACACCAACCGGGTTGAGGTGAGCGGGCTTTTCTGGCATTTCGTTGACTTGGTCTGGATGTTTTTGTTCCCGGTGCTTTATTTGCTTTGATTGACACATGGAAACGAGCAGCGCAGCAGATATCAGGAAGATGGTTCAGAGCCATCTGAAATTATTCTGGGTGTTATTGGTGGTTGTCGGGGCTAATGTTCTGGCGACTTTCCTGCCTTTTGAGGGCCCGTTGAAAATCGGGCTTCAGCTGGGGTTAGCAGTAGCGGGAGGTACCTTGGTCCTCTTGTTTTACATGCACTTCCTGTCGGAGACGATGTCCACCTACATGCTGTTGTTCTGCACCTTCTTTCTATTTGCGGCCATGATGGCGCTGATTCTCGTGGCCCGGAGCAGTCACCCGGACGAGACGAAGTTCTTTATGCACGAGGTGCACGCACCTGCAGCGCACGCGGGAGGTCACGATGTCCATTAGGTTTTTGCACATTATCTTTGTTATATCGTCGATCCTCCTGTCGCTGGGGCTGGGGGTTGGGTTGCTGATGATGTATGGCCGTGAGGGGGGAGTGATGCTTTTGGCGATGGGCCTTGGCTGGCTGGTGCTGGGAGTAACCTTGATGGTTTACGGCAAGGCGGTGGTGAGGAAGCTTCGGACATTGGCACGCTGATGGACGCTGATATGTTCAGGTGGTTGCGATCTGTTTGCCG
The DNA here is from genome assembly GCA_049451415.1 of Limisphaerales bacterium. Taxonomy (GTDB): domain Bacteria; phylum Verrucomicrobiota; class Verrucomicrobiia; order Limisphaerales; family JAHDYP01; genus JBMTVN01. The sequence goes on along the minus strand of JBMTVN010000031.1, from coordinate 3,996 downwards.
GCTGTGCTCCTTGTTTCTCTTTGTGAGTTACGGGAGTGCGTTGCAGGCTTGTGCCACTTGTTTCGGTGAATCTGATTCGAAGATGGCCGAGGGGATGAACATGGGTATTGTGGCGTTACTGGTCGTTGTGGCCGGGGTTTTGGGTGGTTTTCTTACGGCGGGCATTGTGTTGGTTCGAAAGGCACGCTTGAGCGAGGCCGAGGATGCCGAGAGTGATGGGGCGGCGGGGGAGAGGCAGGAATAGTTTAGAGGATTGGAGCAATGGAAAGTTTTTTGAATTGGTTTCAGACGACCGTATTGCAGCTTCCGGTATTGGCATCGGAGCACGGGCATCGGATCGACAATCTGCTGACCTACATTCACTGGCTGATGTTCGCCTTGTTCATTGGCTGGTTTGCGTATTTTGCTTATGCTCTCTATCGGTTCAGTGACACGCGCCAGAAGCGTGCCAACCGCGCTGGGGCCCAGACTCATGTCACGAGTTGGCTTGAGGGTGGTGTGGTTTTATTAGAGGCAATACTGCTGATTGGTTTTTCCATTCCACTGTGGGCGGCGATGGTGAACAAGCCCCCGACCGAGACGGACGCTACCGTGATTCATGTGATTGGTCGGCAGTTCAATTGGGTTGCTCACTATGGTGGTCAGGATGGCATTTTGGGGAGTCAGAAGCCGGAGCTCAGCACTGCATCCGATCCCTTTGGTGTGGATCGTTCGGGTGATGCTGATGCCTTGGATGACATTGTGGTGCAGGGGACGATCGTGGTGCCGGTTGGGCGGCCGGTTGTGACGCATATCACGTCCTTGGACGTGATTCATAGCTTTGCGATCCCCTCGATGCGGATTTGTCAGGATGCGATTCCCGGGATGAGTATTCCGACCCGGTTCACCCCGACGGTGGAGGGTGAATACAAGATTACGTGCGCCCAGCTGTGTGGTAATTCTCACTACGGCATGTTTGGTATTTTGAAGGTGGTTTCTGAGGCTGAGTATGCGAAGTGGGTACTGGATCAATCTGACAAGGCACGTTCTGCCGCGGGTGCTCCGGTGAGCTACGAATAGAAACCAGTTGAGTTGTGGGTTGCGGAGGGAGCAGTTCGGGTTAGGTTGTCACCTGTGTCCAGGTCGCGCTCCAGTCGAGGTATGCTGGTGGGATTACTCCTGCTGGTTGGGGGGACGGTTGGATTGCTTGGTGTCTATGGTTGGCTGCGCGCGAAGGAGGCTGGCGTATCCCGTTTGCCGGTGATGCGTGAGGTGGGGGATTTCGTTTGTATGAACCAGTGGGGGGAAGTTTTTTCTTCGAAGGAGCTGGAGGGGAGGGTATGGCTGGTGGATTTGATTTTCACGAGGTGCCCTGGGCCTTGCCTGAAGTTGACCCGTAATTTCGCCGAGATTCAGCGTCAGCTTTCGAAGAGTGACGATGTGAAGTTGATTTCCTTCACCGCAGACCCGGACTTTGACACTCCGGAGGTGTTAAGAGCTTACGGTGAGCGGGAAGGAGCTAGTCGAGGGCGGTGGGATTTTTTGACTGCGGAGCGGGGTTATATCAATCGACTGGTGATGGACGAGTTTTTGTTGGCGCTGTCGGAAAAGCCGATGGAGGAGAGGGAAGCGGAGGATGATCTTTTTCTTCACAGTACCAAGTGGGTGCTGGTGGATCGGCGGGGTCGCTTGCGTGGCATTTACGAGGGGACAGAGAGATCCTCGGTCTCGCAGGCCATGAGGGATATCCGCCATTTGCTGAGGGAGAGATCAGAATAATGTTGGATGGAGCAAAGTCCGGGCATGAGTATTGAAGACTTACCTTTAGTGAACGCCTGTCTCAATGGACTGAGCGCAGTATTCCTGGCATCTGGCTACCGTGCCATCAAAGCCGGGAGGGAGAAGTGTCACCGGAACTTCATGATGGCCGCGCTGGTCACCTCTGTCGTGTTTCTGGCCTGCTATCTGACGTATCATTTCAATGTACAGGTGGTGACGCGTTTTCGTGAGCCTGCGTGGTTTCGTCCGTTTTATCTGGCGATTTTGATTTCCCACACCGTGCTGGCAATGGTTGTTGTGCCGTTGGTGTTGACTGCGGTCTGGAAAGCGATTCGCGGGCGATTTGAACAGCACAAACGTTGGGCGCGTTGGGCGTGGCCGATCTGGATGTATGTCAGTGTTACGGGTGTGATTATTTACCTGTTGCTGTACCGGATTTTCCCGCAGGCACGTGGTTGAGTGGTTTGGGTTCTAGCGCTTTTTGCGTTGGAAGACTGGCAGTTCAGGCAGCAGCATGAGGCTGGCTACGAGAATGAGGCCGCCGCTTATGGCACTGACGTGGGCTATGGGCAGTCGGTTGATGAGGTGGAATGCTGCCAGCGGTGCGAGCACGCCGCGAATTCCGGTGAAGAAGGTGTGGACGGACATGTAGTCGGCCACTCGCTTTGCGGGGGCGAATTTTGTGACCCAGAGTCCCCATGCCACGTCGCCTCCGGCGTTGGAGATGCCGTGGACTGTGGCTCCGAGGAGGAGGCCTGTGATGCTATCGGTGGTGAAGAAAGTCAGGATACCGATGGCGAATCCCAGGTTGAGGATCACGCGGAGCATGAAGAAGTTCATGCGATCGAAGAGCCAGCCCCAGAGGGGGCTGAGGAGGAGTCGGGCGGAGTTGGGGACAACGCCGACGAGGAAGGCGATTTCGGAGGTGGACAGGGCGAGGTGGTATTTTGGGTTGGCGAGGTATTCGACGCGCATGGGTAGCATCATCAGGTTGGCGAAGCCCATGAGCATCCAGGCGAGGAGGATTTGGCGGAAGAGGCGGTCGGAGCGGACATAGTGCAGGGAGCTCAGGGGATTAAGGCTGCCCTTTTGGTGAAGAGGTTGGGATGGGCATCGGTTGAGGTGGTAGGCGGCGAGGAGGAAGGCTCCGGCGAAGATGAGCAGGAGCAGGCGGAACTCGTCCAGGTGTTGGGAGAAGGCTTGGCCGGCCAGTTCACTGAAGAGGGCGGCGATTCCGATACGGATCATGATGGTGCGCGAGAAGAACTGGCCCCGCTGGTTGTGGGGGTAGTTTTCCTGGTAGACCTGCGTCATGAGTGGGACGGAGCCTGAGGCACAAGCCATGGAAATGACGCTGCCGATGACGAACACTGGCAGGGTGGGGATGGCTGCCATGATGAGGAGGGTGAGGGCTCCGAGGCCGGCGAGCCAGCCGGCAGATTTGGCGGCTGGCCAGCGCATGTGTTGCACCATTGAGACCACGAAGGGTGTGAGGAGTAGACCGATGCTTCCTCCGCTGGCGACTAGTGCCTTGGCGGTTGCTCCGGCTTGGAAGCAGCGCACGGCGATGAGGAGCAGGAACAGGTTGCCGGCAGTCTCGAGGATCCCGTTGGATACGGCGCGCCATTGTTCGCGGCGGTAGGTTTGCCTGGTGAGCGCCTCAGGCGGGCAATTGTCCGGGGTGGGTGTGCTGATGGGCATGAAGGGCTAGTTGGCCCAGTGCTTCCGGGTTGGCCATTGGGATTGGCTGCGGGCCGGTGCGGGCAGTGGGGCAGGGATAGGAGGTCTACTTTCGTGCTGGCAAGTAGACGGTCATTGAGGTGCCTGTGCCCGGTTGGGTTTGGAGATGCAGTATGCCCTCGGCGTTACGGATGAACCTGGAGATGATGGCCATGCCGAGGCCGGTGCCTCCACGGTCTGTTTTTGTGGAGAAGTAGGTGCCGGTGGCGCGCGCCTCAAAGATCTTGTTCAGCACATCCGGGGTGATTCCGTCGCCGGTGTCACGCACTTCGATCACTGCAAAAGGGCCGGTCTTTTTGAGTCCTTCCCGGTTGATGACCCGCTGTGAGTCCGTATCGGGCATTTCCTCCAGGAGTATGGGGTCAGACAAGAAGCGAGTGGAAATGAATACCTCGTGAGGTTCTTTGGAGGACTCGAGGGCATTGATCCCGAGGTTGAGCAAAAGCTGCATGAGCTAGCCGCCGTTTACTAGTGCCTCGATATCGGGATTGGGCAGCT
>JBMTVN010000030.1:0-22496 GCA_049451415.1 Limisphaerales bacterium | reverse complement strand
GGGACCGGACCAAGCCGCTCCAGGCATTGACGATTGATTCCTATTTCGATTCTTTCCGGGGTGTAGTGACTCTGGTGCGGGTGTTTCAGGGTGAATTGAGGGCGAAGACGCAGGTTCAGCTGCTGCACTCGGGCAAGAACGTTGAGATCAAGGAAGTGGGGAGTTTCAATCCCAAGCCGTATGTGCGCGACGTATTGGTGGCGGGTGAGACTGGTTATTTGACCGCGAACATCAAGAGCCCGAAGGATGTGAAGATCGGGGACACCCTGACGGACAGCAAGCGGCCGGCACCGGCGCTCTCGGGTTTTCAGGAGATTCACCCGATGGTGTATAGCGGGATTTACCCGATCAATACGGCTGATTATGAGGCGTTGAAGGCGAGTTTGGCCAAGCTTCAGCTGAACGATTCGGCCTTTGTTTATCAGTCGGAAAGCACGGTTGCACTGGGCTTTGGTTTTCGCTGCGGATTTCTGGGGCTGCTGCATCTGGAGATTGTCCAGGAGCGGTTGCGTCGGGAATACGACATGGACATCATCGCCACGTATCCGAGCGTGGTGTATCGGGTGATCATGACGGACAACACCGTGAAGGAGATCGACAATCCTGCCTTCATGCCGGAGCCGACCTACATTCGTGATGTGGAGGAGCCGATGGTGAAGACCTTCCTGATTTGTCCCAACGAATATATTGGCGACATGATGGCCTTGGTTTCGGAGAAGCGGGGAGAGCTGCATCACACTGAGACCCTGGACACGCGTCGGGTGATGATGACGTGCCGGATTCCGCTGGCAGAGATCCTGATCGATTTTCATGACCGGATTAAGAGCATTACGCGGGGTTACGGCTCGATGGATTACGAGCATGACGGGTATCAGGAATCCGACATGGTGAAGCTGGACATCCTGGTGAATGGCGAGAGCGTGGATGCGTTTTCGTGCATTGTGCATCGGACGAAGGCTGAGGGGCGTGGGCGTGCGATTGCGGCGAAGCTGAAGGATGTGATTCCGAGGCAGCAGTATCAGGTGGCCATCCAAGCGGCGATCGGCGGCAAGGTTGTGGCTCGCGAGACTTTGGGTGCTTTGCGCAAGGATGTGACGGCGAAGTGTTACGGTGGTGACATTACCCGTAAGCGCAAGCTTTTGGAGAAACAGAAGGAAGGCAAGAAGCGCATGAAGGCGATTGGGTCGGTTCAGATCCCGCAGGAAGCGTTTATTCAGGTATTGAAGGCATGATTCTTCGCTGGTTTTTATCCAAGAAAGTGCGCCATGCGGTGGACGCATGCCGTCACGTTGAGCGCATGGCGCGTGCCCAGAAGGACCTGTTGCCAGAGGGGCATGTGGAGCGGGTGCGGGAGGCGGTGCGGGAGGTTCGGGAGGTGGCCCGTTCCGGGGATTTGAAGGACTTGGACGGGGTGCTGGAGAATCTGGAGAAGGTGGTTCAAAAGCATTTGAGGCCGTATCCGAATCCGGCGTGGCGCGAGAATATTGAGGTATTGCTGGTGACGGGCGCGGTGGTGCTGGCTTTAAGGACATTTTTTGTTCAACCGATGGCGATTCCCACGGGTTCGGCCCAGCCGACTTTGTGGGGTATTGTCTCGACCAACTTGAAGGAGGATCCGGACGCGGTGGTGCCGGGGGCGTTTAGGCGGTGGACGGTGGACAAGTGGTGGCACGGCATTTCGTATATGCATGTCGTTGCGCGTGAGGATGGAGCGTTGCGGGAGCTGGGTCGGGCCTCGCTGGTGTTTCCATTTATCAAGAAGCAGACGCTCACGGTGGGAAGCCAGCGATACACCGTTTACTTTCCGTCCTCGTTCAGCAGCGTGCAGGACCAGGCGAGGAATGCGGGTGATGATTTGAGGATTGGGAGGGTTTATCGGAAAGGTGAGCCGATCGTCAGCCTGAAGGTGGTTGCCGGTGATCATTTATTTGTGAACCGGATGATTTACAATTTTCGTCCGCCGCACCGGGGCGAGATCATTGTTTTCAGCTCGGCGGGGATGCCGGCACTGATTCAGGACACGCATTATATTAAGCGGCTGGTGGGTATGCCTGGTGAACGTGTTCAGATTGGGAATGACAGGCATTTGATCATTGATGGCAAGCGGCTGGATGCCAGCACGCCGGGATTCGAGAATGTTTACAGCTTTGATCCTGCGAAGCCGCCCATGCGGGATGAATACTCGGGGCACGTAAATAATTTTGTGGCTCGTCAGGCTATTCCGCCGGGTTACCAACGGAACATCGCGCCGTTGTTCGATGACGAGAACAGCGTTTATGTCGTGCCTCCGAAGCGGTATTTGCCCATGGGCGACAACACCATGAACAGCCATGACGGCCGGGCTTGGGGGGCGTTTCCGCAGGAGCAGCTGGTCGGTCGCTCGAGTTTTGTCTTTTGGCCGATATCGGATCGGTTTGGTTGGGGGTATCGGTAGAATTGCTTTTCGGGGGACTTTTTCGGCTTCTGGTGATGGCAGGCTCTGTGGCCGGGGTTTTCAGGTGGAGGCTATTCAATGTCGCACAATGTATGTTATATTTAATTTCTATGCTTGGGAATATGGGGCTTTTGGGGTTGTTTGGGGGTTGTGGCTTTCCCTGCCCTGTTGGGTTTGTGGGCTTCGGGGCAACTCCGTGATTGCCCGGGAGGCATTTGGGGGCCTATATCGACGGCTCATGACCAGAGATTGTGGTGTAATCAAGAGCGAGTGCGTGGATGTGGGAGGTGTGAGGCGTCGTGGTGGGATCATGCGTTTGACTAAGTGGGCATGGCTGTGGGTTCTCGGTCTGGTTTGCGTGGCTGAGTTGGGGGCGGCCGCGGGTCGTGAGGTTGTGCAGCCGGGTTTGGCGGTTACGGGTGTGAGCGTTGGGTATGACGTGGATTCCTCTTTGGCGGGCTCGGGTTTGCCGGAGGTCATGTATCCGGCGGATTACGCCGGCCTGGTTTATCGTCCGCTGACCAAGCTGGAGTATGAGGGTAATCCGCGGGTGGATGCCCGGGGTGTGTATGCGACACTTTACAGCGTATCGGGGTCACGGTTGGACGAGTTGATTCGGTTGGCTGACACGACGGACATCAACGCGCTGGTGATTGATTTCAAGGATGACCGTGGTGATTTACTGATGCCGACTGAGGCGGCGCGGCGGTATCATCCCGGGGCGAAGGATCCGGTGATGAAGGATGTGGGTCCCTTGATCAAGCGACTGAAGGAGCATGGGATTTATCCGATTGCGCGGATTGTGACCTTTAAGGATCCCTCATATACGCGGGCGCATCCGGGAAAGGCGATCATGGATCCCGAGACGAGGAAGCCGTATGAGAGCCGCGATGGCCTGACGTGGGCGAGCCCCTATGATCCTGATTTTCGGGCTTACAATCTGGCTTTGGCTCGGGAGGCGGCCGAGGCGGGTTTCCTTGAGATTCAGTTTGATTACATTCGTTTTCCGGATGTTTCCCGCAGTCGCAAGCTGGATTATCGGAATGCGAGCGGGGTTTCGAAGGCGCAGTCCATTCAGGACTTTTTATTGGAGGCGCGGGGGCAGTTGGCACCGATGCGGGTTTATTTGGCGGCGGACATTTTCGGGTTGGTCTGTACCGTGCGGGACGACATGAACATCGGGCAGTATTGGGAGGCGGTGAGCAACGCGGTGGATTACCTGTGTCCGATGATGTATCCGAGTCATTATGGTCCTGATGTCTATGGATTTCGGGTTCCGGACAAGGAGCCGTATGGTGTGATTGCGCGTGGGCTGGATGATTCCTTGAAGCGCAACCGGAACCTGGTGACACCGGCGGAATTGCGGCCTTGGCTTCAGGCGTTTACGGCGAGCTGGCTGAAGGAGTATCGGACGTATGGGATCACCGAGGTAAAGGAGCAGATTCGGGCGTGTCGGGAGCGTGGGATTCAATCGTATCTGATCTGGAACCCGGGGAATCGATATACTGCCGGGGCGTATCGGTGAGGGGTGGGTCCCTCCCCTGCTCTATTCCTCCAGTCCACTGACGCGTCGGTAGATGCGGAGGTATTGTTCGGCTGTGCCTTCCCAGGAGAAGTCCATGGCCATGGCTCGTTGGCGGAAGCTACGGAGGGCGCGTGGTGCTGAGTAGAGTGCCAATGCTTTGCGAATGGCGCTTGCGAGGGAGGATGCGGTGGCGTCCCTGAATTCGATGCCATTGGCTTTTTTGGGGTCTTCAGTGACATCAGTTACGGCGTCGTCGAGTCCGCCGGTGGAGCGGACCACGGGGATGGTGCCGTAGCGCATACTGTAGAGCTGGTTGAGGCCACAGGGCTCATAGCGTGAGGGCATGAGGAAGAAGTCGCTTCCGGCCTCGATGCGGTGGGCTAGAGCAGCGTCGTAGCCGATGTGCGTAGCGACCTTGTCGGGGTGGCGTTTGGCGAGCTGGACGAAGCCTTCCTCGAGCTCGGGCATTCCGCTGCCGAGCTGGATATACTGGAGGTCATTGGCGAGCATTTCCTCCATGGCGCTGAGGATGAGATCGCTGCCTTTTTGGTCGACGAGGCGGCTGATATTGCCGAAGAGCGGGGTGTGGGGTTTGACGGGCAGCCCGAGTTCCTTCTGGAGGGCCGCTTTTTCGAGTGCCTTGCCCCGGAGGTTTTTCGCGTTGAAAGAGTGGCGGAGGTAAGGATTTCCCTCTGTTTTCCATTCATCGTAGTCGACCCCATTGAGGATGCCGACGAGGTCATCTTCGCGGTGGCGCAGGACGCCATCGAGGCCGAATCCGAAGGCTTCGGTGAGGATTTCCCGTGCGTAGCGGGGGCTGACTGTCGTGATGGTGTCGGCGTGGTGGATTCCGGCCTTGAGGCAGTTCATGGCGCCGTAGAATTCCACGCCCGGCTGCCAGTAGTCCCAGGGAAGGTTCGTGAGCAGGTATTGCGTTGGGGGGAAGAGGCCCTGGTAGGCGAGGTTATGGAGTGTAAAGACCGTGGCGGGAGGGTTTGCCCATCCTTCCTTCCATGTTTGATGGCGGACCAGCAAGGGCACGAGTCCGACTTGCCAGTCGTGGAGGTGAAGGAGGTTGGGGGGGAGAGGCAGGTGTCGGGCGAGATGGACGACAGACTTTGAGAAGAAAAGGTAGCGTTCGGCGTTATCGGCGTAATCGGTGCCGTGTTCCTGGTAGAGTTCGTTGCGGTGGTAGTAGGATGGCTGGTCAACGAACAGGACCTGCAGGTGAGGCATGGGGCTATGCCGGTAGACATTGGCATGCATGTGCCGGTTGCCCATGGCGACATCGATTGAGTAAGGCAGGAGGCGGAGTTCGGGGAATCGTTCTTTGATGCCCTGGTAGAGGGGGGTCACCATGACGACCTCGGCCCCGGCGCGCGCGAGTGATTTGGCGAGGGCTCCGGTCATATCAGCAAGGCCTCCCGTTTTGGAGTAGGGATGCACTTCGCTGCTGGCTAGGAGCACTCTCATTCTGGTCAGAAAGCGATTGATTTGGGGGTGATCAAGGTATGGGGAAAATTCAGGCTCCCGGTGGTGTGATGCGATTTGTGCCCAGGTAGGGCCGGAGTGGTTCGGGGATGAGGATACTGCCGTCGGCTTGTTGCCAGGTCTCGATGAGCGCGACGAAGAGTCGGGCCAAGGCGGTGCCGCTGCCATTGAGGATGTGGGGAAGCAGCTTGGGGCCGTCGGAGGTTTTTACCCGGCATTGCATGCGTCGGGCCTGGAAGTCTTCGCAATTGGAGCAGCTGGAGACTTCGAGGTAGCTCCCCTGCCCTGGTGCCCAGACCTCGATGTCGTAGGTTTTGGCGCTGGCGAAGCCCATGTCGCCGGTACAGAGCAGGACCACGCGGTAATGCAGGCCTAGCAGCTGGAGGACTTTTTCGGCGTGGCCGACGAGCTTCTCGAGCGTGTCGTAGCCGTGGTTGGGGTGGACCAGCTGGATGAGTTCGACTTTATCGAATTGGTGGACGCGGATCATGCCCCGGGTGCCGACGCCAGAGGCTCCGGCTTCAGCGCGGAAGCAGGGGCTGTAGGCTACGTAGCGGATGGGAAGCTGTTCTTCGGCGAGGATTTCCTCGCGGTGGATATTGGCGACGGGAGCTTCGGCTGTAGGGAGCAGGAAGGATTGGCCGAGGGAGTTGTCGTCGAGTCCTTCACGGACGGCGTAGGCTTGGTCCATGAATTTCGGGAACTGGCCGACCCCGACCATGCATTTCTCTGCGATGATGAAGGGGGGTGCGACTTCGGTGTAGCCGTGTTCCTGGATGTGCAGGTTGAGGAGGAACTGGATGAGGGCGCGTTCGAGTCGGGCTCCCCAGCCCGTGTAGAGCAGGAACCCGCTGCCGGAGAGTTTGGTTCCCCTTTCGAAGTCGACGAGTTTGAGGCTGTTGCAGAGGTCGGTGTGGGGCTTGGGGGTGAAGTCGTGTTTGGGTTTATCGCCCCATGTGCGCAGGACGGGGTTATCCTCGGCGGAGCGGCCGTGGGGTACCGAAGGATGGGGTAAATTGGGCAGGCGGAGCAGCAGGTTGTCGAGGGTGGAAGCGGCTTCGGCGGCTTCCTGGTCCAGCCGGGTGATTTGGTCACCGATGTTGCGGGTTTCGGCTTTGCGGGCCTCGGCTTCGTCCTTTTTGCCTTGGCCCATGAGGGCGCCGATTTCTTTGGAGACTCGGTTTCGCTGGGCTTTCAGGGCTTCGACTTCTCCGAGGAGCTTGCGCCGGGATTCGTCCAGCTGCAGGAGTGTATCGACGTGTGTTTCCTCTCCACCCCCCCGGGCGGCCAGGCGTTCACGGACGACATCGGGCTGTTCGCGGATAAATTTAATGTCCAGCACGCGCGGGATTATATGGAGGTCATTCCTTGGAGCAAGGACGCGGGCGTTTGGTTTTTGGGGTAGTGGCTGGCGGAATCCTGCTTGAAACCTGGGGCTTGCGCGCCCAATTATCTCGTCCATGCAGAGCGTTATTAGCGGCCCGGTTTTTGTGGTGGGCGACAACATTGACACGGATCAGATCATTCCGGCGCAGTATCTCAATTTGGTGCCTACCCTGCCCGATGAGTATGAGAAGCTGGGCAGTTACGCGCTGTGCGGCCTTCCTGAGCCGCTGAATCCCGTGCGTTATGTGGAGGAAGGTGAGCTGGACAGCAAGTATCCGATTGTCGTTGGGGGGCGTAATTTCGGGTGTGGCAGCTCGCGGGAGCATGCCCCGATTGCCTTGGGCTCGGCTGGCTGCCGCGTTGTATTGGCGGAGAGTTTTGCGCGGATTTTTTTCCGCAACTCTGTGGCGACCGGGGAGCTATATCCGGTGTAGTTAACTGAGCGATTGGTGGATGTCCTGAATACGGGTGATGAGGTGACGGTGGATTTGGAGGCGGGCACTTTGACGGTGAACGCGACTGGCAAGGTGTTTTCGACCAAACCGCTGGGTGATGTGAAGCCGGTGATTGATGCCGGGGGATTGTTTAATTATGCCCGTAATACGGGGATGATGCCGAAGAAGTAGGCCGGGGCTTTTTCTTTTTATCGAAGCGTATCACTTGTGAAGTGGTACGCTTTTTTGTTGGGTGTCTTGCTGAGGTCAAACGGCTTTGTGGGTTTGCACTGGCGGGGGGCGGCCTTTCGAGTCGGCCGCGGCTCGATGATGTGGGGTTGGCAATGTTCTTATTGAAGCGGACGACTCCGTTTTAGTGGTGCCTTTGTGCTCAAGGGTGGTGGGGAGTTCATACAGGGCTGAAGGGGTGACGGATTATTTGCGCACATGCGCCAATAATCCGTCAGCGGGTGTGAGGCAGATGGTTTGGTTTTGTGCTGCTTGCGTGCGGGGGTGGGAGTTGTCAGATTGGCATTCTTTACGAACATGAAGCTAACGAGTTTGCATATTCATCAGCAGGTGCGGCATCCGCAGTATGGGGTTGGGGAAATCAAGGCGATGAACGAGCACACGGTGGACGTTCAATTTGCGGATGGCCGGAGGACTGTTGCGCCTGAGACGAGTGGATTAGAGCCGGCGGATGCGCAGGCGGTTTTGACGGGGATGGCGAAGCCGTTGGAGCAATTGATCAGGGAGACGGTGCAGGAAGTTGTGGGGGCGCTGGGTTTGGAGCGGGGGGATGAGGAGGTTCGGCAATTAGGGACGAAGTGGAACGGGGGCAAGCTGGTTTTGCGGCCGGCGGATCCGACCTTGCAGGCGAAGGATTTGCCGGTGGAGACGTTTTTTCACAAGATCGTGGGTATCCGCAACCAGCTGCGTGTTTTGGAGCAGAAGCTGAACGCGCATGAGGGTCTGAATGATGGTGAGAAGGTGGAATTCCAGCAGTATATCTCGCGTTGTTACGGCTCGCTGACGAGTTTCAACGTGTTATTCCGGGACAAGGAGGATCAATTCTCCTCGAAATGATTCCGCAGGGGTGTGCTGGCAGCAGGGGGGTGCTGGCAGCCGGGGTGGGCTGAGGAGCCGGACTGCCAATTTCGGGGCGTGAGGTTTACTCGACCGGGTCGAGGTTTTCCCCGGACGCGGCGTCGTCTTCGTTCCATTCGAGGTCATCCATGAATTGGCTGACCTTTTCCTGGTTGAAGGATTTGGGTGCCAGTTGCAGGGACTGCGCTTCCCGTTTTGACAGGGCGCCCATTTCCTTGGGGTTGTTGACGATTTCGGGTGTGAGGAAGATGAGCAGTTCCTTCTTTTCTTCCTCGGTGGTGGTTCGTCTGAAGGCGGCTCCGAGGAGCGGGATGTCACCGAGGAGCGGGACTTTCTTAACCACTTCGGTTTTTTGGTTTTCCATGAGTCCGCCGATGACGACTGTTTGGCCATCGGCGGTGACCACGACTGTTTCGGCGGATCGTTTGGCGATGACGGGCGATCCTACCGAACCATTTTCCGTGACTGAGATGGGGATGGTTTGGTCGGTGAGCGTGGAGATTTCGGGTGCCACGATCATTTCGACCATTCCTTCTGAAGTGATGAAGGGAGTGACGCGGAGGATGATGCCGATTTCGGAGTATTGGACCGTATTGATGGTGGAGTTTTGGTCGGTGATACGGCTATCGGTGATGAGGGGGATTTCCTGGCCGACGACGATGACCGCTTCCTGGTTATTCCTGGCGAGGATGGACGGACGGGAGAGGACCTCGAGTTTGCCGTTTTCGGCGAGGGCCTTGAGTGTGACTTCCCAGTCATCCGAGGCGATGCTCCAGAATCCACCGGTGGTCAGGTCGGAGAGTCCCAGGGCGCTGCCGATGGAGCCGCTATTGATACCTTCGTGGGTGTAGGTGTAGTTGCCTTGGACCCCGACATCGAGACTTTTGCGGTGGGTCACCTCGAGGAAGAGCACCTTGATGAGGACCTGGGGTTTGGGTCGGTCGAGGTTCTTGATGATTTTGCTGATCTCCATTTCCGTGGCTTCATCGGTAATGATGACGAGCGAGCGGGTTTCCGGATCGGTTTGGATGATGGCATCGCCGAGCAGCGTATTACTGCGGTATTGGCGTTGTTCGAGGTTAGCGGAGGATCGGCCGCCGCCTGCGCCGCCGAAGCCCTGGGCGAGTATGGCGTTGGCTGGCAGGAGGGCAGCTGCAAGGGAGGCGGTTAGGGCGAGAGTTTTGAGGTTTGGGGTGCGGCTCATGGTGTGGGGGTAGTTGGCGTGGGGCGTTTGGGTCAGGACAGGGTATGGTTTAGCGGCCGCCGGATCCACCGGATCCGCGGGAGTTATTCAGGGTGGTATTGGCGGTGCTGGCGCCGGTGTTGACGCGCTGGCTGAGACGGCTGGTTCCCGTGGTTGAGGAGCCGGTGCGGGAGCGGCTGTTGGATCCGCCGGTGGTTCCGTTGTCGAACATGCCGCGGAGGACTTCGGCGACGTTATCGACGTCGGCGTGTTCGAGGGGGACGACGAAGACCTTTTGCTTTTTATCGGAGCTGGCGTCGAGGCGGCCGATCATTTCGGAGATCGTGAGCAGCGTTTCGCGGGCGGCGCTGACGATGAGCGAGTTGGTTCTGGGGTCGCCCACCGCCATGACGCGGGACTGCATGAGGGAGCGCTGGCTGCGTTGGGTGCTGCTGGATCCGCCGCGGCCGAAGAAGGAGGGGGCGCCGCCGCGCATGCCGCCGCGGGAGGACGATGAGGTATTGGACTGGTCGTAATAGAGGTCATTGATGAGCTGGGCGAGTTCGGCGGCGTCGGCATGTTCGAGTCGGAAGACACGGACTTCGGTGACATCGGCGATGTTGGTATCGAGTTGCTGAACGATTTGCTCGATGGTGGGGAGCAGTTCATCGGGGGCGCTGACGACGAGTGCGTTGGTGTATTCATCTGCGACGGCTACGACGCGGGATGCGGCGTTACGCGCTTCGCTGCTGGCGCTGGAGCTGCCGCCTCCGGGCGGGCCTCCCCTGCCCCCCATGTTGAAGCGTTGCTGCATCATGCGCTGGAAGTTGTTTCGGCTGGAGGAGGAGGTATCTGACGCGAAGACCTCCTTGATGACGTCGGCGACTTCCGTGGCATCGGCGTATTCGAGTGCGAAGACACGGATGGCGGAGATACTGGAGATTGAGGTATCGAGAGCTTGGATGATTTCCGCCATGCGCCGGATGTTGGTTAGCGTATCGGTGATGACGATGGCGTTACTGCTTTCATTGGCGCTGAGAGTGACGTCTTCCTCGAGGAGGGGGCGGATATTCTCGATGAGTTTGGTGGCGTCGGCGTAGCGGACGGGAATGATTTGAGTGACGAGTTCGTCTTTTCTGGGGATTTCCTGCGGGTTAGCGCCTGAGCGGACCGGGAGGTCCATAGTGAGGGCCTGGGAGCGGCTGACGATTTTGAGGATGCGTCCGTTACGGACGGCGGCGTAGCCTTTTTCGACGAGGACGGCATTGAGGAGGTCGACGGCTTCCTCCTGGGAGATGCCCTGGTGGCTGGTGATGCTCACGGTGCCGGAGACTTCCTTTTCCTGGACGATGACGAAGCCTGCGGCTTCGCTGAGGTAATTGAGCACTTGGGACACGGGAGCGTCCTTGAAGTTGAGCCGGATATCTCCGGAGGGACTTGGGGTGATACTGGTTGTGGGCTGGGTGAAATTCTGCGTGGTGTCTGTTTGGAAGGGGGCTGAGCCGGGTGTGTTTTGGGAGGCGGCCATCCGTTGGCGGAGGCGGTTGAGGTTGCCGCTGTTACCCTGTTCAGGCGGGCCGGATTGGCTGCCCTCTGCCTCGCGTCGGAAGAACGCGCGGGGGTCGAATTCACCTTGGGCGGGGACTCCGTTATCCATGCTGCCCCGGAGGGGGACAGCGCCGGGAGGGAGTTCGATGACGACGGCGTTGCTTGGTTCCAGTTCTCCGTCGGGGGCGAGTTCGAAGCCAACGGATTCGATGACAGCGTCAGCTTCTGGCGGCGGGCCTTCTTGTGCCAGCAGCTGGATGTCGAAGCTGAGGGCGCAGGCGAGTCCTGCGGTAGCCAGTATGGAGGGGAGGTAATATTTCATTGAGATTCTTCCTGGCGCCGTCTTTCGAGCAGGCGCTTTAAAACATCATTTTCTTCACCGTTTCCGGTGGGGGTGCCTTCGGTGCTGTTACTACTTGCGGGGTCGGTTGTTGCAGAGCTTTCGCTGATGGTGGGGCTGGCAGATCGGGCGGGGGTGGAGGCTGTTTTCCAGGGGGAGTCCCCTACCCGTTCCAAGCCTGTTCCAACGGCAACTTC
Source organism: Limisphaerales bacterium (assembly GCA_049451415.1). GTDB lineage: Bacteria > Verrucomicrobiota > Verrucomicrobiia > Limisphaerales > JAHDYP01 > JBMTVN01. The sequence goes on along the minus strand of JBMTVN010000030.1, from coordinate 10,851 downwards.
GATCTGATTGGTTTCATGTTCAAGTTGAACTGAGGTAGTGGAGATTGCGGTGACCTTGAATCCGGCGATGACCTCTCCGATGTTGATGACGCGGCGGTAATCGGGGTCTGAGCCATCGAAGAAGGCGAGGTGTTGATCGGGAGTGGTGAGGGCTCCGATGAGCTGGAAGGCTTCGCGCTGAGGTTCGGGATCAGTGGGGGTGCGTTCACGGTCTTCGCGCACGGGGCCTCTGCGATTGGGGTTGAAGATATTGCGTTCCCGGAGGAGTTGGAGGAGGGATTCGCGGGGGTCTTCGGTGGGGGGCGGTGACGTTTGGGTTTGGGCCGGGGCGATGAGGGGCACGAGACTGAGGAGTGCAGCACCGAGTGCGGCTTTGAGGCGTTTGAGGGTGGCGCGTTGTGAGTTCATGGTGGGGATTAGGCGCCGGGTTGGAGAATGCGCACTGCGGTGAAGCGGAGGGAGACGCTAATTTTATCGCCGTTTTTGTCGGTGGAAAGCAGTTCGGCGCTTTCGATACGGGCGGGTTGGCTGGAGTTTTCGAGTTCGTAGAGGAACCGGGCGATGCCGGCCTGATCACCGGTGGCGGTGGCCCGGCATTCGATAGTGGCGTAACCTTCAAGGTCATAGGTGCGCCACTGCGGGTTGAGAGAGGTGAACGTGATGCGGCCGTCGCGGGCCCATTGGCCAACGGCCTTGAAGAGGTCATTTTCGGCCTCGGCAGTATTTTCGGCGAGGTCGGTTGAGGTCATGGATTGCCAGCGTTGACGGAGGGAGGGTTCCCTTTCGAGCAGTTGGCGGCCCAGCGTGACTTGCTTTTTGAGTTTGGCGAGGCGATCGCTTTGGTCTTTCCAGGCGGTCAGGGCGGGTTCGATGACGATGGCGTTGAGGACGAGCAGTCCGATGGACGCTACCGCGCCGATTTTGAGGAATTTGGTGCGTTGTTCGACGTTCACGGTTGTGGGTTCCAGTTGAAGCTGAAGTCGACTTGGAGGGGTTGTTCACCCCGGACGGAGCGGACTTGGAGGTTGGCCACGCCGGGTTGTTTTCCCAGGCTTTCGAGGAAGTTGAGCCATGATTGTTGGTCACGGGCGAAGCCGGTGCAGGCGACCTGATTTTCTTCTTTGATATCGACCCGGGTGGCCCAGACATCACCGGTGTCGGGATATCCATTCACGAGAGCATGGAGTAACTGGACAGTTGGGGTGTCCTGGTCGAACCAGGGTCGGAAGAGGCGGATTTTCCCCTGCAGTTCCTCGAGTTCCCTAACCGTGGGCTGCATGGTGTTCCATTCCCGGGTGAGGCTTTTTTCCGAGTGTGAGCGGAGCACCACACTGATGAGAGGGATCAGGATGGCAACGAGCGTGGCGGCGGCGGCCCAGCGGTTTTTGCGGGTATCATGACGGCGGAGGAACAGCTGGAGCTTGTTGGTTTCCGGTGCGACGAACTCGAACAGCATGGGGAGTCCGTGCAGGTGGTGGCGGGCTGCGGCGACGGCTATGGTTGCGGTTTCGGTTTGGCTTTTGGCGGTCGAGTCCCGCGGCGGGCTGGGGATGATGCCTTGGAGCCCGAGTTTATTGAGCGTTTCCCGCGCGGATTCGAGGAGGGCAGAAGTGGAATGGGGTTCTCCGAGGAATCTGGCTTTGTTGAGCTGGGATCGGACTTCGGCTGGCAATCGGCCGAGAGTAATGCGCAGCTCGCGGTTGAGGTGATCGGGGCGGAGGGATCCATTTTGGACGGGGATGGATCGGAGGGCTGCGACGCCTCCACCGAGCAGGACTGCGAGGTCTATGTGGTTTTCGCTGACGAGGACATTGATTCCTGAGTGGTCGCCATGGCTGGACTGGGTCCAGTCGGGGTTGAGGGCGAGGGAGATGGAGATGGCGCGCCGGTTGGCGGTTGAGAGCATTTGGCGGACGGCATCGGCTTTACGTTTGGGGAGGCCGGCGATGGTGGTTTGTGTGGGGTGGCCGGGGATGGTCCAGGCGGAGTTGGCGATGAGGAGGTCGGAGGCGGCGAGGGGGAACTCACCTTCGGCCTTGAGCTCTATGAAGCCCGGGAGGTCCTCGGGGGAGAGTTCCGGGAGCTCGGTTGAGGTAGTGAAGGCCCAGTGGTTAGGGACGCAGACGATGCATCGGGTTTCGCGGAGGCCGGCTTTGGCGAGGATTTCGGCGAGTTGCTTTCCGCATTGGTCGGGGTTTTCGAGGATTGAATCTGCGGTGATGGGGGTCTGGAGGGATTGGAGCACTTGGATGTCACCGTTATCACGGCGCACGTGCATGATCCCGATATGGTCCCATTCGATGTTCAGGGCGAGGACGGTCGGGATGCTCCAGCGGGAGCGGAGGTCTGAGGTATTAAGATTCATCGTTGGCTGAAGTCCCGATCGAGATCCTGGAGAGTCTGGGTGCCGAGGGCCCAACCGAGGCCCCCGAGGCGGCGTCGGTAGAGGATGGCGGCTGGCGTTTGGGTGGCATCGAGGACGGCTTGTTCACGTCGGTAACCGCGTCCGTATCGGCCGACGGCGGCGACATCTGCGGTTATTTGCCAGGATTGTGCGGTGATGAAGGGGCCGGCTTGGATGGCATTTTCTTCACCGATGATATCGACGATCCATTGGACGCTTTTGTGGGGGGTATTTTGGCGTTCGCGGGTGGAGACGATTTGGGCGGCGGTTTGTTCATCGATACCGGGGATACAGGCGAGGACATATTCGCTGGCGGTATTGACGTTGATGAGACCTTCCTGTTCCTCGTTGGTGGTGGTGAGGTCACTGGCGATGAGGTCGCACTGGTCTGGGGAGAGCTGGCTACGGATGAAATACTGCATGAGGCTTTGGTATTGGGCTCCGCTGGTGCGGGAGATGACCTGGTTGGCGGTTTCCTCGCCGAGGGTTTCCTGGAGGAAGGAGGTGAGGTCTTCTGAGGGCTGGTTGACGTTGAGTTTGGCGGAGCCGTCTTCACGGCTATTGGATTCCTTTGAATAGACCGTAAAGAGTTCGATCAGGCCGGGGTCGAGGCGGCCATCGGCGTTATCATTTGGAGGTGTTGCACTGCCATCATTTTCATTGGGGTCGAGGACGCCATTACGGTTGAGATCCTCTCCGAAGAGGATCTCCCACGTTGCTCCATTGACTAGTGCCAGCTCTTCCACGGTTTCGAATCTAGCGTTCTTGCAGACAGTAGACGGCTTTCGGAGCTGATAGGTTTCAGTTTCTGCGCCGCCTTCGGTGATTTCGTCGTCTTCGTCCCGCCAATCGATGATACTGGCGGCGAGTTCGGTGGTCATACCGGGCAGGGTTTCGAGCATGGGTTGGGTGACTGTATTGAGGTTTAGCTTTGAGGCCTCGTCGGTCAGGCCATAGACGGGGGATCGGTTATTGCTGGTGGATGCGGGTCGGCCGACGAACCAGAAGGCGGCTTCACCGATGGGGACCTTTTCCCGGCGATAGTTTTCCGGCAGGGGCAATTGTCCGGGTTCCTCGAGGTTAGCGAGGAGGTATTGGGCGTAGCGGATGGCGCCTTCTATGGCTTGGTCGGCCTGGTAGCCGGCGATATTTTGGTCACTGCCGCGGAAGGCCATGAGCATGGAGTGACCGAACACGAGAGTGAGGGAGACGAGGCCGAGGCAGACCCAGAGGACTACGATAAGCACCGTAGCGCGGTTTGGCTTTTTGGTATGGGGAGCGGTCCTCATCTGGGGGCGGTTTGGCCGGGTGGTTGAGGCTGCCCCCCTCCCCCACCCCCGCCGGGCGGGTTATTTTGCTGGGGGTTGTTCGTGTTGGAGTCGGAGGTGGCGGATTCCGTGTTGGTGGAGGTGGCGATCGTTTGGACCGACCAGAGTTCGAGGATTTGGATGGCTGGTGGTGTTTGGTTTGGGTTGGTGCGATAGCCGGCAGGTTGGATGGTCACTTCGACGGCGGCGGGGAGGCTGCTTTCGGTATCGACGAAGTCCCATGAATCCAGCCAGTTATTTCCGTCGAAGAAGCGGACCTCGAGGGCCTCGACGTTGTGGAGGAGGACATCTTCGCGGGAGATTTCCCGTATTTGTGCGAGGAGGTTCTGGTCGATTGTTCTGACGAGGGCCCCGGCGTTTTGGTTGGTGGACCAGGGGTCATTGGTGATGAAGTAGGCGACTTCCTGGAGGTCGCCGTAGGAGTTGCCCGGGGTATTGGGGCCGGTGGCGGTGGTGATTTTGAGGTAGCCGGGGAAGCGTGAGTTTTCTGATTGGGGCGAGCCCTCGAGGGTGGCGGCGAGGCGAGCGCCGGTGACGAGTCCGTGGCGGAGGTCATCACGGATGATGCGGGCGGCCTGTTGGTGGTTGCGGAGGGTTTCGATGCGGGAGGTGGCGTTATCGCGGAGGCGGATACTGCGGGAGAAGACGCCGTAGAGGGAGACGATGAGGATGGCGCTGGCGAGCGAGGCGACCATGACTTCGATCAGCGTGAACCCTGAGGCAGTCCGCTTTGGGTGGCGGACTTGGCTGGCGCTAAGGCTGGTTCGTGTCCGGGTCATTCCTCGGTGGCGGTTTCATCGATGAGGGTGGTGAGGGAGACTTCCCGTTGGCGGCCTTGGACGGTGAAGGCGACCCGGAGCGTGAGTTGGGTCATGGAGTCTTCGCGCCAAGTTGAGCGGTCGAGTTTCCAGGAGTAGAGGGGGTAAGCGTTGCCGAAGTCGCCTTGGGAGCCGGAGGAGAGCGGGTTTTCATCGAGGAGCAGCTGGTTGAGTTTATGTTCACCGAGTTGGAGGGCGACGGACTGGCGTTCGGCGGTGACTGCTGCGCGGTTGGCGAGGCTGATACCTTCGACGACGGCGGGTATGAGGATGGCGAGGAAGAGCATGGCAGCGAGCACCTCGGCGAACGTGAACCCGGACTGGTTATTGCGGGAGCTGGCGCAATCGAAGTTCATAGTCCTCTTCCGTGAGGGTTTCATAGCCCCAGCCGTTGGTTTTGAGTGTCACGATGGCGGTGGAGCCGGACTTATCCTGGAGCAGGATGGTTTGGGCACTCTGGAGCTCGACATTTCCCTCGGGGGAGAACTCCATGAGGGTCAGCAGCTGGGATGGGGATGGCTGGAGGTTTCCGGTGTTATTGCCGATTTGGACTTGGAGGTCAGCGGGGAGCTGGAATTCCATGTTGGGGGTTTGGTTGGTTGGGAAGCCGGGTTTGGGTTGGAGTCCAATCCAGGAGGTTTGCTGGTCCATCCACACGATCATGGGGGTGCCGCGGGAGATGGCTTGGTCGCGGCCGTGTTCTGAGAGGGCGACCAGGCGTGCGGCTTCCTGCTGGAGGTTCCTGCGGCGCATGGATCCGGCGAGGCGCGGTGCCACGACGGCCATGAGCGTTGCCAGCAGGGCGAGGACCGCGATCAGCTCAATGAGAGTGAAGGCTGGGGCGAGCGGACTACGGTGGGCTGGTTGCCTGCGGGTCATGCGCGGTTTAAGCGACTGCGGCTAGCGCCGGTCGGTGTCCCAATTGGTGATGTCATCTTCCGTTCCGTTTCGGCCGTCGGGTCCCATGGACATGATATCGAAGCCGTTGATGTTGCGTCGGCCGGGGAATTCATAGACGTAGGCATTACCCCAGGGGTCGAGGGGGATACCTTTTTCGAGGTAGGGACCTTGCCACTGGGTGGCGGTGGTGCCGGATGGCATTTCGAACAGGGCATTGAGGTCACGGGGGTAGAAGCCGTTATCGACCTCGAAAGTATCGAGGGCGAGTTTGAAGCTTCCGATTTGGGAGATTGCCTGGGTGACCTTGGCTTGCTGGCTGCGGCCGGCGAACTTGGGGATGACGATTGCGGCCAGCGTGGCGAGGATGACGAGGACCAGCAGCATCTCGATGAGCGTGAAGCCATGGCGGTGGGATGTCCGTCGGGTTGAGTTGAGCTTTGTTTGCATCGTATTGACCTTGTTTGTGCTTATTTTATGTAGTCTTGAATTGTGAAGATGGGGATGACCATGCCGATGAAAATGATGCCGATGAAGCCTGCGATGAGGAAGAGCATGAGGGGTTCGGTGAGGGCGACGGCGGTTTTGAGTTGGCGGTCGAGGGCGGTTTCAGTGACGCCGGAGAGGCGGAGCAGTTCCTGGTCGAGGCGGCCGCTTTCCTCGGCGACGGCGATCATTTCGAGAGTGGATCCTGAGAAGAGAGATTTACAATCGGCCAAGCTGGCGGCGAGGGCTTCCCCTTTCTTGACGCGATCTGAGGAGTCGGTGATGAGGTCGATGAGGACTTGGTAACCGAGCGACCGGCGGGCGACGGAGAGGCCATTGATGAGGGGGACGCCGGCGCCGAGGAGAGTTCCGAGCATGCGGCAGAACCGGGCCATGGCGATTTTGGATGCGAGGGGGCCGACGATGGGGGCGCGGAGCATCCAGCCTTCCCAGATACGGCGATTCTGTTCCCGGGTGATCCAGGAGCGGCCGAGAATGACGGCGACGGTTGCGGCGATGGCGAGGTAGAGGCCGTAGCCACGGACGATATCGCTTATGGCGACGATGATTTGAGTGAGGGCCGGGAGGGCGGCTTGGAAGCCGGCGAAGAGAGTTTGGAATCTGGGGATGAAGAAGACCAGGAGGTAGATGAGGACGACGACGGCGAGGGACATGAGGACGCCCGGGTAGAGCATGGCGGAGAGGACCTTGGCTTTGAGTTCGCGGTCCCTTGCCTGGAAGTCGGCGATTTGCGAGAGGACGACATCGAGGAATCCGCCGGTTTCTCCGGCCTGGACCATGGCGACATAGACGCGGGGGAAGACGTCGGGAGATTTGGCCATGGCATCGGCGAGAGAGACGCCATCGATGACGCGGTCATGGAGTTCGCGCCATTTTTCTGCGGCTACGGGGACTGACGATTCCTTATAGAGGATGGTGAGGGCGCGGCTGAGGGGGACATTGGCGGCGAGCAGGCTGGAGAGGGAGCGGGTGAAGTCCTCGAGGGCGGCGAAGGGGACACGTTTTTTTTCCCAGGGAAGTTGGAGGCTGGAGGAGTTGGATGCGGTCTGGCTGGTGGCTTCGGTGAGTTTGATGGGCGTGAGCCCTTGGGACTTGAGTGCGCGGAGAGCCTCCTGTCGACCTCCGGCTTCGAGGGTGCCATTGACTGTGGCGTTATCGCTCCTGAGGGCTTTGTAGGCAAAGGTGGGCATGGCGATGGGGCGCGTCGTTCGGGGGGTTAGGCCACCATATTGGAGTCCTCGTATTTGGCGACGCGGAGGACTTCATCGGGGGACGTGACCCCTGCCCTGACGAGTCGCCAGCCGTCTTCCGTGAGGGTTTTCATGTCTTCCTTGCGGGCGACCTCCTTAATTTCGCCGCTGGAGGCACTGCGGAGGAGGAGTCGGCGGATTTCGGGGGAGAGTCGCATGACCTCGAACACGGCTTGACGACCGCGGAAGCCGGTTTGGCGGCAGTTTTTGCAGCCGTTAGCGGCGAAGATATCGGCGCCTTTGAGGGCTTCGACGCGGTCCTTGAGAGTTGTGGCGCGGACGCTGTTGTCGGGTTGTTTACAATCGGGGCAGAGGACGCGCACGAGGCGTTGGGCGATGACAGTTTCGAGGGATGAGGCGACGAGGTAGGGTTCTACGCCCATATCTACGAGTCGCGTGAGTGCACCTGGAGCATCGTTGGTATGGAGGGTGGAGAAGACGAGGTGGCCGGTGAGCGAGGCTTGGACGGCGATTTGGGCGGTTTCCTGGTCGCGGATTTCGCCGACGAGGACCACGTCGGGGTCATGGCGGAGGATGGAGCGCAGGCCTCTTGCGAACGTGAGGCCGGCTTTTTCGGCGACTTGGATTTGGTTGACGCCTTTGAGTTGGTATTCGACGGGGTCCTCGATGGTGATGATTTTGCGGACTGCGTCGTTAATTTCATTGAGGGCGCTGTAGAGCGTGGTGGTTTTGCCGCTGCCGGTGGGGCCGGTGACGAGAGCGATTCCGTGGGGCATGGAGAGGACTTCACTGAAGAGCTCGAGTTCCTTGGAGCCCATGCCGAGGTCTTGGAGTCGCATGAGGCCGGCGTCTTGGCGGAGGAGTCGCATGACGACGGCTTCGCCGTGGATCATGGGGATGATGGAGATACGGACATCGACTTCGCTGCCTTTGAGGCGGATTTTGATCCGGCCGTCCTGGGGGACGCGTTTTTCTGCGATATTGAGGGAGCTGAGGATTTTGATACGGGAGACGATGGCGGGCTGGAAGCGTTTGATACTGGCGGGGACCGGGACATCCTGGAGCATGCCGTCGATGCGGTAGCGGATGCGGAGTTCGTCCTCGAAGGGTTCTACGTGGATATCGGTGGTGCGGAGGGAGACGGCGTCACCGAGGACCTGGTTTACGAAGCGGATGATGGAGGCATCTTCGGCGGCTTTGTCGAGGTCGGCTTTCGTATCCTGGTCTTCGGTGAGGACCTGGAAGCCTTCTTCTTGTTCGAGGAGGTTGAGTGTATCGGCGCCGACGCCGAGGTGTTTTTTGATTTCGCGCTGGAGGGCTTCGGAGGGGGCGAGGACGGGCAGGAGTTCCAGGCTGGAGAGGGAGCGGAGGCTATCGAGGCCAGGGGAAGCGAAGAGCCGGCTACAGGCGACTTGGACCGTATTGCCTTCCTGCGATAGAGGCAGGAGTTCTTCCTTGAGCAGGAGGCGTGCGGGGAAGCGGCCGAGGAGTTGGCGTTCCGGCTGGACGTTATCGAGGGGGGTGAAAGGAAGGCCGTATTCAGCGGCGAGCCATTTGAGGACGGCTTCTTCGGTTTCGAACTCCCCTGCCCTGTTTTGCTGGAGGGACTGGAGTTGGTCTGCGTCGGGGGGTGAGAGTTGGTAATTGGCGAGCATGCGACCGATGAGCCCCGTGTTGGGTTGGGGTTGGGAGCTGGATGGGGAGTCGGCCATTTGCTGCATGTGGGGTGAGTTTGGGTGGTTACGTGGAGGTGGGGGGGGGGGGGCCCGCGCCACGCTCTACGAGGGATGGAGTGTTGTGTCTAGTCGAGGAGCCCCATCATGACGCAGGCGGCTTCCTGGCGTGTGGTCAGGACCTGACGGAGTTCTTCGCGGGCGGATTTGAGATCGGCGTCGGCTTTTTTACGCGCTTCGCGGACGGCCTGCATTTTGGCTTTGAGTTCGCTTGCCGGAGTTTTTTCGTCCTCGAGGGCATCGCGGAGGGCTTGCATGGCGTCACTACCGGGGCGGTCGGCACGTTGACCGCCGCGTTGGGGGCGGTCGGCTTGTTGGTCACCGCCTCGGTTGCGGCCTCCGAAGGCACCCATGCCGCCGAAACGGCCGCCCCTATTACTGGCTTGGGCTTCCTGGACCTTTTCGAGGCGGGGTTGGATGATTTTCCATTCCTCATCGGAGATATTGAGGCGTTCTTTCATCATCTGGGTCATGCGTTCGCGCATTTGCTCGGGGTCCCAGTTGCCGCCGGGGCCGCCGGGGCCGCCGGGGGCGAGGGCGTTGGGGCTGGTGAGAGTGACGGTGGCGATGGCGGCCGCCAAGCCGAGGAGGTGCTTGAGTTTCATGTGATGCGAGAGTTGTTGGTTTTTATCGGGCCGGGGCAAATCCAACTTGCGTTGCGGTTTTCGACCCGGTGTTCGGGGAGGTAGACGGAGGACGGCACGGGCACGTTACACTTTTTAGTGGAGAGGCTTACGACCTACGGAGGGGAGTTGGTGAAAGAATGGCGACCCTACGGGGATTCGAACCCCGGCCGCCGCCGTGAAAGGGCGGTGTCCTAACCGCTAGACGATAGGGTCGCTAGCGCGAGGGGGGAAAATATAGGTGTGGGAACGGGTATGTCACGTGGAAAATGACTGAGTTTTGATCAAAGTTTTGATGGCCCGGTTTCCGCGGGCCATTGAGGCGAGGAGCGAGGGTAGATCTTCCAGATCGCAGGAGCCATCGACGAAGTCTTGGGCATGGATGACGCCGGATTCTATGTAGTTTAGGGCTTGGCGGATGGATTTGGGGGTATGGTGGAAGCTGGCCAGGAGGGTGAGGTTGGAATAGTGGATGAGGCTGGTATCGAGTTGGATTGAAGTATTGGCGGGGCAGCCGCCGAAGAAGTTGATTTTTCCGCCTTTACGAACGAGTTGGGTGGCGGCTTCCCAGACATCCGGGCGGCCGACGGCTTCGATGACGATATCGGCTGGGGGCAGTCCGGTTTTGCGGATGGTTTCGGCGGTATTGGTGCCTGGGGGGATTTCGATGATTTTGGAGGCGCCCAGGCGTTGGGCGGCTTCTAGGCGTTCCTTTCCACGGCCGGCGGCCCAGACTTCGGCTCCGGCGTGGCTGGCGAGGCGTATAAACATCAGGCCGATGGGGCCGGTTCCGAGTACGAGGACCGATTGTCCGTCGCGGAGGTTGCAGTCTTGGAGGCCTTGGACGACGCAGGCGAGAGGTTCAGTGAGAGCGGCTTCGGCGAAGGTGGTTTGGGGTTGAATCTTGAGGAGGTTTTTTTGGACCAGGCGTTCGGGGATGACTATGGATTGTGCGTAGGCGCCATTGAGGAAGAGGAGGTTTTCGCAGAGGTTTTGTTGGTTTTCGCGGCAGAAGAAGCAGTGGTCGCAGGGGGCGGAGTTGGCGACGACGACGCGGTCGCCTGGTTTCCATTCGGGAGTATGGGGGGTGGTTTCGAGGAGAGTTCCGGCCATTTCGTGGCCGAAGACGGCTGGGGGGACGATCATGCGGGCGTGGTAGCCGCGTCGAAAGACTTTAAGGTCTGTGCCGCAGGTGAGTGCGGCTTCGATTCCGAGGCGGACTTCGCCGGGTTGGAGGGGTTGGAGCGGGATGGATTCGATCCGGACATCTTCCTGGCCGTGGAGGACGGCGGCGCGTTGGTTTTGGGCGGGTTGCATGGTTGGGGAGGTT
>JBMTVN010000029.1:0-23093 GCA_049451415.1 Limisphaerales bacterium | reverse complement strand
GTAAACGTCTTACGAACATCGACCTTCTCAATGAAACTCGCCGGGAACAAGTCCAGCTGGAATGCCTTTCGGTCCGGATCGGCGCTCGGCAGATCCATGCCGTTCATCGTCGTGAACGTGTACCGGTCTGCCAGCCCGCGAACTACGGCATACTTCCCGTCCGCCACGGTCGCCCCCGTCACTTTACCCAGCACATCGGCAGCGTCACTGACCGCCAGGTTCTTGAACTGGTCCGACCCCAGCGCATCCATAAACGTCGCCGATTCCTGACGCTCGAAGTAAATCTGCTCCATCTGGTCACCCAGCTCCTCCGCCGTGACCTCATACTCCTCCATCTCGTAGAACTCCGGCTTCATCGGAACTTCCACCGTGGAAATCTGCCCCGCCCCCACCCGAACATCCGTCACGGTCAGCCTCGCAAACCCGGACTTGCTGAAGCTGATGCTGTAATCACCCGGAGGCACCGCCTCCACAACATAGCGTCCCTGTCCATCAGTCTTCACCGCCAACGTCGTCCCCCGCACCACCACAACAACCGAACCCAACGGCACGTTGTCCCAACCGTTGCGAACCACCCCTACAATCCGCCCCACGTCGCCTGGAGGAACGGCTTGCGCACGCAATTCCGGCGCAAACCTGCCAGCCAGAAATGCCACCGCAACGAATAGTCCCAACGCTTTACCCTGCAAGCACGCACGCAAGCCCACGACCACCCCCTCAGGTTGCGGTTGCCCTGCCAACACCTGGCCCTTCCTCTCGGCTCGGTAAAACATCGTCGTGAATCGCGTGAAACCTGTGAACCCCTCGTGAATACCGCCAGCAACTACCCACCAGCACGCTGGGCAGCAACTTCCACACGCTCGAGAAAACTCTGAACGCTCGTCTTCGGCCGCAGCTTCTGCGCCTTGCGCAGCAACTCCACCGCTTCAGCATAGCGCTTGTCTCTAACCCGCAGCTGCGCTTGCTTCACCCAGGCGTCAGCCGAAAACCCCTCGACCTTCGATGCCCGATCAAACCGAATCTCCGCCTTCTCCAACTCCTCAGTGGCAGCATAATGGTCCCCGGCCATCAAAAGCGCATCCCCGTCCAATGGATCGAGCTCCAGAACCTCCTCCAGCAGGGCGATGCTTTCACCCCCCCGACCAAGCCCACCCAGCACCCTGGCTTCCAACTTCATCACTGCCGCAGCCTCCTCGTCATCCGCGCCGGAACCAGATACTCCTTTCACCCGCTCCAGCAGGCTCTCGGCTTCCACCCAAGCCCCTCTCCCTGCAAGAATCTCCACCGCACGAATCCCGCGACGCATGTCCTGCCCACCCTCCGCATCGACCATCGCGAGATAGATGGGCAATGCCAGCTCAGTCGCGCCGTCCGCCATGTAAAGATCCGCCAGCAAACCAAGCTGCTGCGGCTTGGCTTCACCCATCCGCCGCAGAACTTCCAGGTTCACAATGGCCTTCTGCGGCTGTTCCAACTGCACATAAACATTCGCCTGCAGAACCCACAGCGCAGCTCGGTCCGGATGCTGCACTAGCAGCTCATCCAGCAAACTCGCCGCAGAGGCATACTCGGACAATCCGACGTAACACTTGATCAACCCCAAACGCCACTCGACGTTCTGCGAGTCCAACAATACAGCCTGTTCATAGGCAACCCGCGCAGACAGGAAATTGTCCTCGTTCAGCAGACAATAACCCAGCATACCCATGATTAAACCGTCTCCACCACCCAGCGTGACGGTCCTCGCTAAACTGGTCTTGGCTTCCGCATGCTTGCCATCCCTCGCCAGCAACAGCCCCAGAGTTCTGTGAGCTTTTAAGAATCGGTCGTTCTTACTCGTCGCGACCTCCAACTGCCGCACCGCATTGGTCGTGTCTCCCCCCCTCAGATACAGGTTCGCCACCACATAGCTCAGCAGAGCACTGGAAGTCGCACCCGCCTTCGCCGCAAGCTGCTCAGCCTTCTCCAGCGGCTTATCCGCCAGTGCCTCGTCCTTCTCCAATGCCTGATAGACCGCCTGTTCCTCCGAGCTAAGCCGCGGCGTAATGCCCGAATCAAAGTTCAAGAAGTCCTGCACCCACCGCGCATCCCTCCACAATGGCAACAGGGGATTCTCCTCAACCACCGACGACTGAGACGCCCCATCCGCAGCCAGACTCAGGCACGCCGTCAACAGAACTACCGTTCTCACTAAGAATCGCTTCATATCGCAAAAGTCCTCACACTCACTACTACGCTGGCTAGCCCTGAACCCGAAATCGGATCGGCAACCTCATGTAAGTCCTGACTGGCTGGCCATTCTTCTCGCCCGGACGAAAACGCCATCGCTTCACGGCATTGACAGCCGGGGCCTCAAACTCAGGATGGGACGAGCTCTCAACCCGCAGCTCAGCCGTACGGCCCTGTTCATCCAACTCAAATACGAGAACCACTGTCCCCTCGACTTTCGCCTTCTTGAGGGCTGCCGGATAGGTTGGGGGAACCGACGAGACAATGGACGGGGCCTGATCAAGATCTGAAACATCAAGGGCCTCAACCATCTCCTGCGCTAACCCCTCCCCTCCCGCCAGGGAAGAAATCCCAAGTGCCCCACCGCTCCCCGCCGCAATATCCAGGTCGACCTGCAGGCTCAGGGGCTGCTCGGCCTCCATCAGCTCCGGCTCAGGTTCCTGCTCCGGCGGTTCCTCCTCAGGTGGAGGAGGAGGAGGTTCCTCAAAATCCGAGGGCGCTTGAAGCATGGTGGTGTCAGCCGAGCGAAGGATCAAATCCTTCTTGGCATAGCTGGAAACCAATTGGGTCAACGGCAGCACCAGAAACACCAGCAGAGTGATCAGCAGCGATCCCAACGCCGTTGCAGGCCAGCCGCCTCGTTGCTGGGGAGGAGTGAATACCTTGCGCATAGTTTGGCCCGCTTACTCAAACAACGTACCGGACCGACTTCCCATTCCGCCCCACTTATGCGCCTCGTTACCCATGGCTTAACTGCCCGCCTCCGTAGCCAAACTCACGTTCTTTGCTCCGCCCAGCGTGGCCTCATCCATCACCCTAACCAACACCCCTGCACCAGCCGCCTTGTCCGCCTGGATGATCACCGGCATTGGCTCCGAATCGCACAAACGCTTTACCAATGCCCTCAAACTCCCCAACGCGACTTCCTGCCCGCCATATACCACCTGCCCCTGCGCCGTCACCGCCAGCAGAATACTGTTCTTGTCCAAACTAGCAGCCGATGCGGCCTGCGGCTTGTTCACCTCAATGCCCGTCTCCTCCACAAACGTCGTGGTCACAATAAAGAAGATCAGCAGGATAAACACCATGTCGATCAACGGGGAGATGTTGATCTCTGAAATCTCCTCCCCCTCACTCAGGGAACGCCGATACTTCATGCCCTAGCCCCTTCACCTATAAACGACCCACCCCCAAGGGATCCAGCCTCCTGCTCCACGCCAGCTACAGGGGTCTCCGCCACGTCCGTAATATGCCCCTCGCGTGCCCTAAACAACCTCACCGTGGCGCTCTCCAGCCTCGCCAGAAACGCCTCATATTCCTGACGCTGCCGTCGGATCCAAAACACGAGGGCCAACCCCGGCAACGACACACACAAACCTACTTCGGGAGGAAACAAGGCCATCGATATCCCAGTCGCCATCGCCTCAGTCATCTCCCCACCCCCAAGTGAAAGTGCCTTGAAAGTCATCAGCATCCCGAAAACCGTCCCCAATAGTCCCACCAACGGTGCAGCACTGATCAAGAGGTTCAATGTGCTCAGCCTCCGGTCCAATGGCGGCAGCTTCGAAGCCGTCACTTCAGCAAAGCGATTCTGCACATCCACCACACTCCCGGATTCATCCTGACAATAACGGATGATCTCGCCCACCTCACCCTCGCCTCGCTCCGGATGATGTACCCAGAAACGCCACTGTTCCTCCGTCAACCGCCTCCAGTCCCGCTCCCGGAAGTAGACCAACAGACGAATTGCACAGGTGTAGATCAGCAGGCTGAGAAAGGCCAACGGGATCATCGTCCACCCCCCCTGCTGCCATGTGTGCATGACTTTAGAGACAAATGTCGTTTCCATAATTTAACCAGTCAGCTCAGAGTTTTCAGGATGCCGGTGCACCTGCTTCAACGGGATCCGGTACGCCGTTAATAAAAGCCACAGAGGTCTGTTCCATACTGCCAAGAACGCTCTTCACCCGCCTTGAAATGAAGGCATGCAAAAGCAGGGAAGGAATGGCCACAATCAACCCGAACTCCGTGGTGATCAGCGCCTCCGAAATACCACCTGATAATGTTCGGGGATCACCAGCACCAAAAATGGTGATCATGTTGAAGGTGTTAATCATCCCGGTCACAGTACCCAGCAATCCCAGCAAAGGAGCGGTAGCCGCAGTCAATGCAATGATCGGCAACAAGCGCTCCAGCTTGGGACGCGCCTCCAGCATCTTCTCGTAGAGAACCTCCTCCAGAAATTCCTTCTGCTCCTTCGCATGCTCCAAAGCCACCGAAAGCAGGTCACCCACTGGCCCGGAAATGCCCTGACTGATAGACCTGGCCCCCTGTCCATCACCTTTGTGCAAACAGGAAAGCACCCGCTGAAGTTCCATCGGCGAGACAGTACGAATGCGCGATAGTTCAAACCATTTCACCAACGCAATGATCAGGGCAGTAAAACCAAATAACAGGATCGGAGCCATAACCGGACCACCCTTCATAACGTGCGCCACGATCGAGTCCTTCTTCTCCGCAATCTTGAGGGCATTGCCCAAGGTCGGATCCAAAGGAAAACTCCCGCGTCCATCCGCCACCAGCCCGCTAATCAACGGGTCCAACGCAGTTCCCACAGGGATGCAACGCGGCTTCGGCGACCCCAACCGCAACTCGGCCACACCCGACACACCACTCTCACTTCCATGAAACAAGGCAACCGGCCCCAGTAGTGCATAGGTGCCGTCTTCCAATGTCCCGTCCGGAGTCAAGGCACGCCCCTGAAACCGATCACCCCCAACCAAAGCCTCCAACCGGTCCAGCCCCGCTTCCAGAAGCTGCGCCTGCTGGGAAAACCTGTCCGCGCCAGACAACTCCTTGAGCGAAGGGGCCACCCTCGATTTCTCCACCCGATCACTGAAACGCTCCAACTCGGAAATATGAACACGACTTTCAAACCGCCCCAGGTACTCCGACAACAAGGCTTGAACAAATCGCGCATCCTCACGGGCCTTGTCTACCTCCTTGCGCAACACACCCAGCGCAACCAGCTGGTTGTCCGATTCACGTTGCGACCGCGTCAGCTCAGTCCGCATCGCCAGCACCTTGTCCTCAAGCTCCCTCAGATCGCGCACCAACGGCACCCGCTCCGCCTCAATCCCCGCTTGAACATCGGCCAACTCCGCGAGCGCAGCCTTCAACTCCTCGCGAACACCCGCCCCAACCTGCTCCAGCGTCTCCGCCTTTACCCCCGATAGCAGCAAGAGCACAGCCGCCACCCCACAGCACCGAGTCGACCTACCTGACCAGAATCGCTTCATAATCTCCTCAAACCTCAAAAGCATCGCTGACCGCTCCAGACACAAGCCGCCAAAAGCATCACTGGATCTCCAACGGAAGCTCAACAAAAGCAGCTGGCTGCTGGTTCCGGTAAATGGCGATCGCCTGCTGCACCGCTTTGGCGAGCCCCTCCTCCTCCTTCCAGATCCACCCGGCATCTCCCGGCTTGCCCACCCCCGCAAACGCGCCGCCCTGCCCCACGAAATAGGCCTGCGTCAGTCCCAAATACAGCGTCTCCACCTCCACATCCTTCCCCGCAGGATTCCGCCGCACCTCAGACTCCACCGTGAGCCCTCCGGCAAATTTCTCTACCTCGTTGAGTATCCCCACCAAGGTCTGCAGCCGCTCTGCAGGCCGCAACGTAGTCGAACCGGCATCTTGCGGCAGTCGGGCAGTCAAAGGCTCCAGCCTCTTCACCAAAACCTCGGGCAATCGGGCCAGCAAGCGCGGAAGCCTCCCCTCCAATTCAACAGCCTTCAAACGAGCTGCCTCCCTGACGGATTCCAGCTCTTGCTTTTCCCCCTCCAAACCCGCCCGCTCCCCGGCAACCTCAGTCTGGCCTTGCCCAACCTCCAAGAGCTCCTTCTCCAACCTCAGCAGCTCACTGCTAAACATCTGCCGGCTGGCCACCAGCATCTCCTTCTCCCCTTCCCACTCCACCCGGGCCCCGGTTACCTGCTTCCGCGCCTCAACCCACCGGTCAGTCAACGTCCGGGCCTCGCGCAAGGAATCTGCCCCCACTGCAACAAGCCTGGTCAGCAGAACCGCTCCGGCTAAAATAAGTCTCAACCGCATCAGCCGAAAGCTCTGCCGCCCCAGTTACGCTACATGGTCAAATCCGTTACAGCTGAGTGACAAATCCCAACCAACCCCGAAACCAACCCCGCCAACCCTAACCGGAGCGCGCCCACCCGCCGTAACACGTTCGTAACATATACGCCATTTTAGCGTCACCTCACCGGACGCACTGTAACGAGCGTGTTACGCGAACTCGCCAGACAATCCCCGGACGGACAAGATGCTGCCAGTCAACACCGGTAAAGCCGCATCCGCCCGACCCAAGGCCACGGATCAGATCAGACTCAACGCGCATCAATGGACATTCACCCGATCGCCACGACCACGTAACCCGATCGACACACAGCCATCCTCCAATCTCAAAAGCTGAACATGAAAAGCTTCAAAACTCTGATGTGGATAGTCACCCTCGGAATCACAGCCCATACCACCCAGGCTGACATCACGGTCAAAGGCTCGGACACCCTCGTCATACTCGCCCAAAAATGGGCCGAGGTTTATATGCAGGAACACCCCAGCACTCAAGTGCAGGTCACCGGCGGGGGATCCGGTGTCGGCCTGGCCGCACTCCAAAACCAGCAAACCGACCTCTGCAACGCTTCACGCAAGATTAAAGCCAAGGAAATTGCCGCCTGTATCAAGGCCTTTGGTAAACGTCCCACGGAATACAAGGTCGCCCTCGACGGAATCTCCCTCTATATCAACGAAAATAACCCGGTCCAAAGCCTCAGCCTCCCGCAGCTGGACCAAATCTTCACCGGAAAAACCACCAACTGGAAGGACGTCGGCGGACCCGATGCCCCCATCGTGCTCTACAGCCGCGAAAACAGCTCCGGCACCTACGAGTTCTTCAAGGATCATGTCCTGCAGGGAAAAGACTTCGCTGCCAGTGCCCAAACCATGCCCGGCACCGCCGCCATCCTCCAGGCCGTCGCCAAGGATAAGAACGGCATCGGCTACGGAGGCGCTGCCTACGCCACTGGAGTCAAGGTCGTCAAAATCAGCAAGGACGACTCCTCCGCCGCCCTGGAGCCCAGCACGGAAAACGTCTCCGATATGTCCTACCCCATCTCACGCTACCTCTATATCTACGTGAACCCGGCTCTGGACCAGGGCGATATAGCCGCTTACCTCAACTGGATCCGCAGCGACGCCGGCCAAGCCGTGGTAAAGGACATCGGCTACTTCCCCCTCCCCAATAACCTGCGCTCGAAATAAGGGTGCACAAGCCGGCCAGGGAGCCGTAATGCCCCTTGCCGGCATCCCCCTCTCCGGCTAGATATCCCGCCGGAAAAGCCAAGCGCATCAACAAGCCCACCTCTTTACCCACCCCCATGCCCACTTCAGGCAAACCAAGGACCAAGCGAACCGCAGGCTGGAGCGGTATCAGGCGAGGCCACAAAGCCCGCCCGCTGGAGTGGATCACAGAAAAACTCATCTTCCTGGTCTCTCTCTCAGCCATCGGCATGGTTTGCCTCATCTTCGTGTTCGTCGCCAAGGAAGCTCTGCCGATCTTCCTGGGCCAAATGAGCAGCTCCGCCATTCGCCCCGTCATCCCCGCAACCGAACTGGACTCCACCCCGCGCGAAACCCTCATGGCCTACCTCGGCCTCTCCAAGGATCAATACGAGTCCATGGACAAGGAAACCCTGCAGCTGCTGCTCGAGGTCGAAGAGGAAGCCGCCGCAGAAATGCTGGATAAAGTCGGGGGAGACAAGGACGCCAAGCTAAATACAACCGAATGGCGCTACCTCCTGCGCCCCTACCAGTGGACCGGATACGACAAACCCGAGTTCATCTGGCAACCCATCGGATCAATCCATAAATACAACATCATACCCCTCGTCATCGGCAGCCTGAAAATCACCATCGTCGGCCTGCTCTTCTCCGTCCCACTCTCTATCGGAGCCGCCATTTATGTCTCCCAGCTCGCCCGCCCGAAATTTAAGGAAATCCTCAAACCTACCATCGAATTGCTCTCCGGTATCCCCTCCGTCGTAGTCGGTTTCTTCGCCCTCCTCGTCATGGCGTCCGTCCTCCAGAATGTCTTCGGATATGCCACGCGCCTCAACGCCTTCGTCGCCGGCATCGCTCTCGGCTTCTCAGTCATCCCCATCGTGTTCTCCATCGCTGAGGATGCCCTCACCAGCGTCCCCCGCTCCTATACCCAGGGAGCCCTCGCCCTCGGCTCATCCCCATGGCAGGCCGCCTGGAAAATCGTCCTCCCCGCCGCCATGCCGGGAGTCTTCGCCGCCGTCGTGCTCGGCTTCGGCCGCGCCATCGGTGAAACCATGATCGTCCTCATGGTCTGCTCCGCCAGCGTCATGTCCTGGAGCATCTTCGACTCCGCCCGTAGTATCACCACCACCATCGCCGCCGAAATGGCCGAAGCCGTCGCAGATAGCCACCACTACCGGATCCTCTTCATGCTCGGGGCCGTGCTCTTCGCCGTCACTTTCCTCTCCAACCTCGCCGGCGACCTCGTCATCCACCGCCTCAAGGCGAAAATGGAAGGCAAACGATGAACCCTCCCCAACCCGCTCCCGCAGGTTTCCACCGCAAAAATCTCGACCTCGCCTCCCTCAGCTTCAGCAGCCTCACCGGATTGGCAACCCTGCTCATCCTCGCCATCCTCGCAGTGATCCTCGCCAACATCATCGTCAACGGCTGGCCCGGACTCTCCTGGCGCTTCATCTCCACCATCCCGAAAAAGGACTTCTTCGACCCCGCAAATACCGGCGTGCTCCCCATGATCGTCGGCACCACCATCCGCGTCTTCGTCATGACGCTCTTCGTCCTGCCCATCGGCGTCATCACCGCCATCTACCTCACCGAATACGCCCCCCATAACTCCCTCCTCACCCGCACCATCCGCGCCGCTGTGAATAACCTCGCCGGCGTCCCCTCCATCGTGTTCGGACTCTTCGGACTCGGCTTCTTCATCAACTTCATCGGCGGAAGACTCGATGAGTTCCTCCAAAATCCAGGACCGGTCTGGGGACAGCCCGCAGTGCTCTGGGCATCCCTCACCCTCGCTGTCATGACCCTCCCCGTGGTCATCGTCGCCACCGAGGAATCCCTCAAGGCCATCCCCCCAGGACTCCGCGAAGCCAGCCTGGCCCTCGGGGCCACCAAACTCGAAACAGTCATCAAAATCGTGCTGCCCCAAGCGCTGCCGGGTATCCTCACCGGCGGTATCCTCGCCGTCAGCAGGGCCGCCGGCGAGGTCGCCCCCATCCTCTTCACCGGCGTTGCCTATTACATGGCCAGCCTGCCCAAAAGTATGACCGACCAATTCATGGACCTCGGCTACCATGTGTACGTCCTCTCCACCCAATCACCAGATATCGAGAAAACCCGCCCCACTCTCTATGCCACGGTCCTCGTCCTGCTCATCCTCACGTTCTCCCTCAATTTCATCGCCATATTCATCCGTTCACGCATGCGCCGCAAACTCCGCGGACTCGCCTAAACCCCACGAACCAACGATGACCACCACCCCAACCCCGCCGTATATGACCTCCCAGCCCCCCCACACCACCCAGGTTGAATCCAACAACCCCAAGGTCATCGAAATACAGGACCTCTCCCTCTTCTACGGACGCAGCCAGGCACTCCATGACATATCCTGCAGCTTCCCGGAAAGACTGGTCACCGCCCTGATCGGCCCATCCGGCTGCGGCAAATCAACCCTGCTGCGCTGCCTGAACCGGATGAACGACCTCATCGATGACGTCCAAATCACAGGACAAATCGCCATCCATGGCTTCGATATCAACGCCCCAGACGTCGATGTAATCGAACTGCGCAAACGGGTCGGAATGGTATTCCAGAAATCCAACCCGTTCCCCAAAACCATCTACGAGAACGTGGCCTACGGCCTCCGCATCCAAGGCGGCCACAGCCGCTCCGAAATCGACGCCATCGTCGAGGATAGCCTCAAAGGGGCCGCCCTCTGGGATGAGGTCAAGGACAGGCTTCATACCAGCGCACTCGGCCTCTCCGGCGGACAACAACAACGGCTCTGTATAGCCCGCGCCATTGCCATACGCCCCGAAATCCTCCTCATGGATGAACCCGCCTCAGCCCTCGACCCCATCGCCACCGCGAAAATAGAGGATCTCATCCTTGACCTGAAGAAACAGTTCACCATCGTCATCGTCACACACAACATGCAACAGGCAGCCCGTATCTCCGACTACACCGCCTTCTTCTACCTGGGCCGCCTCGTCGAACTCGATACCACCCGCAAAATCTTCACAAACCCCTCCCAAAAACAAACCGAAGACTACGTCACCGGCCGTTTCGGTTAACCCACCCACCACCGCCCCATCCCATGCAACACCTCGACCAAGAACTCAATGCCCTCAAGCAAGCGCTGCTCGATATGGCCGCCAAAGCCAAGGGAGTCGTGGAAAAAGCCGTCAGCTCCGTCATCAATCGCGACGATGAAGCCGCCCAGAAAGTCAAACGGGATGACGACGCCATCGACCAGCTGGAGGTCGATGTCGATGAGAAAGCACTATTGCTGCTCTCCAAGGCACCCCTGGCCGGCCAACTGCGCCTGATCACGGTAGCCATGAAAATCAGCCAAAACCTCGAGCGCGTCGGCGATGAAGCCACCACCATCGCCCGCCGAGCCATCGAGCTCGCCAAACAACCCGCCCTCAAAGCCTCCATCGACCTCCCTCATATGGCCAAACTCACGATCCAAATGATCGATGACGCCATCCTTGCCTTCGTCCAGGGAAACGTAGACCAAGCCAGAGAACTCGTGCGCCACGACAAGGTCGTGGACGAACTGAATCGCCAGCTGCATCGCGAACTCACTCAGAGCATGCAAAACGACCCCTCCACCATCACCCGCGCACTTAACCTCATGGTCGTCTCAAAATCCCTCGAGCGAATCGCTGATCACGCCGCCAATATCGCCGAGGAAGCCGTTTTCCTTTACTCGGCCGAGGATGTCCGACACGCCAACCTGCCTCGCCCCAAACCCTGATCCCCCCCTAGCCCTTCTCGCCGCGGCCAAGCTCACCAGCAGACGCGCCGCCTCCAACCACTTCGCTCTGCCCCGTCGGCTTTGCCTTGCGCCGCCGAACCAAAGCCTTCCGCAACGCATCCCCCAAATCCTCCATGTTAAATGGCTTCGATATCACGGGCTGACTGACAGAATGCAGAAAGTCCTTAACCCCGGACGATGTCCCGTGCCCCGTGACAAAGACAAACCGCTCACACAAATCCGGCTTCAACTTCTGCACCGCCAAGTAAAACATGTCCCCGGCCATCTTCGGCATCACCATGTCGCATATCACCGCATCGATGTCCGAACTCATCACCTTGCGCAGCGCCTGCGCCCCGTCCGAAAATGTCTCAACCCCGAATCCCTGCGACTCAAAATAAAGCCGCAACATCTGACTCAAATCATCCTCATCCTCCACAATGATGATATAAGGCCTTGCAGCAGAGTCTGTTGGTTGCATTGAGGATGCCGGAATAACACACCCCCCCCAAGCTGTCATTAAAAATATAGCCAATTTTACACATCACCGAGCAGTTGGTTCGGGATCTGCTACAAGACCCCAGGTAAGGCTGCTTCAACCAGCCCAAATGCCGAAAATAAGATGAAAATGACTAGTGTATACGCCAGGGAAAGCCGCCGCTCGCAGCCGGCAGCCTCGTCCCAAAAAGGGACACCAGCCCAACACTCGCCACAACATCTCACGGCTTGGACTTGCGAAACAACCCCCAGCCTGCTCTTAAATCCTATGCTATCTCGCGGTCAGATGACCGTCTAACAACTCAGGACTCCAACTATGCCTTCTTTCCTCTACGTCGCACGGGACGCCGGAACCGGACGCGAGATCCGCAGTAATATCGAAGCATCCTCCGAACAGGCCGCCATCGCCTCCCTCCTCGGACGCAACCTCCTCGTCATGAGTATCGAGGAGCGAATCAGTAAACGCGGCCGCACCTCCGGCGGCAAAGTCGCCCTCGTCGACCAAGTCGTCTTCACCCGGCAGCTCGCCACCATGATCGATGCCGGCCTCGCCATGGTCCAATGCCTCCAGGCACTCGCCGACCAAACCAACAACAAGGTCATGCGCGATGTCATCAAGGACGTCTGCAGCCGGGTCGAAAGTGGCGACAGCTTCTCCCAGGCACTCACCAAACACCCCAAGGTCTTCAGCCGACTGTATATTAGTATGGTCGACGCCGGCGAAAAAGGCGGCCTCCTCGCCGAAGTGCTCGCCCGCCTCGCCACTTACCTGGAAAATACCGCGCGACTCCGGAAAAAGGTCAAATCGGCCATGATGTACCCAACGGCCGTCACGCTCGTTGCCATCGCCATTACCACCTTCCTGCTCGTCCGCGTCGTCCCTGTCTTTGGCGATATCTATAAAGGCTTTGGCGCAGAACTCCCAGGCCCCACCCAGTTCCTCATCAATATCAGCAAACTCCTCCAAACCTACATCATCTACCTCATCCCCGCAGCCATCATGGCCGTATGGGGTTGGCTCATGTACATCCGAACCGCCCCGGGACGCGAATTCTGGGACCGCATACGGA
The DNA here is from genome assembly GCA_049451415.1 of Limisphaerales bacterium. Taxonomy (GTDB): domain Bacteria; phylum Verrucomicrobiota; class Verrucomicrobiia; order Limisphaerales; family JAHDYP01; genus JBMTVN01. Next base: position 10,178 of record JBMTVN010000029.1, on the reverse strand, counting down.
TCAAACTTCCTATCGTCGGCCCCATCGCCCATAAAATCGCCCTCTCCCGCTTCACCCGAACCCTCGCCTCCCTGGTCCGCTCCGGCGTGCCAATCCTCGAAGTCCTCGCCATTGTCGCCAATACCTGCGGCAACGTCGTCATGGCCAAGGCCATACGCGCCGCCTCCGGGGATATCGAAAGCGGCGACGGCATCTCCGCCGCCCTCGGAAAACACTCCATCTTCCCCTCCATGATCATCCGCATGATGACCGCAGGTGAGCAAACCGGCAAAATCGACGCCATGCTCGAACGCGTCGCCGACTTCCTCGATGAAGAGATCGATACCACCCTCTCAGGCCTCACCTCGCTCATCGAACCCCTCCTCATCGTCTTCCTCGGTATCGTCGTCGGCGGTATCGTCATTTGTATGTTCCTGCCCATCTTCAAGATGAGCCAGATCATCAATAAGAAGTAATACAAACGTCGCACCAAACGCCCTGTCCGCCCCACGGACAGGGCGTTCGCTTTTTTCCAATGGTGCTTGCAGGATCAGCCCCCTTGTTCTTTGCTAATCCCCCATGGCCAAGGTCCTAATCGCGGACGACGAAGTAACAATGGTGCAAATGATCGCGGAACTCCTCCGCAATCAAGGTCACGAGGTGTTTCCCTTCACCAACGGAAACGCCGCCCTCGAAGCGATCGAATCGATCAGCCCCGAACTGGTCGTCAGTGACCTCTACCTCGATAAAACCCGCGCCCAGGGCCTCGATATCCTGAGCAAAGCCCGCGCCCTTAACCCACCCGCCATCGTCATCATGATGACGGCCTTCGGCTCAATCGAAACCGCCGTCGGTGCCATGAAAAGCGGCGCCTACGACTACCTCGAGAAACCCTTCAAGGTGGATGACTTCCTCCACTGCGTCCAACGAGCCCTCTCCTATAACGACGCCATCTCCGAAAACGTCTACCTACGAAAACAACTCAAACGCAAATATCAGTTCAGCCAAATAGTCGGCCAATCCCCTCGCATGCAAGACGTGTTCAAACTCATCGAACGCGTCGCAGATACTGACAGCACGGTCCTCGTCCTCGGTGAAAGCGGCACCGGAAAAGAACTCGTCGCCAAAGCCCTCCACTTCAACAGCCGACGCCAGCTGCACCCCTTTATCCCGGTCAATTGCAGCGCCCTGCCCGAAGCCCTCCTCGAATCCGAACTCTTCGGCCATCGCCGCGGAGCTTTCACCGGCGCTATCACCGATAAAAAAGGCCTCTTCCAGGAAGCTGACGGCGGAACAATCTTCCTCGATGAAATCGGCACCATGTCGCCCGTGCTCCAAAGCCGGTTGCTCCGGGTCCTCCAGGAAAAGGAAGTCCGCCGCGTCGGCGATACCACCCCCGTCCAAGTCAACGTGCGCGTCGTCGCAGCGACCAACGAAAACCTGGAGGAACGCGTCAAGGAAGGCAGCTTCCGCGAAGACCTCTTCTACCGGCTCAATGTAATTCCGGTCGAACTGCCCGCCCTCCGTGACCGGATCGATGATGTAGCCCTCCTGATCTCCCACTTCCTCCGAAACCGCGTTCACCGCATTTCCGGAAAACCCTTCCAAATCACCCGCCAAGCAGTGGAAGCACTCACCGCCCACCCCTGGCCAGGCAACGTGCGAGAACTCGAAAACGCCGTCGAACGCGCCTGCGCCCTCGCAGACTCTCCTCTCCTCCGCCTCCACGACTTCCCCCCGGCCATCAGTGCAGACATCCATGAACCGGAATCCGATACGACCTTCACCGCCCTCCATGAACCCGCAGGACGCATCTTCGGACTCGAACCCGACGGCAAACCCATCGAATCACCCAAAGCCACACCGGCATCCGGCGGCACCCCCAGCAGCGAAGATGACGAAACCCCGTCCATGACCACGCTGAAAAACTTCATCCGCTCACAGGAAGTGAACCACATCAACCGCGCCCTCGCCCAAGCCAACGGAGACAAGGAACAGGCCGCATCCATCCTCGGTGTCAGCCTCGCCACTCTCTACCGCAAGCTCGCTGATAACGACATTGAAGGCTGAGCCGCACAGGCTCGATGGCCCGGGCCGTGCAAAGCAAGGAATCTCACCGCAGGAGCAATTGACTCGAGCCCTTGGGCGGCGCCGTGGTCCATGCCGCCGACGCTGATACCGGCCAGCCATCCACGCCAAGCCTCCCGTCAATCCCACCAGACACAATTCCCCCCCGCCGAAACCAGACCCTACCCAGTCGCCAGCGGCGCAAACACCCTGCGCGCATACCCCACGGACAACCGATGCGCCTCCACTGCGTTTAGAGTATGTGGACTGCCATCCTCTACCGCTTGCTCCAAAACGACATGCGGCCTCACACCCGCCTCCCCCAGTAGATGCACCAGTCTGCCATAGTCAATATCCCCATCCTTCAAAGCCTCGGTCCATACCTGGTCCGTGGACTGCCGAACATGAAGCTCGCAAACCCTCGCACCATAAAGCTTCACCACATCCTCCAAAGCCACCACCGAGTTGCCCGCCCCCCGATATACCCAGTGCGCATCCAGACACAAGCCCACCAGCTCCGGATCAGTCCCCACCATAATGTGGTGAAACTCCCGCCCCGCCTCCCTCAACTCAATGTCGTGATTGTGGTAGGCCAAACGCATCCCAAGCTCTTTCAACCCTCCCCCAAGCCGGTTCAGTGCTGCAGCCTGGCAACGTAGCTCAATATCACTCTTGTTCGCCGCACCACCCCACTGAATCGGACTCGGATTCGTAACCACAATCCGCGCTCCGCCTCGCCGGGCAGCCGCAGCCAACGATAATATCTGCTCCACACTCCGATCAATCGCCTCCGCCTCGTGCAGCGTGCTGTTCACATAAAAAGACCGCATCCCCAAGCCATGCCGCTCCAACAGGGGTAAAATGCGCTCCACATCCGCCACCGATCCAAACGACGGCTCAAACCCATCCAGACCCGATAGCGCCACCTCCCCCAAGGCCTTGTCCAAATCCCCCCCCAGATCCTTGCCCTCACGCCCCCAAAAAACCTGCCACACATATTGGTTGCACGATAAATGCAGCCTTCGGTCCACCTCCGCAGCACGCCCCCCAACATAACGCGATGCCAGCAAGCCTCCAACCGATACCAATAGACCTCGCCCCAACATGGTTCTTCGGGAAATCATCCATCACCTCTTGCCATCCCAATCCACCGCACGCCACCCAAAAATCCAACCGTAAAAACCAGTCGACAGCTCCCACCGACGCATCTAGCTTGAATGAGATCGTAGGGGATAGCGGCTATGACCAAGCTAACGCTCCAAGGTATAACGCACCCGGGGACACTCGAGCTCGCCGACGGTATGGTCAGCATCGGCCGGAATCCCACCAACGACCTCAGGATCCCCGACCCCACCGTCTCCTCCTTCCACTGTGAAATTATTATCGCCGATGAAACCGTCCTGGTCCGTGACCTCAGCTCCACGAACGGTACCTTCATCAATAATAAAGCCATCCGGGAGTCCTTCCTGCGTCCGGGTGAAGTCCTGAAATTAGGCGAAGCCGAGGTACGCCTCATCGCTTCTCCAGTTAGACAGGAAGAACCCACCCCCCCGCCCGCAACCGTTCCCCTCACCGAAGAACCACCGGAAAACCCCTGCCTGAACCACCCCGATACCGAAGGCGTCGCCCGCTGCACATCCTGTCACAAGGTCTTCTGCCAAAACTGCATCAAACCCGTCGGCCTCCGGGGCGGCCAGTCCCGCCTCTTCTGCCCGTCCTGTGCCAAACCCTGTGAAGCACTCTCCCCCACCACTGCCGCCCCTCAGAAAAAATCCCTCCTCGGTCGCCTCACCCAGACCATCCGTATCCGTCTAGGACAACGCTGAGACGATGCACCCCGAGAACCCCGAGTCCCTGCTACAGGGCTACCCTCAGGCAGACCATGCCTTGGATGAATGGTTCAATCCGGCAAACCAGCCCCTCCCCCACGTCTTACCAATCCTCTCCACCTTCAGTAAACTCGGCCTGCCAGAACTGGAACGACGCGGCGATACCGCACGCCGAATGCTGCGGAACCATGGCATCAAATACGATACCCTCGGCGACCGACAAGGCCTGGAACGCCTCTGGGATATTGACCCGCTGCCCCTCCCCATCTCCCCATCCGATTTCTCCCACCTCGAACGCGGACTACGCCAACGGTGCCGGCTCCTTAACGCACTCCTCGCCGATTGCTACGGCCCCCAAAACCTCGTGCGCGATGGAATCATCCCCGCCTCAATCCTCCACTCCAACCCGGCTTTCATCTATCCAGCCAACCACCTCAACCCGGCACAACAACAACACCTCATCCTCCATGCCCCCGATCTCGCCCCTAACGCCCGCGGCCAATGGCAAGTCCTCGCCGACCAAACCCAAACACCAGCCGGAACCGGCTACACCCGCGAAAACCGCCTCGTCATCCTGCGTATCCTCCCCGAAGAATTCCGCACCTGCCAAGTGCGCCGACTCGCCGCCTACTTCCAATACCAGCGGGATACACTCAGCCAAATCGCCCCAGACCCAAACCACACCAACATCGTCTTCCTCACCCCGGGTCCGCATGCCCAACACTATTTCGAACATGCCTACCTCGCCCGCTACCTCGCCCTGCCACTCGTCGAATCCACCGACCTCACCGTCCGAAAATCCAAGGTCTTCCTCAAAACGCTAGAAGGCCTCCAACCCATCGACGTCATCCTCCGCCAAACCCCGGATAGCCAACTCGACCCGCTCGAACTGGGGGACGCCGCCATTCACGGTGTCCCCGGCCTCCTCCAATCCATCCGCCACGGCTCAGTAGCCCTGGCCAACCCTCTCGGCTCAGGACTCGCCGAAGCCCCCGCATGGTCCGCCTTCCTCCCTCAAATCAGCAGGTATCTCCTCAATGAATCCCTTCTCCTGCCCTCAGCCGCCACCTGGTGGTGCGGTCACCCCCCCATCTCGAAAACGCCGTCCAACAGTTCCAGTCTCTCCAGTTCCGATCCGCCTTCGAACCAGATGCCGACCCCTCCATCCCCTCCAAACTGCGTCCCCGGGACCAGGAAACCCTCCTGCAAAATATCCTCCTCCACCCCCACCGCTACGTCGCCCAACACCCACCAGAACTCTCCGTCGCCCCCGTCTTCCTCACCAAGGCAATCAAACCCCAGCCAGTCCTCCTCCGCACGTTCACCTGCAACGGCCCCAACGGAATCGAAGTCATGCCCGGCGGACTCACACGAATCCTCCCGGAACCCGCCTCACCCCACTCTTCCCCTCACCCATGATCCCCCAATCCGCAAAAATCGCCGACTTCGCCCGCCCCTTCTTCACCAAAGGCCGACCCTGGATCGATGCGATCACCGCCCTCATGAAGCACCTCCACCAAACATTCTCCTTCGACCCCGCCGCCACCCATGTCGCCACCAAGGTCGAAACCGTCCTAGTCCAAAAACGTGGCGTGTGTCAGGACTTTGCCCACCTGAGCATCGCCGCCCTCCGCTCAATCGGTCTCCCCGCCCGCTACGTCAGCGGCTACCTCGAGACACTCCCGCCCCCCGGCCAAGCCAAACTCACCGGAGCCGATGCCTCCCATGCCTGGGTCTCCGCCTTCCTGCCCGACTTCGGCTGGATCGACCTCGACCCCACAAACAACCTCTTCCCCTCCAGCCAGAATGTCACCGTAGCCTTCGAACGCGACTTCCAGGACGTCAGCCCCGTCCGCGGCATCCTCGTCGGTGCCGGCAATCACCAGCTCTCCGTCTCAGTCGATGTCCATCCCCTCACGCCGGAAACCTGATCCCACCCGCTCTCGGCGAAACGAGTGCAAATGCACTCAACGCCCTGCCCCCTCCACCTCAACCTCATACTCCTTCTTCAACTGCTCGAACCAAGCCGGCAACCGCCTCTCCACCTCCTGATTCATCAGCAAACCACGCACATCCTTCTCTGCTTCCTCAAAAGGAACCTTGCCCGCCTTCGGACGCTCCAGCACCTGCACCAAATAATAGCCCAGATCCGTGTCGATAATGTCGCTCACCTCGTTCAGCGGAAGGCTAAACAGCGCCTCCCGTAAGCGGGGCAGACTCACTTTCTCCTTCACCGCCACATACTCCGCATTGTTCACCTGCGCGTCCGGCTCCTCGGAAAACTCACGCGCCAACGCCCTGAAATCCTCCCCGGATAACGCCCGCTGCCTCAGTCGCCCCAACCGGTCACGCTTGGACTTGCGAACATCCTCCGCCACCAGCTGCCCCGTCACAGGGTTCTTGATGAATAATACCATCATCACCGCACGAGCCTGCTCAGGCCGTTCCAATCGCGACAAGTTGGTCTGCTGGATCATCGAAAGACGATTCGTCGCGTCGCGATAAAAGCTCGAGTCCCGGTTCTCTACCGCCAGCTTCGCCACCACACCCTTCAACTCCTGCGCATGCACATCCGTTCCCTCATCATAAAACGCACGCACCTGCTCATCCTTCACCACCACCTTCGAGCGAATCTCACGCTGCACAACGAGGTCTGCAATCGCCTGCTCCTCCAATCGCCTCTGGAATATCTCCGGATCCGTCCCCCCCTTCAATATCCGCCTCCTATACGCCTCCTCCGATCCCTGCTTCACGATCTCCTCCGCCACTCGCTTCTCCACCAATTCCCTGCCCCGCCTCTGCTCCTCCGGCGTCGCCCGCTGCAGCAGGAGCTCCTTGATCACCAGGCGATCCAAAGTCTGCTCCTCCAATAGCCGCTCCTCATCCGCAGTCACCTGACGCCCCATGCTCTGCAACATCACCTTCTGCTCCACTACCAACTCGTCCACCTGCCCCTGCGTAACGGAAAAGCCCTTGCCCCGCGCCAGCACACGCCCGCCAACCGCAGCCCACCCGTCCACACAGCACATCAGCCAGCACACCACCAAAAAGGCCAAACTCAAACGGTTCATGTTCACAAACTGAAGACGACTTGAAAGCTTCATGAATTCATAACCCCGGGGAACACACTTCCATTGTCCATTCCCGGGTCGGGCCGGAAACTACCCCAGCCCCCCAACAACAACAAGAACTGCCATCTCCTTCTCAGACTCGAGTCACCCGCCAGCAACCCGGAAAATGAAAGCCTGCAACGTGTCCACCCACGGACCTGACAGGAAAACCCCACGGCGCCCCGCGGCAAATAGTCCCCGGCAAAGGGAACCCGGAGCGACGCCTGCCCCCCTCCCCCGCAACCAACGCCCTGGATCACGCCGTCAACCCAAGCACTTCCGCGCCGCCTCCAATACGCAGCCAAACTCACGCTCCAACCCGGCATTCACCCCGCCACAGGCCTCCACCACGTCAACCGCCCACTCCAAATAGTCCGCCTTCTGGGCCACTGACCAACCCAAAGGATCCACCCCGCTCAAATCACGCACGTTATAAATCTTGTCCGCGACACGCACCAATTTCGCCCCAACCGATAAGCCCGCCACACGCTCCAGTTGTACCCTCCGGCGCACCCCAACCGGCAGGCTCATGTCATCCGTCAATTCCACCACCAACCCACAGACCTCATCCCCGAATAGCCCCGCCAACTCAGCCCCGCTCGTCTCGGTATCCTCCAGAACGTCATGCAACAACGCAGCCTGCAACACCACCAAATCCTCCACCCCACCCGCCCGCACCAGAATCTCAGCCACCCCGAGCGGATGATACAAATACGGCGTCCCCGCCACATCCTTCCTCCTCTGGCCCCGATGCCGCTCCGCCGCAAACCAAGCTGCCTCAATCAATGCTCGCATAGCCAACTCCTAGCATACCCCTCCCATCCTGACAGCTCCCTAACCCCCAACCGCCTCCAATCTCACTGGCTGAAAGGATGTCAATACCCCCTGATATGCCGAAACCGCACCACCAAACAACGTCCTCGTCGCCGTAAGTATGAATCGAAAACCCAACCCCGAAAAATTAACCCCACTCCCCATCGCACACCGGCGTCACGCCGTCACCCCGCTCGTTCCACACCTCTTGCTCTAATCGGCAAGTGGCCCTGTAAACCACTACCGTGTCAGTGGATACATCCCTCGTGTAAGAACATTAAACCCAATCCACCCGCGCCAGCTTCAACGGGGGATCCACCAAGTCTACCCCGATCCCGGTAAGATTCGTCATCATAGCCGCGTTGCCCACCGAAATCGGAATCCCCAACACCTCAACCTTCCACCCGAGATTCGCGGCTACCGAATCGTCCACGTCGTACACAGCCATCAACCACGCCGCCCGTGCATGCACCAACCTCTGTGCACACCTCAAAAAATGAATATACCCCAACCAAGGTGTCATGATTTATGAGTCAACGACCCCCTCTCACAAACAGACCCCCGGGGGGATTTACTTTTGAGGCAACAAGGTGCAAGCCCACCACTCCCCCAAAAAACCACCTGCTTCCCGCCATGGACAACACACTCAAAGCCTGTGTATTCTCTCGCCGCCGTGAGTCATATTGCCGACTCCTCACGCTGCAAACACAGCCTCGGAGCGTCACAAAACTGGCTCGCGCATCATCAGGTTCCGCAGTCGACGGCAAGAAAGCCTGGTGTTCCACACCTGCCGGTGTGGCGGAATGGCAGACGCACGGGACTTAAAATCCCGGGACCTTTAACAGTCGTGTGGGTTCAAGTCCCACCACCGGCACCACACCTCCAATTCAACACTCCGCCTGCTTCAGTCCTCAGACAGTTCAAACTCCGCGTTTGACCCCACGTCCGTCTCCAGTTCTCATCCACCTATGATCCGAATCCTTGCCTGCCTCCTTCTCGCCGCCACATGGATGCATGCCGCCCCACCTAACATCATCCTCATCCTGAGTGATGATCACCGCTACGATCTCATGGGCTTTCATCCCGAGTCCCCCGATTGGCTCGAAACCCCCGCCCTCGACCGGCTCGCCGCTGAAGGCGCCCACCTCCCCAACGCCTTTGTCACCACCTCCCTCTGCTCACCCAGCCGCGCCTCAATCCTCACCGGCCAATACATGCACCACCATCGCGTAGTCGATAACCAACGCCCCGTCCCCCCAAACACGGTCTTCTTCCCCCAGCACCTCCAGAAAAACGGCTACCAAACCGCCTTCGTTGGCAAATGGCACATGGGCCACGATAACGACAATCCACGGCCCGGATTCCACCACTGGGTCAGCTTCAAGGGACAGGGCACCTACTTCGACCCTGAACTCAATATCAACGGCAAACAACAATCGTTCAAAGGCTATAACTCCGATATCCTCACAGCCCAGGCCATCAGTTGGCTCAAGCTGCAAAACGCGCAACAGCCCTTCTTCCTCTACCTCTCCTACAAAGCGGTCCACTTCCCTTTCACCCCCGCACCCCGCCACGACACACGCTACCAGGGAAAACCCATCCGCTACCCCGAAACCATGGCCAACACTGAAGAAAACTACGCCACACAACCCAGCTGGGTCAGGGAACGTCGCTACGGCATCCATGGTATCGATCACATGCAAACAGGCCCCCTCGACCAGGATCCCGTACCCGATTTCAATGAACTCTACTGGAACTTCTGTGAAACCATCCACGGCCTCGACGAAAACATCGGACAGCTGCTCCAATACCTCGATGAGGCCAGTCTCACCCAGGATACGCTCGTGCTCTACCTCGGAGACAATGGATTCGCCCTCGGCGAACATGGCTTCTACGACAAACGCGACGCCTTCGAGGAATCCATCCGCATCCCCATGCTCATCCGCGGCCCCGGAATCCACCCCGGTTCAGTCGTCAGTAACATGGTCCTGAATATCGACGTTGCTCCCACCCTGCTCGAACTCGCCAAGGCCACCCCCAGCCCGGACTCCCCCCGCTTCGACGGCCAATCGCTCCTGCCCCTGCTGCAAGGCAAAACCCCCGCCACCCCCTGGCGTGACCATATCCTCTACGAATACCACTGGGAATGGAACTTCCCCGCCACCCCGACCACTCTCGCCATCCGCACCGACCGCTGGAAATACATCTACTACCACGGTCTCTGGGACCTGAATGGCCTCTACGATCTGCAGACCGATCCCCACGAACGCCATAACCTCATTCAAATACCCGCCTTCAAGGAGCAGGCAGCAACCCTCCAAAAGCAGCTCTTCGAAGAACTGGACGCCTCCGGCGGCCTCACACTCCCCATCCGCCCCCC
>JBMTVN010000028.1:0-23757 GCA_049451415.1 Limisphaerales bacterium | reverse complement strand
CCCCCCCCCCCCCCCCCCCCCCCCCCCCCCCCCCCCCCCCCCACTTATCGTTCTTTCTCCCGGGGTGTATTTTGAGCATGACCTTGAGGTGAATCAGGAGGTTGTTCTCCGGTCATCTGGGGGCCCGCGTGTGACCCGGGTGGACGGCGAGCATCGTGGTCGTGGTTTCGTGGTGAATCTTTCAGGCGAGGGCGAGTTTGTTGTTGAGGGGGTGACATTGGCCAATGCCCAAATTCCCTTTCGTGATGGGGGCGGGGCTCTCTTGTTGCAGGCGGGGCGCTGTCGCCTGAGCCACTGCGTGGTGGAGGGGGTCAGAGGTGCAGCGGACTACAGTTCTTCACCTGTTTGCAACCAGACCGAGGATGCCGGGAACCTGGTCGTTGAGGATTCCATTCTCTGCAATAACTTTGCCGCCAACTGTGCGGGTGTCATGAAGGGAATGGTGTGGCGTTGCCTGCTTTACAACAACACCGGGGGGAATAGTGCGGCCGTCACGATCGACTGCGAGGTCATCCAATCCACGCTCTACGGCAATGGGGGAGGGTTTAGCGCAAACCCATGGACGGTTGGGGGTGGCATTCGGGGGCGTTACCGGAATTGTATCATCTGGAACAACCTGCCTTCCCATGCGGATCAGCAACTCTACCAGCCTGCCGAAGTCGAGCAGTGTATCGTGCAGGGAGGTTATGCAGGTCCGGGTAACCTCTCTGAGGATCCTTTCTTCGTCGATGCGGAGAGAGGTGACTTTCGGCTCCGGTCAGGTTCACCGGCTATTGGTCATGGCAAGGTGCCTGATTTGGGACCGATTCCTTTTCAACGGGGACGGAGTTAAACCACCGTTTTACCGGATCTGAACCGATATCCGGGGAATAGCCTGTTCAGGGTGTAGAGCCATAGGGCCGTTGCCGGTGCCAGAATCGTCCGACCGCCGGCGATGGTCAGGAGAGGCTTCAGTGCAGCAAGCGAGGTAGATGGAAAAAGTGACAACTTTTTTGTAAGATTAGCCTCCGAAAAGCGTATAGAGGGTGTGGGCGGCTAAGCCACGATCCTATATGGGCGGAGCAGATCATCCCCGGTCGTTCGGAAGACGGCTGCCGACGATGTCCGAATCGTCGAGTGTGAGCGGGGGACAACTGTACGCGGTTTTGAATCCCCCTGGTCTGCTGGGTTCCTTGGGTTCTTTGGACCATTACGAGGCGGAGCGCGTGTTGGGGGTGGGTGGCATGGGTGTGGTTGTGGGGGCGGTAGACACCTGTAGCGCCAACCGTGTGGCGATCAAGGTGTTGCGGCCGGAACTGGCCGGGGACGGTCATTCAGTTCGCCGCTTTCTGGAGGAGGCCCGGCGGATGCGGGAACTCGCGCACGACGGGATACTTCCTGTGCTGGAGATCGTGGATCGTGCCCCCGGGCCTTTCTTTGTCATGCCGTGGGTGCGGGAGGGCAGCTTGGCCCAGTGGTTGAGGCCGGGTGAACCTCTCAACGAGGAGCAGGTTTTGAAGATCGCGGTGCAGTTGGCACGGGCCGTTGCCCACGCTCACACGCATGGCGTCATCCATCGTGACATCAAGCCTGGCAACGTCCTGCTTGATGCTGAAGGAGGGGTCTGGCTGACCGATTTTGGGCTCGCTGCGGAGTTTTCTGTGAAGGCGGTGACCGAGCATCAGCCTTCGAGGCGTTTCGGCACGGCGCCTTACATGTCGCCCGCGGTGGCGGCGGGGAAAGCGGAGGACACGCGAGCGGACATCTATTCCTTTGGTGCGCTGCTGTATGAGTTGCTGACGGGGCATCCACCCTATGAGGGGGACACGGCTGACGAGGTTGTGGAGAAGGTGTTGGCGGGGCCACCGATTCCGGTCCGGCGGAGGAACGGCAAGGCGGATCCGGGGCTGGCAGCGATTGCTGAGAGGGCGATGGCGCGGGAGCTGAGGGACCGGTATGCCTCGATGCAGGATGTTTTGGTGGATTTAGAACACGTGTCGCAACAGCGCGATGGAGTCGGAACCGGAGAGCACGGGGATCGGCGAGCGGGTGGCCATTCGTCCACGGTGGTGAGGGCTGCGCTCATGGGTATGCTGGCGGTGTTGCTGCTTTGGGGCGGCATGCGCTGGTGGGGCAGTGGTCGGGCCAGTCCGGGTTGCTTCATGCTGCTGGGCGGGTCCGTGCTCTTGAATCGCCACGAGTTGTTGGAAGAGGGGTTGGCCTTGGATATGGGGGGTGGAGATGGGCGGGTGTGGGTGGTTTCACAAGGCAGCGAGGTGGGGGCTTACACACTTCGGGGTGAGCGCTTGAGGAGCTGGAGTCCCGATTCCCGGCTGATGGGGTCTCTGACGCAACCCGCCCTTGTTGAGGCTGGAGGATCCAATGGGGTGCAGTTTGCGGTGGGTTGGCTCGCCGAAGATGGTCCGATGGTGACACTGCTGGGGGGTGATTTTCGGTTGCGACGCAACCTGCGGTTGCCGGCGCCGATGGAGCCATGGAATGGAGATGAACCCGGTGAAAAGAGCTGGAAACCCCAACGTGCAGTAGTTGGGTTGACTCCCCGTAGTGACGGATTGTTCATGACCCGTGAAGCAACCGGGCCAGGGGGTAAGCAATTGGTGGGTTGCCTGGATATGGAGTCAGGCCAATGGAAATGGATCTGGGGGACGACCAACAGCCGGGCGGGTTTGCGCACTCAAATGTTGCGCGGGTTTGGGCCCGGGAATGAACCGCACGTCCTGGTGTGGGCTGCCGAAACCCGACTGGGAGCGGGTGGAGGTCCTGATACATTCGGTCAGGTCTACCTGCTGGACATGGGCGGGAGACTGGTGGGCGAAATTCATGTCAGCCGGGGGATTGTGGATTGCCTCGTGGCTGATGTGAATCGGGACGGAGAAGAGGAGATCCTGTTAGCAGACCGGAGCGGGGTAGTGACGCAGCTGGATGCACGATTAAGCCTGATAAAGACGCAGAGTGTGGGATTGGCCCCTGCGGGCGGGCAGGGCCTGCTACGTTTGCATGCTGCGGCTGACATGGACCTGGACGGGAGGGTGGAGGTGTTGTGTTCCTGGGTGCAGGTGGGCAACCCCACGGTGGTAGATCTGGCAGCGGTGATGAAGCCGGGTGGGGCGAAACCGGGAGTGGAGGTCAGGTTATTGCTGCTGGGGGATGACCTGAAGATTGTTTCCGATGTGGAGCTTGGGCCTGCTGCGAGTCATGTGGGCGGCTTTGGAGTGGTGACGGCGGGGCCGGACGAGCAGGGGTGGATCCAGTTGATTTGTGCAGGCGGCAGCCGTCTGTCACTCGTGACTTGTGCTCCTGCCAGTTGAGTGGGGGATGATCGCGCCCCGGTGCTTGACCCTCGCCGAGACTTCCGGCTTCGAGCTGCCAGAGCTCGGGTCCTGGTGCCGGAGATGCGGCAATCAGGCCAGCAGTTCCTTCACGACCTTCCCGTGCACGTCAGTGAGCCTGAAGCGTCTGCCCTGGTGCTTGAAGGTCAGTCGTTCATGGTCGATACCAAGCAGGTGCAGGAGCGTGGCGTGGAAGTCATGCACATGGACGGGATCCTTCGTGATGTTGTATCCGAACTCACAGGTCTCGCCGTGGACGTGACCTGGACGGACTCCGCCACCGGCCATCCAAATGGAGAAGCAGCGTGGATGATGATCGCGACCGTAGTCATCCTTCGTGAGTTTTCCCTGGGAATAGTTGGTGCGTCCGAATTCACCTCCCCAGACCACGAGTGTGTCCTCGAGCATGCCGCGTTGCTTGAGGTCCTGCACCAGTGCGGCTGCAGGCTGGTCGGTTTCGCGGCACTGGGTGGCGATGCCCTTGGGAAGTCCGCCGTGCTGGTCCCAGCCCTGGTGATAGAGTTGGATGAACTTGACGCCGCGTTCGGCGAGTCGGCGGGCGATGAGGCAGTTGCGGGCGAAAGTGCCGGGCTTCTGCACATCGGGGCCATACGTGTCCAGGACGGACTTCGATTCATCGGAGATATCCACCGCATCCGGGACGGATGACTGCATGCGGAAGGCCATCTCGTATTGGGCGATGCGGGTATCCATGTCGGCGTCGCCGGAAGAGACACGTTGCAGCTCGTGGAGTTCCTTCAAGCGTTCGAGCATGTTGCGTCGGTTTGCGGACGGAAGGCCTTCGGGATCCTGCAGGTAGAGCACGGGTTCATTGCCGCTGCGAAACTGGACTCCCTGGTAGCGTGAGGGGAGGAAGCCGCTGCCCCAGAGGCGTGAGTAGAGCGGCTGGTCCACCTTGCCCGGGGTGATCAGGACGACGAAGGAGGGCAGGTTGGCGTTGTCACTTCCGAGTCCATAGGAGAGCCATGCGCCCATGCTGGGGCGGCCGGAGAGCTGGGACCCTGTCTGCAGGAACGTGATCGCCGGGTCATGGTTGATCGCCTCGGTGTAGAGCGACCGGACCACGCAGAGGTCATCGACGATGGAGGCGGTGTGGGGCAGGAGGTCGCTGACCCAGGTGCCGGATTGTCCATGTTGCTGGAAGGGATAGATTGATCCGGCCAGAGGCAGCACGGCCTGATTGCCGGACATGCCCGTGAGGCGTTGACCCTGCCGCACTGAGTCCGGGAGGTTTTCGCCGTTGCGCTCCTGCAGCAGGGGTTTGTAGTCCCAGGTCTCAAGCTGGGAGGGGCCGCCGGCCATGAAGAGATAAATGATCCGTTTGGCCTTTGGGGGATGGTGGGGTGCAGCGAGGATTCCGGGTGTGGTGGGAGTGCCGGCCTGCAGCGGGTTGACCAGGTCCGCCAGGGCAATGCTGCCGAGGCCAAGGCCAAAGGTCTTTAGGAACTCGCGTCGGCTGGAGCCCCCGAGCAGGTTGGGGCCGGTGCAGAGGGGCTGGTGGATTGGGTTCATCGCAGGGTGGTGAATTCGTCGAGGTTCATGATGGTGCTCACGACCAGGGTGGTGGCGGCGAGGTGGGTGGGTGGGAGTGAATCGTTGACCGGGGATTCCCCGGTTCGG
Organism: Limisphaerales bacterium; assembly: GCA_049451415.1. Classification (GTDB taxonomy): domain Bacteria; phylum Verrucomicrobiota; class Verrucomicrobiia; order Limisphaerales; family JAHDYP01; genus JBMTVN01. The sequence continues at coordinate 18,787 of JBMTVN010000028.1, read as the reverse complement.
GACAGGAACCGGCTGGCTTGCTCCTCCTGGTTTCCGAACAGGTCGAGTTGTTCTTTGGACAGCAGCAAGAGGACGTCCATCTCGGCGGGTTGAGGTTGACGTCCGGTCAGAAGTCGGAACGCGGTGCGAACCCGTGCTTCCGGATTGTCCGGATGCTCCTTCAGTAAGTTCTGGGCCATCACGCGGGCGGCTTCGAGGAACTGGGTGTCATTCATCATGACCAGGGCTTGGAGTGGTGTGGCGGTGGTTTCCCTTCGGGCGGTGCAGACTTCGCGTGAGGTGGCATCGAAGGTGAGCATACTTGGGGGCGGGGCTGTGCGTCGCCAGAAGGTGTAGAGACTGCGGCGGTAGAGCTTCTCTCCGTGGTCCTGCTGGTAGCTTTTTCCGGTGCCGGATTCCTCCCAGACTCCTGCGGGCTGGTAGGGTTTGACGCTGGGGCCGCCCAGGGCCGGGTTGAGCAGGCCGCTGACTGCGAGTGCAGCGTCGCGGATTTGTTCGGCTTGCAGACGGTATTTGGGTCCGCGGGCGAGGAACAGGTTATCTGGATCACGCTCGACCAGCTCGGGAGAGGCGTGGGAAGCCTGCTGGTAGGTGGCCGAGGTCAGGATGAGTTTGTAGAGCTGCTTGAGGTTCCAGCCGGACTCGACGAACTGGCGGGTGAGCCAATCCAGCAGGAGCGGGTGGGTGGGGGCTTCGCCCTGGCTGCCGAAGTCTTCCGTGGTGGAGACCAGGCCGCGGCCGAAGCAGGATTTCCACACGCGGTTGACGGCGACGCGAGCGGTCAGTGGGTTGCGCGGATCGGTCATCCAGTGGGCGAGACCGAGCCGGTTACGGGGCAGTGAGGCGTCGTAAGGCAGGAGCGCGGCGGGCATGTCCGGTTCGACCGGTTCACCGGGGGAATCGTAGGCGCCTCGTTTGAGGATATGCGCGCTGCGCGGGGTGGCCATATCGCGCATGACCATGATTTCAGGGATGTCCTGCACGAGTGTGTTCTCCTGGCGGCGGAGCTCGTGCAGTTTGGCCCGGAGGGTTTCCAGTGTCTCGTCGTGTCGAGCCAGATGGTGCTCAACGAGCGCATGATTGCCTATTGCAGTGGCCGCGGGCTGGTTGAGCAGCAACACCTCGGCATCGGTGAGCTGACGATTGAAAACCAGGAATTCGTCTATGGCCCCGTTGCGGAAACCGGAGTCCCGGAAGCGTCCCGCCAGAGTAAGGTGGATATTCCCTGCGCCGCTATCGCCCCATTCTGCCCGGTGCAGGATGTCCTTGTAGAGGTGATCCCGAACTACTTCGGTTTTGACGGGCTGCCCATTGCGATAGAGCCGCAGTCCGTTGGCGTGGCTCGATCCGTCGTAAGTCACCGTGAGTTGTGTCCACGCGTTGGTGGGCAGGGATTCAGTGGCGCGGATGGCGATGGCGTTGCCCGGCCAGAAATGGATCAGGGCGAAGGTGGGTTTCATGTCCTCCAGAACCAGTTCGTATCCGCGGCTGCCGCTGTCGGTCCAGGCCTGGGATCGATGGAAGACGACGGCTCTTGGCTGGTGTTCGGCTGGTTGGATCCAGAGGTTGAAGGAGAAGGGGGTGGTGCGGTTGAAATCGCCGGCATCGCGGCACACCACGCTGTTGTCGCCACTGAACCGGAGGGCCTGGCCGGAATGGCCGGGGACGCTTGCGGGTCCTTCCACGAGGGTTGCGGTGCGGTTGGTGCTGGCGATATCCGGCGTGGTGTTGTTCTCAAAATGGTCCAGCGGATAAGCGGCAGAGGGCTGGGGAAGGACGGGCCATTGGATGCTCGCCGGGTCGAGGTTGTTTCGTGCGGTCTCCTCGGCTGTGGCGTATTGCGCCTCCAGTAGGCTGATCTCGGATCGGAGGGCCTGATGCTGTGATTCGATGCCGTCAGGATAAAGCAGCAAGGTCGGGGTCGGTACTGCCCGGGTGAAGTGGGAGTAGAGGCCGGATTCGTCGATGTCATCGAAGAAGGCGAACATAGAATAGAAGTCGCGCTGGGTGATGGGGTCGAACTTGTGGTCGTGACAGCGCGCGCATTCCATGGTGAGGCCGAGGAAAGCTGTGCTGGTGGTGATGACGCGGTCGGCGACGTATTCGGTGCGCCATTCTTGTTCGATGCTGCCGCCTTCGTTGGTTTGGCGATGGAGCCGGTTGAAGGCGGTGGCGAGGATTTGTTCGCGGGTGGGGTTTTCGAGTAGGTCCCCGGCGATTTGCCAGGTGACGAAGTCGTCATAAGGCAGGTTCTCGTTGAACGATTGGATCACCCAATCGCGCCAGGGGTAGAGGTCGCGCTCGACATCGGCCTGGAAGCCGTAGGTATCGGCGTACCGCGCGAGGTCGAGCCACTCGTTGGCCCGCCACTCGCCGTAGGCCGGCGAGGCAAGGAACTGGTCGATGACTTTATCAAGGGCGTTGGGGGAGGCATCGGCAACGAATGCATCGATCTGTTCCAGTGTTGGCGGCAGGCCGGTGAGGTCGAGGCTGATCCGGCGGATGAGCTGTTCGCGGTTGGCCGGTGGTGAGGATTCGAGGCCTTCTTGCTTGAGTCGCGCCAGCACGAAGGCGTCGATGGGGTGCGCGGAGACTGGCGCGGTGGCTGGAATGGGGGGGGTGCGGACGGGTTCAAAGGACCAGTGACCTTCATAGACTGCCCCTTCATTGATCCATTGCGCGAGCAGGGCTTTCTCCGTGGCGTTCAACTTCAGGTTGCTTTCCGGAGGTGGCATGAGGTCGTCTGCATCCTCCGTGATGAGCCGGCGGTAGAGTTCACTCTCGTCGGCCTTTCCCGGGACGATGACTTGCGAACGCGAATCCGGGTTGCTGGATTCTGCAATTCCCGTGGCGGTATCGAGCCGCAGCTTCGCCTTGCGATGGGAGGCGTCGGGTCCATGGCAGGAGAAGCAACGATCGGAAAGCAGGGGACGGATGTCGGTGTTGAACTGGACGGATGCGGCGAGGGCGGGATCGGGCAGGAGCAGGGTGGCGAATGTGGCGAGGATCAGAGAGGCGAGGCGGCCTGCCTGCAGCGGGAAGTCAGTTTCCTTACTGGTCTGCATTAGGGAGCGCATCCTAGGGGGCAGACTAGCGCCCGCCAAGCGCTTTGCGCAGGTGATGCGGTGGGCCTGGTGGGCGGGGCTTTGGACTACTGTTTCATGCGCTCGAGGAGGTTGTGGTAATAGCGACGAGCCGCATCGAGGCGATGGTGGATGCCGGTTTCACGGGTTCCCTTGGACGGATCGAACTCGTCGGCGATGGATTGGATTGCGGTGAGCTGTCGGTGAATGATGGAGGGTCCTTGCTCCGGGCACCAGGTGGGCCGTTCATTGACCACGACATAGACGGGCGTGGTGTGGGCCAGGGCGCCATTGTCGCAGAGTGTGCTCAGCACCAGCCATTGGCTTTGGTCGATCGTTCGGTCGAGCGTGAACTGCAGCGTGGTCTGGGAACCGGTCCCGGCAGCTTCCCGGATGACACCGCGGTTGCCGTTCAGCGTGAGGGCGATTGGGTGACCGATGGCCGGGTGGGAGGTGACGCGGGCCTGGATACGGACCTGTTGTCCTGGTTCCAGGTGGATTTCGCTGCCGGGGAGCTGGCTGTTGACTGTGAATTCGAGCACCGGGCCGTTACTGACGAAGGTGTGGCCCTGCTTGAGGCCTGCGAACCAGGCGTCGATATCCAGTTGCGGCCCGGTATGAACGTAGGTGCGGACTTCGCCGATGGTGCTTCCCCAGGGGGTATCGCTACCGGCCGCGGCGGCGAGGCGGAACCCCAGGTTGAGGTAATCGTAATAATCCAACTGATTGACCTGGCCGAACTGGAGCAGCTCGACGAAGTCGAGTTCCCCGGTAGTGACGTACCAGGGGAAGCCGCGGGGGAGGTCACAACCGTTCCACGCAAGGTGAGCGAATCCGACCAGGGCTCCGGGTTGCTCGTGTATGCGGCGAAAAGTCAGATCGTAAAAGTCATAGGTGCTGAGATCCCGCACCATGCCGCTCAAGTTGAGGCCGATGATATGCCCGAAAGTGCTGCGGGGATCTTCCTGTCCGGAGACGAGCCAATAGTCTTCGCGATGCACCCTGGCATCTGCGCCGAAGCCGGCCTGTTTGAAATCGGTGCCCTGGTGATGCCCCATCTCCAGCACATTGACCACGTGGAGGTCGGAGGCTTGCGCATAGCTCAACAGATAGTCCCGCTGGGCCTGGGTCGCAGTGGGATGGTGCACGTGCACGTCGCCGGACCACCATCCAAGAGACGGCAGGTCAATCCAGCGCGCTAGTGCAAACTTGATGGTCTGTTCTCCGGTGCCCTGGACTTCGAATGTCTTCACCTGCGGGACATATTCCATGCCGTGCTCGACGGCCAGCCGATAGCGGCCTTCAGGAAGCTCAATGCGGAAGTCCCCGGATACCTGATACATGACCGGCTCCTGCCAATACGGAATCGACGGCCGGTCCTCATAGACATAACTGCGGTCGTCATTGTCACCTCGCCCCTGCATCTTGCGTACCGGACCGATCCAGTTGGGGTCGGCGTCATAGTCCACTCCGGAGTAAAACTCACGGGTGCTGGAGGGGGTCTCGAGGAGACGTCCATCGGGGGGAAGTCGAACCTGCCCCTTGGCATCGGTCAGGCAGGCCATGGCCGGGGAGATTGCGCCGGATGACTTGTCGATTATTTGAACATGGACCGGGGTGGCGGAGGCGTTCCAGACCGACGCCAGCAGGAGGGCAGGCAGCAGGGCTTTCATGACGGGGCACAGGGTGGCTCGCCGTCCGGCGAGTTCCAAGCGCATTCCGGCGGGCAGGTCGAGCAGGGTGTTACGGTTTAAGCAAGACCCGGTAGAACTGCGTTCGCTGGCCTGAGGGGGAGTCAATGAACTGTTGGATGTTCTGCTGGAGGTTGTCGGCCTCGTGCACCGTGTGCCAGTCATCGAGGCTGGAGGAGGCCTGAACCTCGTAGGAATATCCGATGCCTCCATGGAAGAGGAAGGCCTTGGATCCGTCGTCCAGAGTCACCAGGCCGAGTGCCACGGGGCCGGGTTGGTTTTCAGGAATCTGCAACGGCTGGACCGGGAGAACCAACATGATGGCCTGCTCGCTTCGCCTTGTTCCAACATCGCTGGCAACCTCGAGCTGATACGCTCCGGCCATATCGAAGGTGGCGGATTCAAGGTGCCAGTCCAGCGTGGTTATGCCTGCAGCCTCGCTGGCCGTGGTTTGGCCGTAGTGGACGGGTTCCCGGTCCTTCAGCCATTGGTGGCCGGTTAGGCTTTCCTGGCTTGCGACCCTGGCGGAGAGAGTAATGGGGTCGCCGACTGTGACAATACTGACGGCCGGATGCTTGAGTAGCAGGGGGAGGCTCCGCACTTGGACCTGGGCGGGTTGGGTTGTGACTGAGCCTTCATCGTTGCTGACCGTCACCGTGTAGGTGCCAAGGTCAGCCTCTTCAACATGGTCGATGGTCAGCAGCGACCCAGTGGCTGTGGAGATGCTCTGGCCATCGTGATACCACTGGTAACTCAGTGGCGCGCCGCCCCGGGCATCGACATGGAAATAGGCGCTGTTGCCGGGAACGACCCGCGTGGAGACCGGCTGGGTGAGGATGACGGGTGCTGTAATCACGGTAACCGCAGCCTGCTCGCTGTCCACATAGCCATCGGGGTTGTGGACCCGCACATGATATTGGCCTGCGTGGTCGGCAGTGACCTTTTGCATGAGATGGCTTGGGCCGATGGCCCCGGAGAGCGGCAGGCCATTGCGATACCACTGGTAGGAGAGTGGTGAGCGTCCGGTGGCAGCGACGGACAGGGTGACCGCTGTATTTTCCGGGACAGTGAAAGGCAGGGGGTGCTGCAGGATTCGTGGAGGGTCGAGCACCGTGACGAGCGCGATATTGGCGGAGACGGTGCCGATTGGATTGGCGACCTGGACTCCGTAGGTGCCGGTGTTGGAGGAGGCCAGGCCGGGCAGGGTCAATGTGGCTCCGGTTTTCCCGTTGAGCTTCCTGCCGTTGAACAGCCACTGGTATTCCAGCGGGCCTGCTCCCGTGGCGCCGGCCGACAGGGAGAGAGTGTCTCCCTTGTTGAAGTTTAGAGTGCGCAGCGTGCTGGAGATGCGGGGCATGGCCCGCACATCCACCGTGATCTGGCTGGCCAAGGCGCTGCCATCGAGATTGTCCACCCGAACGGAATAGGTGCCGGCATCCGTGGAGGTGGCAGCTGAGACGGACAGCGTGCTGCTGTTGGCGGGCAACACCGAACCATTGCGCACCCAGGTGTAGTTCAGCGGGTCACGGCCGGAGGCCATGACGGACAAGGTGAAGGGGGTGCCCTCGTCGATGGTGATGGACGAGGGCGCCTGCTGGATGCGAGGCGGGTCACGCACGACCACGAGTGCGGGGTGGCTGAGCGTGCGGCCGAAGGCATTGCTGACCTCGACCTGGTAGAGTCCTGCATGGGTTGCCTCAACCGGGGCCATGACAAGGAGCGCGTTGACGGCTCCGGGAAGAACACGGCCATCCCTGAGCCATTGGTAGCTGAGCTGTCCCTCACCGCTCGCGATGACCCGGAGTGTGTTCGTATCCCCCCGGCTGACGTTGAGACCGAAGGGCTGCGATTGAATGACCGGCGGAAGATGAACCGTCATCTGTACAGACTGGCTGTTGGCGTAGCCCCAGGCATTGAAGGCACGCAGGGTGTAGGTGCCTCCCGAAGCAGCCCCGGAGATGGGGATCCTTAAGGTGGTGTTTGTCGCTTCGGGGATGAATGATCCATCGTGAATCCATGCATAGGAGGATGCGTTGGTCGCCGTGGCGTTGAGTTCGACGATATCGCCGATGATACCCTCGGCGGGTGCAGGCTGGCTGAGGAATCCCGGTAGCGAGGCAAAGTCAACGCGGGCGACGCGCGATGTCACGGACCCGAAGGCGTTGCTGATCACGACATGGTAATCACCCGGTGCATCATCGTTCATGGCGACAGGCAGCGTGTCTGATACTGCCTCTGCCACCGGCGACCCGTTCCTGAACCACTGGTAGTAGAGCGTGGGGGTTCCGGAAGCTTCGGTTCGCAACTCGGTCGTGGTATAGCGCAGGGCCCGAGTGTCTTGCGGTTCGAGAGTGATCCCGGGTACAACGGCCTCACCCGGCGCGAGGGTCAGCAGTGCAGTCTCACTGAAGGCCTCGCCGTCCCTATTGGAAATACGCACGCGAAATGCTGCAACATCCTCGGTGACGATGTTGGCGAGCGTGAGGCTGGATTTGGTTTCACCCTGCAGCGGCTTGCCGGATTTCTCCCATTGATAGGATAGCGGCGCTCTGCCGGACGCAGTGGACGAAAGCGTGAACGTCTGTCCGATGCGGACCTGGCCGCCGGCTGGCTGGGAAAGTATGGTGGGTGGCTGTGAGACACGCACCGTGACGGGAGCGCTGGTGACGCTGCCGCCTGGATGGCGAGGGTGTGGCTGCTGCCGGGCTGGATCGTGGCACCGATCGGCTGGCGAGTGATTGTTGGCGGGGCCACAATGGTTACTTGCGCTGCGGTGCTTTGTGTTGTCCCGTCGGCGTTACTCACCGAAACCCGGTAACTGCCGGCATCCGTGGAAGACGTCTCCAGTATGACCAGCGATGCGGCCGTGGCTCCGGACAGCGGGATGTCATTCCGGAACCATTGGTAAGCCAGCGGGCTGAGGCCCGTTACCGCTGCATCCAGGGAGAGCCTATCCCCCAGAGCCAGCGTTTGGGACTGGGGTTGGCGGGTGATGGAGGGCGGCCACTTGACGATGAGTTGGACGGTGCGAGTTGTAGTGGTGCCGCCGAGATTGCTGATCGCGCAGGAGTAACGGCCGGCTTGTCCAGTTTGGACCCCGGTTATCCTTAGCACGGACTGTGTTGCACCCGTTAGGAGGCCTGATGGTCCATACTATTGGTAGGCCAGTGTCCCAAGTCCGGTTGCGGTAACCCCAAGGTTAGTCGTTCCACCCACGTTGACCGTGGAATCCGCGGGTTGCCCTGTGATTACCGGAGGCGGCGCGACCTGCAATCGAGCCTCGCGGCTATATACCTCGCCGAAGTCATTTGAAACCAGCACCGCGTAATGGCCCTCGTCGTCGATGGATACAGAAGGTAGTCGCAGGCTGGACTGGTTGGCTTCCGGGATGACAACACGGTTTCGTTCCCATTGGAACCGGGCCGCAGGATCATCCGTGACCACGTTGAAGACTGCACTCCCGCCCAGGCCGACAAGCAGGTCGGCCGGCTGGGTGGAAATCGCCGGTGTCGTGGCCAGCTCGACTTCGATGGGCTGGCTGACCGTGGTGCCGTCCTCGTTGGAAACCCGGACGGTATAGGTGCCGGCTTCGCTGGACGAAAGCCCGGGGATCAAGACGAACTCGTTCGTGGAAAACACGATACCATCCTTCAGCCAGGCATAGGCCACCTCGAAGCGGCTCTCGATTTCCACCGACAACACGACGGTTTCGTCGGGGCGTGCGGCGATGCGGTCGGGTTGTTGTAGAGTCACAGGCGGCGCAGGCGTGACGCTGAGTCTTGCGCTTCGGCTGTTCGCCTCAGCATCGGGATTGCTGACGAGCACATGATACAGGCCCTGGACTGCCTTGCTTGAGGTGAAGACGGACAAGCCGGGGCCGGTATTGTCAGGTAGGAGCAGGCCGTCTTTATACCACTGGTAGGCAAGAGGCAGGGCACCGCTCACGCTCACCTCGAACATGGCAGGTTGCCCCTCGTGAACGAGCAGGCTGCCCGGGTTGGATGTGATCCGAGGCGGGTCCAGTACCGTGAGCATTGCATCCCTACTGGTCAGGGATCCCACCGGGTTCTTGATGTCGACGGTGTAGACGCCGGCGTCGCGCATCTGCACATCCTTCAGCCGATAGGTGGAATACACCTGGTTCTCGAGAGGGATACCGTTCCGTTTCCACTGATAGGTGACTGGTGCGCTGCCGCTGGCGACGACCTCGAACACGGGTGTTTCATCCACATTCGCCACGAGATCGATGGGCTCAGCCGTGATGACCAGGGGGTCGTAAACCTCCAGGAAGGCAGGTTGGCTGACCGAGATGCCGTAAGGATTGCTGACCTGGACCGTGTAATAGGCAGCGTCCCTCGGTTGAAAATCGGCGAGCACCAGCACCGGTCCGGACTGTCCGGACACGATTTCGCCGTCCTTGCGCCATTGGTAGTTGCTGGGGGATATCCCCTCGACATCGACAGTAAACACGGCGGTATCCCCGCTGGTTACCACCGCTCGTTGGGGTTGATGGACGATGATGGGAGGTGCCACCAAGACGAGCAGCGCTTCGTCGCTCAGGACTTCGAATGTGCCCGAGGTTGCGAGCAGGATGTAACTCCCCGCTGCTGCTTCATCCACTCCGGGCAGGGTCAGGGTCGACGAGTTGGCTCCTGCGATCGGCTGGCCGTCATGATACCACTGGTAGGTGACCGGTTGGGCGGTGTTGAGGGCCGCCGAGAATACCACGGTATCGCCGGGTTGAGCGAGCGGGGACAAGGGTTGCCGCGTGAAACCGGGGGCATCAGTAACCCGGACAATCGCTGCGGCGGTGGTCGTGCGTCCCTTGCCGTTGGACAGTTCGCAGGTGTAGCTGCCATCCGATTCGGGTGTGACGTTGTCCAGCGTCATCACCCTGCCGGTGATTCCCATATCGACACTGTCGCGTTTCCAACTGAAGACAGGTTGAGGCAGTCCGAAGCCGTCGGCCTCGAGCTGCAGGCGTCCGCCGAACGCAACATTCTGGCTGACTGGATTGCGGATCACCACTGGGGCCAGGGGTTCGAGGCCATCCGCGAAATGCGCCGTCAGGCTGGCTGGATCAGTCATGGTCAACGTGACGGTGCGGTTGGTGGAACTCGCTGCTCCTGTCCAAGCCAGAAACTCTCCCCTGGCCTCGAGCACCGCCAGGCTGCCGCGGTTGAGTTGAACCTGGTTCGTCGTTAACAGCTGGCCGTTCAAGTACACAGGGCCATTGCCATTGCGTTGGAGGTTCAGGGATACGGTGGGTGAATCGTATATCGCCGCGATAACCGGGGCACGCTGGTTGATGGTTCTCGGGTTGTCCTCCGTCGCCGTTCCGGTGGTTGTTCCCAGATACATCCGGAGCGGCGAAGAAAAATGCCCTATACGGTAGCCCGGGGCATAAGCCGTGACCGTTCACTACAAGGTGCCTGATAAGGTGAGACGGTTTCCATGGCTGTAGGAGAAAGCACCACCCGCCCAGGCGTTGTCGCAGTCATGCGAGCGCCCCAGATTGTGGCCGAGTTCATGGACAAACGTGAAATAGCCCACCGCATACTTCGCCTGCACAATGCTGTAGGCATCCGTACCTGAACCCTTGAGTAGAAAGGCAATCCCGGCGTAGGGCCCGGTGGTCTCGTTGAGCAGGCAGACCATGTCAGCATGATACTGTTCCCGCAGGCTGCGTATCGACGCATCACCCCGAAGCCGGTAGAGGTCTGACGCCATGTCGGTGGTCTCGGTAAAAGGAACCTGCATGGCCTGCACCAGGTTCACCTCAGCATGGATGCCGCTGTCCGCATAAGTCTGGTTCGCCTCGGCAATCGCCAAGTCAATCTTGTCGAGCATCGCCTGCTCGCTCCCCAGCTAATTGCGCGCTGCCGCAGTGTAGAGCACCAGCACATCCAATATGGCGGGATTATCCGCGGTGGCGCTTCTGTCGAGCGCCTTCAAGGGTGCGTCATCCAACGCAGGTGTTTCGTCAATCAACAGGGGTTCAGGGGGCGGCGGTTCGGTGATTTCCTGAACGGATACCCCGTCGATCGTGCCTTCCACGGTGAAGCGTCTTTCACCCAGAATCACGTGGCCAACGGAACGTTGATTCCGCACCAGAAGCAGGAGCGTGCCATGAACGCCAGTGTCATCGATGAGCATCGCCTGCAGCTGGCCCTCGTCAGTGGGCTGTTGGTAGAGGAGATCATAGGTCCGGCCCCCGCGTTGATGCGGTGAGGCTGAAGCTGCGCGGATATTTGCAGTGGCAGCAGGAGGCAAAGCCAACCGATCGTCCTGAATATGTTCATGTTGAACCCTTAGCCGGAGTATTCCCGCTGCCCCGCCGGCAGGCCGCAGTGGTCAGGGTGGCGTGCTGGCGGGAAAGCCACGTGACGCGACCTCATTGCCCGTCATGGAGTGGGATCCGTCTCAAGTAGGATCGTTACGTTGAGGTATCACCTTAAGAGATTCATCGTAGGTTGATTGCATGGGGATACTGGAAACCGGCTTTAGGAAGCGGCAGATGGTCGACGGCACGGACGTTTTCGGTGAAGCGTCCAGTTGGGTTGAGGGCGGACAGCTGGGGATACCGGGACGTTCCGGGAAGCTGCTGCCCGGAAGCCGTCCCGGGCCGGGAAGGTTTAGAAGGACAGGGAAAGGTCCGTTCCGAACACATGGCCCTGCCGCCATTCGGCCTGGGGGACATGAACGCTCTGCAGCATGTAATAGGCGCTGAACTTCGCGCGCGGATGGATCCTCAGGCTGACACCGAACGGAATCAGCCAGTTCTGCTGCAATTCGAAATCGGAATAGGTCAGGAGAACCTCTTCGCTGGCGAAAATGGATTCGACGGGGGCGAGTCCCTCCACCTTGATGATGCCCTTGACCCGGTGCCGGCTGCGTTCGTTGACGCCGGAGTGATGGTCCATCCAGCGCAACTCAAGCCGGTTTCGGAACTCCAGCGTCAGTAATGGATTCAACTTCCATCGCGGCACAGCCTCCAGCTCCAGTCGGTGCTCCTCCAACCAGGGCAGGTCCCGGGACAGGCGGGTCGGGAAATAGGCATAGTTGACGTTGAAGCCGAGCCAGGACTTTGGCTGCAGCGCAAAAGACTGCCTCATCAATACTTGCTGCAAACCCTGCCTCGTATTGTAGAACCGCGTCTCGACAGATGAAATGAGGTCCACGTATTCGGTGTCGACTGACTTGACCGTCAGCGCATTCCACGATGCAAACACATCACTTGCATGAGTGGACTGGATACAGCCCAGCCCGCCTGCAAATACCACGACCAGGATCAGCCCCAGAAAAGAAGGTCCACCTGCCTTTTTTGTTTTCCGACATCCGCAATGCATCAACGCCGGCGAACTGTGCCAGATCCGCGGATCCGGAGCAACCCCATGGACGCCAGGGTTGCGGTCTGGCACGATCCCCCCGTGCGTCACCATCCCGCGATCTTCTTTTTTTGCCTGTGGATCGTTGTTGGAGCGGCTGCAGCGGGGGAAGTGCACTCGCTCCTGCAGGATGCAACCTTTGCACGGGGATTCCATGTGCTTGCTCCACCCGCAGGACAACGGGTGGTGTCCCGCACTTTTCCCCTGGATCCCGCCGGAGCCGAGCCCGTGTGGGATATCGCCCAGTGGAACAGCCGCCATGACTTGTCCACCAACCACCCCGCGGAGTCGGAAGACGGCGACTGGAACCTGCGGGACAGCTCCAAGAGCGTGGGGTTGGTGCGGTCGGGAGAAGGTGCCGGCCGCATCCGTCTTGAGCTGGACGGCACGCGTGAATTCCGCACGCCAAGGCGGGATGGTCAACCCTGGCCTCATCTCCTGATCCAGCAGGCCGTGACCAACTGCCCGCCCATCGCCGCGCTTTCCTCGGTAGACCTCACCCTTGAGGGTCGGCTGACGGGGATGGATCACGATGGTGCCGGCCACGACCCGGGATTGCATTGTGCCCAATGCCCCCTGGTGCTCATTGTGCAAAACAGGAATGCGGCTTCGGCAGGTTATGGCGACTTCTTCTGGTTTCAGGTTCCGCTCTATGATGACCGCTGGGAATACCCGCCGGCGCATGTGGCCATGGACACGGCTGATCCCTCGGCAAAGCTCATCTATAACCCAGGGCTTCGAGCCTACACGGACGCCACCTTGTATCATGGTGGATGGGTGCGGTTGGATCTGGATCTGCTGCCGCACCTGGTGCAGGGGCTTACTGTCGCCCGCGAGAAGGGGTATCTCCCCGGGTCGAGTGATCCGAAGGATTTCAGGATCACGTCCTTCATACTGGGCTGGGAAGTGACTGGCAGAAACCGCGGAGGAATCGAGTTTCGCGGGCTCTCGCTCAAAGCGGTGAATAGCGGGTCCTAGTGCGGCGCGCTTTGCCGTCCTTGGGTTCTGCCGTGTGCAATCGCTCCGTGGCAGCGTTGGATTCCACTGGTCAACGGCCGGTTTTCCTGACCATGGTTGCTCCTCTGCATGGGGCGATTCAACGACCGTCATCTCTTTGGTTTATTGTTCACCAATTTCCTGGTCTACGGGGGTGTCACAACCTTGGTGGGCGCTACGCTGCCCCTGGTTATCCGGGAGTTTGACTGGAGTTATCTGGCGGCTGGTCTCGTGTTTGCCGCAGGGACGGTGGGCTATTTTACGACGACCTTTCTTGCGGGGCTGGTGATCGACCGCACCGGCCCGCGGAAGCTTCTGACGTTGGGACTGCTGCTCCAGGCGTTGGGGGTGGGTTGTTTCGGTATCCTTCCGCAGGTGTCCTTCAACATGGGGGCCCTTGTGCTGGTGGGCATTGGCCAGGGTAGTACGGAACTGGCCACAAACTACTCGGTGATCCAGATGGAGCGGTCCGGCTCAAGCCGGTTGATGAACCTGATGCACGCCGCCTTCACGATAGGCGCGGTGGCTGCTCCGGCTTTGGCGGCGGGCTTTATCGAAATATCCGGCCGCTGGCGCCTGATCTACCTGGTGATGGGTGGCCTGACCCTCCTCGTGTCGGCTGCTGTGCAGTTGCGGGGACTGCCGTTTGCCGCCCCCCGGCTATCCGCCGGGTCTTCACGGGCTTCCCTTGGCTTGATCGTGCGGGAGCCGCTGCTGGGACTGATTGCGCTGGTGATCCTGCTATATGTGGGTGCCGAGATGGGTATCTCATCCTGGGTGTCTGAGTATCTGGTAAAGACCTTTGCAGCCACTGCCTCTGCCGGGGCGATCGGGGTCTCCGCATACTGGATGGGCATCCTGCTTGGCCGGTTCATGACATCGGCCTTCTACCGCGGAACCCGGCCCGCCAAGGCGTTGGTAGTGTTCGGGGTGATCTCTGCAGTCTGTCTGCTCGGGGTGATATTCGCCGGGAACCACACGTTGTGCGTGTGGTTCTTTTTTGGAACCGGGGTGGGTTACTCCGCGGTGTATCCCTTGGCCATGACGATGACAGGGCAGGCTTTCCCGCTACAGCAGGGCGTCGCCATCGGGGTCGTCTCGACGGGCGGCGGTCTTGGTGCGTGTGTCTTCCCGTTCATCATGTCGGCCATCTCCAACCACATGGGCATCGCCGCCGGATTCTGGTTCTACCTCGCAGTGACCGGCGTTATGGTCCTGACCATGATCGGTATCGTGCTGCTCCTGCCCCGCAGATCTGCGACTGCCGAGGCAGGGGACCGCGGTGGCCGGTCCCTGACCTGATTCAGCAAACAACCTGCGTCCATGAACACACAACCTGCATTCCTGCTGGTTTTAGTGGCGGGTGCACTGTCCCTGGGCTGCCCGTTGGCAGCAGACTTTGAGACAACAGCACGCGCCCTCCAAGGCGATCTACGGCTCAGCACCTACATCACCGCACACACGGTGCAGGCGTTGTCGGATGATGACCGCTCACTCGCGGCTTCAGTTCCGGTCCTGCGCTCCATGGGGATCTCCAAGGTCTATTTGGAGGTTTACCGCAGCGGGCTCGTTGTCTCAAGGGACCGGTTGGAGCGGGTCCGGGATTTCCTGCTGGAACGCGGATACCCGGTTGCGGCCGGGATCGCGACGGTGCCCGGCGGCGACTTTGGTGTCGCGGCCAACGCCGGGCTCGGCTGGTTCAACTGGCAGGCAGCGAAAACCCAGGACGACTTGCGTCAGGTCGTGCGAACCGCAGCCGCAGGCTTTGATGAGTTCATCGTCGATGATTTTCTCTGCACGGGTGACCTGAGCGAGGAATCTCTTGTCGCCAGGGGGGATCGTTCCTGGCCGGAATATCGTCAGGACCTGCTGACGCGGTTGGCGGGTGAGGTGTTTATTCAACCTGCGCGCGAGGTCAATCCGGACATCAGAATGATCATCAAGTACCCGCAGTGGTATGATCGGTTTCATTTGTTTGGCTACGACGTTGCGCGGGAGTCCCCGGTGTTTGATGCGATATGGGTGGGGACGGAGACTCGGGGTGCGCGGACCCAACGCTTTGGTTTCACGCAACCCTATGAGGGTTTTGTGAACTACCGCTGGATCAGCAGTGTGGCGGGGCAATCGCCCGGGGGAGGGTGGTTTGATCACGGGGATTGTGACGGTCCTGACTTTGTGGAACAGGCCTGGCAAACCGTTCTTGCGGGCGCGCAGGAAATTGTCCTCTTCAACTATTCCAACCTGGCTGCAGGCCATCCGGGACATGCACTTCTGCGCGAGGACTTTCCTGCGCTGGCGCGTCTGGCCCGGGCAGTGCGGGAACATCCGGTTGTAGGCACTCCCGCCTACAAGCCGGTCAACAGCGATGCCGGCAGCGATCTCTACCTGATGGATGCGCTGGGCATGCTTGGAATCCCGATCCTACCCGTGGCCCGGTTCCCGCAGGATGCGCCGGTGGTCTTTTTGCCCACGCAGGCGGCAGCAGATGGAGACGTGTTCGCCTCTATAGAAACAGCATTAGGGCAAGGCCGTGATCTCGTGCTGACAGCCGGCTTTCTGGGGGCGATGAGGGGACGAGCCGAAGCCATTGAGCTCGCCCGAATCGCCGGGGTCAGCGAGTTGCCAATTCCTTCCACGATCACTGCACGACAACTGGACTGGCCCGGTAATCGAAGGGCGGTTGAACCGGCACTGAGACTCCATGGCGCGCTGAGACCCTCCACAGCCACGACGCTTCTGGCGGCGGATGGGCACCCCTTCGTGACCCTGCACACCATCCGTGATTCGCGTGTCTGGGTACTGAATAGCCATACCTACTCGCAGGAGGATTTCGATGCCGTGGGCGAGGTGCTGCTGCCCCCGACTCCACTGGGCCTGCTCGAGATTCCGGATGCCTGCGCTGCCGTGCTGAGGCAGGCGTTTCTGGGGCATCGGCAGCTCATCCTTGAAGGTCCTCCGCGTGTAACGCTGCAGCCGCTCGGGGATGCCGGCTGGTTGATCCAAAACTACAACGAGGAAAAGGTCAGCCTGAAGCTCGGGCTGCCACCAGGGATACGCGAGCTTCGCAATGTGCTGAATGGGGACAGCCTCAGCGCAGTCTCCGGCCAAGTCAGCTTATGGCTGCACCCCCGCTCGCGCATCTGGATCGAACCCGCGGATTAATCGCTGAGCCAGGACCTCTGTGCACCAGGGCTCTCACCCCAATGGACCGCGGTGCTTCTCATGCCTTTTCGCGTGCTTGCAGGCTGATCGGCTGTCATCTTCTCGGCCTCAAGCCTGAAGGACCGCGCAACATCGAAAACACGACTATGGAGACACCCGGCAATGATCCCGCACCTGAAGTGACGCCCGAGAGCTTCCTCGAGAACCTCCGCGAGGCGTATAACAACAAGGAGGAAAGCCGCTTCTATGTGTTGTCGATGCTGAAGGAGGTCCTCGATGATCCGTACGAATATGCCGAGCGCAAGGATGTCGAGCCGCTGATGACGGTGCTTTACATCCTGGCGGGTTGGCGGGAGACGGCGGTGTTTCCATTGCTGGTCCACCTGATTCGGTATCCTATGTTTGTCCTTGAGCGTGTTTTTTCTGCGCCGGTGTTTGAGGATCTCCCCCGCATTCTGGCATCGCTCTACGACGGCGACCCAGCCCCCCTGAAGGTGGTGATTGAGGATGATGATGCTCACGAGGAGATGCGCTCTCAGGCTCTGCAGACGCTCTATGTGCTGCACTTGGGTGGACGTTTGCCGATGGCCGAGCTGAAAGCCTATCTGGAGCAACTGCTCAACGGGGGACTAAAGAGGAAGCCGTCCTATCTTTGGGAATCGTTGATGCTGTTGGCGGGCGAGTTGCCTGCCCCTGAGCTGTTCCCGGAGATCTACAAGGCCTATGACGAAGGCTTGATGGCGGGCGGCACGATTCCCCTGTCGGTGATGACCGAGGACTTGGGTCGTCCAAGCCCCGCTATTCCGGACGATTGTATCCTGATTGATGACCCGGTTGCCGAGGTTGAGGCCTGGCTCAAGTATGGCAGCGAGGAGAGAGTCGGCGCGCCTGTAGAGCGCGACCAGCGTGTCGGCCGCAACGATCCCTGCCCCTGCGGTAGCGGGAAGAAATACAAGAAATGCTGCGGCCGCAACTGAGCATCGGCGGCCTACTCTTTGAGCTCGGGTTGGTTCAGCAGGAACTCGCGCCGCTTGATGATGTGGTCTTTTAGGGCCTGTGCGTTGACCCGCAGGTAGTCCCTGCCGTCTTCCCCGGACTCACCCATGAGCGAGGAGCGCAGGGCAGCATCGCTTTCCAGCCTTGCCACCGCCGCATCGATCAGCGGGTTGTAGCGTTCCGGGGTGTAGACCGTTTCCATAATCTCGCGAACACGCTGGAGGAATACGTGGCGGAACTCGGGGTTCGCGAGTAGCGGGCGCGAGAAATAGCCGCCCGCCCGCCACCACATGGTCCCACCGCCAAATCCGCGTCTGCCCCTGAATCCGCCTCCCGGCCCTCCTCGCCCGCCCCCGGGAGGCTGGTCGCCTTCCATGCCGAAGGTGAGAGGCATGTCGAAGAAGATCTCGCCGGGACGAAGCCCGTCGTGATAGCCCCACGTTTTGTCCTGGTCCCACGGGAACATGAGCCACTTGTCGCGTTCAGGGTCATGGTAGGTGAAGTAGTTGTTAAAGAACCCGTCCCAGTGGGAGAGCACCATGTTGACGGCAAAGTAGTTCGCTACTTCCGCCACATCAAAGTGCTGCTGGATCACCTGCCATTGACGGGTGGGATCGCTCGCGGTCTCCTCCAGCTGCTGGACGAGGTCTATCAAGTCAGCGTGCCCGGTGGTTTCATGGGTGCGTTTCTCGTGCTGCTCCTCCAGTCCCCGGCCCATCCAGCGGATCTTGTACAGGTTGCCCTCGTCGCTGATGTCATGCCGGCGCAGGAACGACTTGTTCACCCGCTCCACCATGACGTGGTAGCCGAGCAGTTCACCGTTGGCCCAGACACGGACCCAATCGGACTTGGGCGCGGGCATCCCGGCGGCGGTGTAGACGTCGTAGGCCATGGCCTCGGCCAGGAGCGAATACTCGTTGCCCTCGAAGATCAGGTTCACCGAGCTCATCTTCTTCAGCCGATCGTCCTTGTGAAAGAAGACCCTGTAGCCGCGCATCCCGTTGCGGGGCGGAGTATTGATGTGATCAAAGACGCGCGTCTTGTCCTTTTCGCGGTCATAGTAGACCAGCGTCGAGGAGCCGCGGGTGGGTTTGGGCGTGTCTTGTCCCGGGCCGCCAAACCCGGGGAAACCACCGCCGCGGGGGCCGCCACGGAACATTCCCGGGGGCGGACCACCGTTGCGCATCATTTCCTCAAAAGCGGCGATCATTTCCGGGGTGGGCTCAAAACCCTCCCGAGGACCGCCGAATCCCGGACGGGCATTTCCGCCCTGCAAAGGCGGTTGTCCGCCGGGGGCACCCGGAGCTTGTCCTTGGGGTCTACCGCCTCCGTCAGGCGGTACGCGGAAGTCCTCCCTCCGTTCACCCGGCTGACCGGGGCCCGGGCCGAATCCTCCGGCAGGCGGTCCGCTGAATGCTCCCCGGCCGGGGCCGCGTCCGGGAGGCCCAAACCTGCCGAAGCCAGGCTGGTT
>JBMTVN010000027.1:0-24553 GCA_049451415.1 Limisphaerales bacterium | reverse complement strand
CCTCCCTCCAGATCCGCCGCAGGAACCACCTCCACCACGGCCTCCGCAACGTTGTCCCCACCTGCCACGTCCACCTCCACACCGCCCACGCTCACTGTGTTCGTCCCCAAACCCAGGCCCACCGCCTCCACACTCACCTCCAGTGTCGCCACCTCACCAGCTCCCATCTCCCCAACCTGCCACTCCCAAACCCCCTCCACCAAACTCACTGCCCCGGTCGATACCAGGCCCTCCACCCACAACAGGTTCGTCGACACCACACCCCCAACCACCACGCCCGTCGCCTCGCTCGGACCCGCGTTGGTCACCGCTACCTGCAGCAGTCCCCTCTGCCCCAGCAGCAACGGTGACCCTCCACTCATCCCCACTCCCAGATCCGCCGCAGCAACCACCTCCACCACCGACTCCGCCACGTCGTTCTCCTCCACCAGGTCGATCTCCTCCCCCAGAACGCTCACCAGGTTGGTCCACAACCCCACATCACCCGCCACACACTGCACATCCAGGCTCACCACCTCATCCAGCCCCAGGGAACCCACCTCCCAGCTCAATACGCCACTCTCATAAACCCACACTCCATTGGTGCCCGACGCATCCACAAAACTCACGCCCACGGGCAGCACATCCCTCACCACCACACCCTCAGCTCCGTTCGGGCCCAGGTTCGTCACGCTCAGGCTATAAACCAGCACCTCTCCCAACGGCACTTCCACGGTGGATACGCTCTGGCCCACTCCAAGGTCCGTCGACAACCTCACCGCCGTCACCGCTCTCAAATCCTCCGGCGTCGGGTCCCACTCCAGCATCGTCACGCTGTAACTGTTGGTCCAGACACCCAAACCCACCCCGTCCAACTCCAGCTCAAGCTGCAATCCCGCCCCCACTCCCAGCTCGCCCACCTCCCACGTCACGACTCCCCCGCTCTCTGTCACGCTCCCCACACTCCCCGTCGCTCCCACATACGCCAACCCTGCAGGCAACTCCGTCCCCACCACCAGCCCGGTCGCACTCATCGGACCGGCATTCGTCAACACCACTACCTGGACCGTCCTCGTTCCCTCCAGTATCCGGCTCTCCCATGCCACACCTCCCTCCAGATCCGCCGCAGGAACCACCTCCACCACGGCCTCCGCAACGTTGTTCCCGGTTGCCAGGTCGTCCTCGGCTGCACTCACAGTCACACTGTTGGTCAGCAACCCCAGGTCTCGTGTCTCCAGAACCAACTCCATCGATTCCTGTCCCAAAGCCGGCAAAGAACCGACATTCCAGGCATACCCCAACTCGTCCGCGGTCAGATCTCCAGCGGATACACTGGCCGACAACAGATTCCATCCTGCATCGACGCTCGCAACCAGACCAACGACGGTGGCAGCGTTAGGCCCCGCGTTCACAACGTCCACCTTCTGCGTCACGACCGACCCGAAATAGACTGGATCGGAGACAGCAATGATCTGCACCTGAACATCGGCATCAGAGCGAACCGAAATAACCTGCTCAATGGCATTGTTGCCCGGTGCAGGGTCAGACTCTCCACCGGCAACCTGGATAAGGTTGGTATAAATACCGAGGCCTGAACCCGAGAGACGAATTCCGGCGACGAAGCCTTCCCCAGATGAGACGCTGCCCACAGTCCACCGCAGCTGCCCCGGGGCCACAATCTCCCAAAGATTGGTCAGGGGATCACCAACCACCATCTCCAGCCCATCGGCCAGGACAATCTCAACCCCCACTGCGTCGGCATCACTCGGCCCCAGGTTGGTGATCGCAATGCCATAGTCATCGGCCTGGCCCGGAATAAGGATCACCGGTCCATCCAGCGTGAGACTCAGGTCCGCTGAAGGAATCACCGTGCCCTGGATCTCCAACGCATTGTCTGTTGCGAAAGGATCAGCTGTCGCACTGCTCACCTCGATCCAGTTAGTGCCCTGCCCCAGGGAAATCGCTGCACCGCTCAGCTGCAAATGCCTTACACCTCCAACCTCCAACGAGGCCAAAGTCCAGGCCCAACCATTCTCATTGGTCACCCAGTCGCCACTATCAGCCAGCCCCTCAAAAAACGCCCATTCCATGGTGTTCGTGCCCGTCAATACAACCGATTCTGCATCGCTCGGCCCACGATTGGTAACCCACACCTCCATCCCCATGCCCTGACCCAGGAGCAGCTCCGGACCAAACACCGCTTCCAGCCCCAAATCCGCGGCCGGCACGACATCCACGGCAACTTGAAGGGTGTCATTGGCTTGAACCAAATCCACCTCGTAGGCCACCATACCGAACTCCTGCGTCCAACTCCCCGTGGCAACACCCTCCAGCCCGAGACTCAAAGCCGCCGCGCCTTCAATCGGAAGCTCAGGAATGTCCCACAACAACTCCCCGCCCACCACGTCCACCACACCATCGCTAACCACAGCCGAAAGCAGCGTCAGCCCGGCCGGCAGACTCCCGGTGACAGCCACCCCAGTCGCCAGGTTGGTACCCAAATTAGACACGGCAACCTCAACCAGGCCAGTGCCCCCAAGCAGCAGTGGTGAGGTGCTCGTCAGTAGACCCAAATCCAAGTCGGTCACGGCACGAATGTCTGCCACCCAAGCTTGGATGTTATCGCCAGGATTCACCTCACTCGCCCCCGAGGCAGCCAGCGCCTCATTGGTCCACAAGCCGGTCGCCTGCGGTAAATAGCTCAAGTTCAAAACCCCTCCCTCCCCGGCATTGAGCTCTCCAATAAGCCAAACCAGGTTGGTAGAAAGCCCGTTCGTCGCCCCAAGCGCGGTTTCAGCCCCAATCAGCTCAAAGGAATCCGGCTGCTCAACCTGCACCTCAACACCACCCACGTCATTCGGCCCAAGATTGGTGACCACCAATTGACGAACCAGCGGCTGCCCCACGCCCGATATCACATTGGTTCCGTCCCACTCCAAAACCAGATCCGCCATGATGCCCAGCACATCGAAACTAACCGTCGCGGGGGCACTCTCAGCCGCCCCGTCAGAAACGGTAAATGTCAGGCTATCCGGCCCCGAATAACCAGGATCAGGCAAATAGTCGAAGGTGCCCGCCAAGTGGTCAAAGCCCGAGATGGTTCCATGCAGGGGCTGATCCACAACGGCAAATAAAAGCCCGTCCGCATCGTCGTCCGATCCTCTAAGTGTCACCGGAGTCGTGAACCCATAAATCACTTCAACCGCCTGCGGATCAGCCACCGGCACCCGGTTAAACACCTCGCAGCTGTAGCCATATTCCTCAGTCTCCAATCGCAGGCCCCAACAAAGCAGCTCCCCCACATACAACTCATAGTAGTCCGCCAAATGGAGCTTCCACTCCCCCACCGCAGGCTTGCCCGCAAGGGCCGTGAAAGACTGCTCCGGCCGATAGCTCCCCGCAAACGGGGCCGTCCCCGCAGACAGAAGGGTCGACGCAGCATCATCAAGCACGGTCCAAACGACATCCACACCACAGTCGTTCTGGCCATAGTCGCTACCGGAATCCCCGATCACCGGCCGCAGGATAACCCGTGTACCGTCAGGGTGCTCCAATTCGAGGAGCAGGTCCCCGGCAAAGCTATGGTTGATCCTCAGGAAGACCTGCACATCGGCAATCTGCCCCGGAAGATCCAGCACGTTTGTCGAGACAACTCGCGCCCCGGAAACGAAATTTCCCGAGCTGTCTGGAATCGCCAAGGGAAGCTGCGGATCTATCGATTCAACAAATTCGCTCGCAGCATTGGTCACTCCGTAAGCCCCGGGAATGATATCCAGGACATTGGAAAAAACAGCCCCCTGCCAGTAGGTCGTCTGTAAAACCTGCAGCGGCACTCCGCACTCCGCATCACGACTAACACGGACCCGGAACGGAATGTCATTGGTGACACTCACCCCCAAGCCAGCAGGACCATACGAACTCTCCCCCTCCAATACTGTTATACCCCCGGATACCGCAGTTAGCAGGGACAAGGACGGCTCGCTCGTCTCCGCAATCAGGTTGCGAACCACAACGTCCAGCAACATCTCCTCGCCCGGATCGACAAAGCCGTTGTGGTTCGAACCCGCCGCCGGATCCTCCCGACCATCAATGCTCTCCAGCGTCAGAACCGAGGAAGTCACGAGGGAATAGCTCTGGTTGGCAGAGCCCCCGACGGATGTTCCCAGAAGCTGCACCTGCCACACGCCCGGCACAATCCCGGACGTCACCTGAACCTGCTCCACTACGTTCCGATGATCCTCCGCATCCTGCCGCGCCGGCAGCGCCGGATTGGCAGGATCCAGCGTCCACGGATAGTGCCGCACCCCGTCCGGATCCACCACCACCAGGTCCAAGTCGTTCACCAAGGTCACCGCAGCATTCTGAACCGCAGCAACATCATCCCATGCCAGAGTCAACTTCACCTCGTCCGCCGTATCTCCCACCAAGAAATAAAAGGTGTTCGTCCCCCCATGGACCAGCTCCCCCTCATAAAACGCACCGCTCGCGACATGCTCCACCGCCCGGTCCAGTTGAACAACACCATACCCCGAAGCAAAATCCGGCCCGCCGTTAAAATACGAGGAGGCATTGTTCAGGTCCGCCGCAGTATGAATCAAAATCCCCTTCAGAGTCGAAGGCAGCGGGTCCGCCCCACCAAAACGCGCCCGATGCTCCTGAACCATTAAACCCATGCCGCCAGAAACTACAGGCGCTGCCATGGACGTCCCCTGCTTCACCCCATAACCCCCATTCGAAGTCGTCGATGTCGTTCCGAAATCTGCATTGTTCTGCGAACCGGGCGCCACCACCTCCGGCTTCAGTCGACCATCCTTCGTCGGCCCCCAGCTCGAAAAGAAGGAGGTGTCAGAACTAATCGAGTCAACCGAACCCACCGTAATCACGTTCTTGGCCGTACCCGGCGGGCTTAAAACACCATATGGACCATACCCGCATGTATTCGTGGTAGTCCCCCAGCGCAGGTTGCCCGCCGCAAAAACCACAGAGATAGGCGTGTTGCTGTATAAGCCTCCCACCACACGATCATAGTCTGGAGCCGTCCAGAAATACTCCCCGAGCAGATAGCAGTTGCTGTAATTCGTCGCAATCGCCAGCCCCCAGGAGTTCTGCGACAAGATCCCGCCACGCTGAACCAACTGTCCATGCAAGCCCACCGGATCCGCAGTGTAGGTCCACGAAACGATGTCCGCGTCCGGCGCTACCCCCCGCCACTGGAAAGCGACACCTCCCGCAGCCTCACTCCCCACCCCGGAACCCGCCATAGTCCCAGCCACATGGGTGGAATGGTCGCTGACCTCCGCAGATTCCAAATGCTCCAAGCGCCCCGCAAAATCCCCGTGTAGAAAAACATTGCCGCTGTCACAGATCCCCAACACCACCCCAGCCCCAGTCAGGTCAAACGGAGGCAGCTGAAGGACATCCACGCCCACCGCCAACCGGGAGGCATCGTTAAAAGTCGTCAAGGGCGGAGCCCCTTCTTCCACCCACCGCACCACCGGCAAGTCCAGCAAAACACCCTCCCCCCCTGCCATCACCTCCACCTCAGCAACCCCCAAAACAAAGAGGACAGTTTGCAAAAATCTCCCCCAAAAAAGGATCCCACCGTATTACCTCAGCTCCAGCCGCCCCAAGCTCGGTCAAGACATCACCCTCGGCAACGTCCCCAAAAAAGCGAACTCTCAAGGCCAACTTCCCCCCTCGACGTAAAGCCCAAGACCCCCAACCCTCAGCCGCAACCCTGGCCTCAACTTTGTCCTCAGGATAAAAACCTCCCAACCACCTCACCCCAAACTGGTCCAGGACCGCATCCTCCATCCGCCCGTGCACCCGCGCAAACCACAGCCCGTCAGCGCACCATTCCCCCACCTCAAGCCCGGCCAACGCAGCCTCCCGGCGCTCAATCTCACTCAAAGGGCGCTCCAAATCCACCAGCAGACGCACACCATCAACAGCCCCCGCGCGCAGCAAACGCAGGTTCTCCAGCTTGTCCCCAGCCGCCACAAACCCACCCGATCGCAGCCGCCTGACACGCTGATAAACACCCTCCCCGGAACCAGCATCAGACATCCCCGCCAAAAAAAACGCGGGTTGGCGGTCCGGTCGGAACGCCCCCCCCAACTCCACACCGCAAACAGAAAAGCCGCCCCCAAGCCAAACCAAAAACAGGGAAGAAACAACCCACCTCACCAGCAAAATCTGCCTGGAAAGACAAAATGTAAAACCCGACCAATTCACCCGATTCGCTAAATCTAGTGCCTGCTTGTCACCCACGTGTTTAATGCCTTTGTCTGCGCGCCAGGGCCTCGTTTACAACCGCATCCCCACTAAGGGACCAGTCGGAACTAGGACACATTACGCAATAGCCGCCAATCAGAAGCAACCAAGAACTGCATTGCGAATGGCATGCGTTTCTCAAGATCTCTTAATTATAGCATCGCCCATGCCCGATGATGAAATGCGGGCTTTTTGTTTTTTTATTTCAAAAAGCAGCCCGAGGGTGGTTACATCCGCGCCCGAAATTAATTACGGCAAGCTTGATGCATCGCGAACCTAGCAATACCCGGAACCAAACCGCAGCACCAGTCCAGCAGGGACTCTACGACCCGACCCATGAACACGATGCCTGCGGGGTGGGATTTGTCGTCCACATCAAAGGGCAAAAATCACACGAAATCGTCAAACAAGGGCTCGAAATCCTGGTGCGCCTCAACCATCGCGGTGCGTGCGGGTGTGAGCCCAACACCGGGGACGGGGCCGGTATCCTGATCCAAACACCCCACGATTTCCTCCAAAAAGCCGCCGCCGAAGCAGGAGTCACCCTCCCCGCCCCGGAACAATACGGGGTCGCCATGGTCTACCTGCCTCAAGACCCCTCACACCGCCAAAGCTGTGAGCAGCGACTCGAAAAAGCCGTCACAGACCACGGACAAACTGTCCTCGGCTGGCGCACTGTCCCCACCGACAACTCCAGCCTGGGGCAAACCGCCCGGGATTGTGAGCCCGTAGTCCGGCAACTGTTCGTCGGACGAAATGCCGACCTCCCGGATACCGCTGCCTTCGAGCGACGTCTCTACGTCATCCGCAAAGTCGCCGAACAAGCCATCCGCTACAGCGACTTCCCCGGAAACAAGCATTTCTTCATCTGCAGCCTCTCCAGCCGCACCATGCTCTACAAGGGCATGCTGATGCCGGAACAGGTGCCGGCCTACTACCCCGACCTTCAAAACCCGGAACTTACCAGCGGCCTCGCGCTGGTCCACTCCAGGTTCAGCACGAACACGTTCCCCAGCTCGGAACGCAGCCACCCCTATCGCTTCCTCGCGCACAACGGAGAGATCAATACGCTGCGCGGCAACAGCAATTGGATGCTCGCCAGGCATATGCTCTTCGAATGCCCCCTCTTCGGCGAGGACATCAAGAAACTCATCCCCGTCGTCAATCCAGACGGCTCGGATTCCGCCGTGTTCGATAACTGCCTCGAGATGCTCGTGATGGCCGGACGTGAACTGCCACACGCCGTCATGATGATGATCCCGGAACCCTGGGAAAGCCACGAGGCCATGGACCCGGACCTCAAGGCATTCTACGAGTTCCATTCCTGCCTCATGGAGCCCTGGGACGGCCCCGCCTCCATCGCCTTCACCGACGGCACCCAAATCGGCGCCATCCTCGACCGGAATGGACTGCGCCCCTCCCGCTACTACGTCACCAAGGATGACCTCGTCATCATGGCTTCAGAAGCCGGCGTGCTGCCCGTCAAACCGGAAAACGTCGCCTCAAAAGGCCGCCTCCAACCCGGCCGCATGTTCCTGGTCGACATGAAAGCCGGCCGTATCGTCGGTGACGATGAACTGAAAGCCCGCTACACGAAGGCCGAGCCCTACAAGGAGTGGCTCGACAAAAACCACGTCCTCCTGGAGGAACTGCCCGATCCGCCCTCGGTCCACGAACCGGACCACGGCTCGGTCCTGCTCCGTCAACAAGCTTTCGGATACACCTACGAAGACCTGCGCTTCATCCTCGGCCCCATGGCTCGAGACGGAGTGCAACCCGTCGGCGCCATGGGAGCGGATAACCCGCTCGCAGTCCTGTCCAACCGACCCCAGCTGCTCTACAGCTATTTCAAACAGCTGTTCGCCCAAGTGACCAATCCGCCCATCGATCCCATCCGCGAGGAACTCATCACCTCCACGGAAATCATGGTCGGAAGTGAGGGCAACCTCCTCCACCCGAACCCCGAGAGCTGCCGCATGATCAAACTCAGCGGCCCGCTCCTCACTAATGAAGAGCTGGAGAAGCTACGCCATGTAGACCGCCCCGGCTTCCAAGCCGTCACTTTGCCCATCCTCTTCCCCGCAAAAGACGGCCCCAACGCCCTGGAAAAGGCGCTCGAGCAGCTGTTCGCCAGCGCTGACCAGCATATCCAGGAAGGCGCAAATATCCTGGTGCTCTCCGACCGCGGCATTGATGCCCAAAACGCACCCATGCCAGCCCTCCTCGCAGTGGCCGGACTTCACCACCACCTCATACGCCAGGGAACCCGCACGCGCATCGGGCTGGTGCTCGAGTCCGGTGAACCACGCGAAGTCCACCACTTCGCCACGCTCATCGGCTATGGCTGCACCGCCATTAATCCCTACCTCGCGTTCGAAAGTCTCTCCGACTTGATCCATCAGGGACTCCTGCCGGACCTCGAGTTCAAGACAGCCGTCAAGAAATACATCAAGGGCGCCATCAAAGGCGTGGTCAAGACCATGGCCAAGATGGGCATCTCTACGGTCGCCAGCTACCACGGTGCCCAGATCTTTGAGGCAGTCGGCCTCAACTCACGACTCATCGAAAAATACTTCACCTGGACCCCGTCCCGCATCGAAGGAATCGGCATCGAGGAAGTCGCTCAGGAAATGCTCCAGCGCCATCAGGCTGCCTTCCCCGAACGCAAATCCAAAGAGCCCAACCTCGATCCCGGCGGCCTCTACCAATGGCGTAAGGACGGCGAGTTCCACCTCTTTAACCCGGAATCCGTCCACAGGCTCCAAGCCGCTACACGGCTCAATAGCCAGAAGCTCTACCGCGAATACGCGGAAATGATCAATAATCAGGCCGCCAACCTCTGCACCCTGCGCGGCCTGCTCGACTTCAAACCCGCCGACCAACCCATCCCCATCGAAGAGGTCGAGTCAGTCGAGTCCATCGTCAAGCGCTTCAAAACCGGCGCCATGAGCTACGGCTCCATCAGCTCAGAAGCCCACGAAGCCCTCGCCGTCGCCATGAACCGCCTCGGCGGAAAAAGCAATACAGGCGAAGGCGGCGAAGATCCGGAACGCTTCACCTGGACCAACGAACAGGGTGATTCCAAATGCAGCGCCATCAAGCAGGTCGCCTCCGGCCGCTTCGGCGTCACCATGCACTACCTCTCCAATGCCCGGGAAATCCAAATCAAAATGGCTCAAGGAGCCAAACCCGGAGAAGGTGGAGAGCTCCCCGGAAGAAAGGTCTACCCCTGGGTCGCCAAAACCCGCGGCACCACCGCCGGAGTCGGCCTCATTTCACCCCCGCCACACCACGATATCTACTCAATCGAGGATCTCGCTGAGCTCATCCATGACCTCAAAAACGCCAACCGCGATGCGCGTATCAGCGTCAAGCTCGTCTCCGAGGTCGGCGTCGGAACCATCGCCGCCGGCGTCGCCAAAGCCCACGCCGATGTAGTCCTCATCAGCGGAGCAGACGGCGGAACGGGCGCATCACCCCTCTCCTCCATCAAACACGCCGGCCTGCCCTGGGAATTAGGGCTCGCGGAAACCCACCAGACGCTGGTGCTCAACAACCTCCGCAGCCGCATCTATGTCGAAACCGACGGCCAACTCAAAACCGGCCGCGACGTCGTGGTAGCCGCTCTGCTCGGCGCCGAGGAATTCGGCTTCGCCACTGCACCGCTCGTCGCACTCGGCTGCATCATGATGCGCGTGTGCCACCTGAATACGTGCCCAGTCGGTGTAGCCACACAAGACCCGCAGCTCCGTGAACGCTTCACCGGCGCAGCCGATCACGTGGTCAACTTCTTCCACTTCGTAGCCCAGGAAATCCGCGAACTCATGGCCCAGCTCGGGTTCCGAACCATTAACGAAATGATCGGTCGCACCGACCGACTCGAAGCCTCCAAGGCCATCGCCCACTGGAAAGCAAAAGGTATCGACTTCTCCCGTATCCTCCACCAACCGAAAGTCGGCCCGGAAATCGGCCGCTACCGCCAAATGGACCAGGATCACGGGCTCGACCAATCCCTCGATATCACCAGGATCCTCAAGCTCTGCCAGCCCGCTATCCAAAATGGATCCAAGGTCACCGGTGAACTGGAAATCGAAAATACCCACCGCGTCGTCGGCACGATCACCGGATGTGACCTCGTCCGGAAACACGGTCCCGATGGCCTCCCCGAGGATACCGTGCACCTCAAATTCCACGGTAGTGCAGGACAAAGCTTCGGGGCCTTCGTGCCCCCCGGCATGACCCTGGAACTCGAAGGAGATGCCAACGATTACTTCGGCAAAGGCCTCAGCGGCGGTAAACTCATCCTCTACCCGCCCAAAGCCAGCACATTCAAACCCGAAGAAAATATCATCGTCGGTAATGTCTCGTTCTACGGGGCAACCCGCGGCGAAGCCTACATCCGCGGTATGGCCGGCGAACGATTCTGCGTCCGCAACAGCGGGGTCAACGCAGTCGTCGAAGCCGTTGGCGACCACGGCTGTGAATACATGACCGGCGGCCGTGTCGTCATCCTCGGTGCCACGGGACGCAACTTCGCCGCAGGAATGTCAGGCGGTATCGCCTATATCCTGGATGAAGACGGCAAGTTCCCCGGACACTGCAACCAAGCGCTGGTCCGCCTCGAAAGCCTGCAAGATACAGAGGAAATCGAAACCGTGCGGAACATGATCCAGCGCCACGCACAATACACCCAAAGCCAGCGGGCTGCCCAAATCCTCGAAAACTGGGACAAATTCCTCCCCAGCTTTGTCAAAGTCATTCCAACTGACTACCAACGCGTCCTGCAGTCACTCAAACGAGTCAAGGAAGAAGGCCTCGATGGCGACGACGCCATCATGGCCGCGTTCGAGGAAAACGTGCGCGACGCTGCCCGCGTCGGGGGCGGTTAAATCACGAAACGCAACGCCAACTTATTCACCCCGGACTTAAAGACCTTACCCAAACCGCAACATCATGGGAAAACCGACAGGATTTCTAGAATACGTGCGCGAAGTTCCTCTGGATCGTCCAGCCCTTGAACGCATCCGCGACTGGAATGAATTCCACGGCCATATGCCGGAGCAGGACCTTCGTCAGCAGGCCGCACGCTGCATGGACTGTGGCATACCCTTCTGCCACACCGGAACACTCATCAGCGGCATGGCCTCAGGCTGTCCTATCAATAACCTCATCCCCGAATGGAATGATCTCATCTACCGGGGCCTCTGGCGTGAAGCCCTCGACCGCCTCCATAAAACCAATAACTTCCCCGAATTCACCGGCCGGGTCTGCCCCGCCCCATGCGAAGGCTCCTGCACCGTCGGACTCAACGGAACCCCCGTCACGATCAAACAGATAGAATGTTCCATCGTCGATCGCGGCTGGGATGAAGGCTGGATTACCGCCACACCCCCAGCCAAACGCACCGGGAAAAAGGTCGCCATCGTCGGCTCCGGCCCGGCAGGACTCTCCGCCGCTGCCCAGCTCAACCAGGCTGGCCATCAGGTTACGGTCTTCGAACGCGCCAACCGTATCGGCGGCCTGCTCATGTACGGCATTCCCAACATGAAGCTCGATAAACAAAAAGTAGTCGAGCGCCGCATCGACCTCCTCCGCCAGGAAGGAGTCGAGTTCGTCACCAATACTGAAGTCGGAAAAAACCTCCCGGCAGAAGATCTCGTATCGAAGTTCGATGCCGCGATCCTCTGCACGGGTGCAACCGTCCCCCGCGACCTGCCCATCCCTGGACGCAACCTCAAGGGCATCCACTTCGCCATGGATTTCCTCACCTCCAACACCCAGTGGGTGCTGGACGGAGAAAACGGCCAACCCCCCATCCACGCCAAAGACCTGGATGTCCTCGTCATCGGCGGTGGTGATACAGGAACCGACTGCGTTGGCACTTCACTGCGCCACGGATGCCGCACGCTCACCCAGCTCGAAATCCTGCCCCAACCCCCCAAGGAACGTGCCGGGGATAACCCCTGGCCGGAATGGCCCAAGGTCCTGAAAGTCGACTATGGACAGGAAGAAGCCGCAGCCCGCTTCGGCAATGACCCGCGAACCTACCTCACCACGGTAAAGGAATTCGTCGCCGACGAAAACGGCCGGGTCAAAGCAGCTCTCACTGTCCAAATCCGCTGGGAAAAGAACGACCAGGGTCGCTTCGTGCCCCAGGAAGTGCCGGGCTCCGAAAAAACCGTTCCCGCCCAACTCGTCCTCCTCGCCATGGGCTTCCTCGGCCCGGAATCCTCCCTCCTCGATTCCCTCAAGGTCGAAAAGGATCCACGCTCCAACGCGAAAGCCGAGTTCGAGAAGTACTCGACCAATATCCCGGGAATATTCGCTGCAGGCGATTGCCGCCGCGGTCAAAGCCTCGTCGTGTGGGCGTTCAATGAAGGTCGCGGTGCCGCCAGAGAATGCGACCGCTACCTGATGGGTGCCACTCAGCTGCCCTAACCTCCCACCTCGACATTCCATTCACCCCCACGCAAAAGGGTTCCCAGCCTCACGGCCCAGGGAACCCTTCTGCTTTTCCTGAATTCAATCCAGCCCTGTACCTCAACCCGGATACTGGCCCGTGATAAAGGTCTTCAGCTGATCAATCTCCTGGCTCTGCGCCGTAATCGTCCAGTTCACCAAATCGCCAATCGATAAAACCCCGCTCAACTTCTCATTCTCCAGCACAGGCAGATGCCTCACGCGATATTTCACCATGATCCGCATGCAGTCTTCAACCGTGTGCTCCGGTGTAACTGAATGAACCGGCGTCGAGAGCAACTCACGCACCACCGCATTCTTCGAGGACTTCCCCTTCAAAGCCACCTTCCGGGTATAATCACGCTCCGAGATAATCCCAACCAGCCGGCCATCCTCCATCACCACCAGCGCCCCAACGTTCTTCTCCGCCATGGTACGGATAGCCTCAAAAACCGTGATGTCAGGAGCCACAGAGTAAATGTCCCCACCCTTGTGGTGTAACAGCGCCCGAACACTGTCCAATATCTTCATAAGATCTGCTCGTCGTAAAAACGGCCCCCGAGGGAACCCACACGTCGATCCCACCTCACCCGCCTAGCGACAAACCGGCCGTTAGACTTTTTCATGAGCCCGATGAGATGAGCTACATATAGACCAACCGCCGCGCCTGACCAGCAAAAAGCCGCCCCAATATCAGGCCGCCCCACGTCCACGGGACCCCATCATAAAATCCAAATACATCACCAAACGCCCCTTCATCTCGCCCCGGGGAATAATCGCATCAATCATCCCGTGGTCCTTCAGAAATTCAGAAGTCTGGAACCCAGGCGGCAATTCCGCCTGCGTAGTGTCGCGTATCACCCGCGGACCGGCAAAACCAATCATCGCCCCGGGCTCTGCCAAAATCAGATCCCCCACGCTCGCAAAACTGGCCATCACGCCCGCATAGGTCGGATGCGTCAGCACACTGATAAAAGGCAACTTCGCCCGTGCATGATACGCCAAAGCACCACAAGTCTTCGCCATCTGCATCAAGCTAAACATCCCCTCATACATCCGCGCCCCACCACTCGTGCTCACGATAATTAAACCCACCCCCTCACCCGTCGAACGCTCTATCAACCGGGTCAGCTTCTCCCCCACCACCGACCCCATGGAACCTCCCAAAAAGGCGAAATCCATCACCCCAAGCCCAATACGATGCCCCCCCATCTGCCCCACGCCCGTCACCACAGCATCCCTTAGCTGGGTCGACTTCTGATAGGCCTCCAGCTTGCTCCCATACGTCGCCACACCCTGAAACTTCAATACGTCAACACTGCTCATCCCCGCATCCATCTCCTCAAAACTCCCGGGCTCCACCATCGACTCAATCCGCTCCTTCGCCCCAATCGGAAAATGATGCGCACAATGCGAACATACCCCCAGATTCGCATCCAAATCCTTGTCGAAAAACATCGTCTCGCACTTCGGACACTTGCCCCACAAACCCTCCGGAATGTCCTTCTTCCGCGACTTCAATGCCAACTTCGGCTTCCGCGGCAAAGGCGTCTCCACCACCACCCCAGCCGGCCGAAATAACGCCTCCCCGGCTGCATCAATCACCGAAGGCTTCCGATTAAATGTGCGCGCTGCCATATCTAAATCCTTTCAGTCCTAATCCGCTTCCTGATCGTTTCACTTTTCAATTTCAACTCTCAAAACAAACTTCATATCCCCCGTGCCAGCGTCCAAACCCCAACCTCTCTCGCCCCAGCAGCCTTCAAGACACCTGCACAAGCACTGGTTGTAGCCCCAGTAGTCAAAACATCGTCTACCACAACCAACCGCTGCCCCCTCACTGACTCCCCGCCAGAAAATTGAAAAGCCCGCGCCACATTCTCAGCCCTCGAAGCCCGACCCAATCGCGTCTGCGACCTCGTATACTCAAGCCTCGCCAATAAACCAGACCGAACCGGCACCCCGCTCGCCCTCGATAAATACCCCGCCAAACAACCGGCCTGGTTAAACTCCCGCTCGCGCTCCTTCAACGGATGCAGCGGCACAGGAACCAAACCGTCCCAACCCTTCCCACGCAAACTCAAACCAGCCCCCTCCGCCAATAGCCCGCCCAAGAAAGGCTCAAACCACCTCGCAGACCGGTATTTATACCGATGAATAACCTCCAATGCCACACCGCCCGCATGCACCACCGCACGAGCCCAGTCAAAATCAAGCTCCAGCTCGCGGCAGTTCCAACAATCAAATGACTCGCTGACTCTTCCCTCATAGGGCAGGCCGCACCTGGAACAAAACGGCGGTTCACATCGCCGAATGCTGGACCGGCAAAACTCCCCCACATACCCATCCAACACTCCCGCAGGTTCCAAACGGCAACACTGACAGACGTCAGGATAGCAAAAACCCGCAAGAGCTTCAAGCCACCTCTTCCACCCCGGAAATAACCAGTTCATCCTCCTCAAGACCCCTCCCATCTACTCCATCACCACCACCCTTGCCAAGCCCTCATACTCTTCCCAAACTCCACCAAAACAACCTTTTAATCTCGCACCCCAGCGAGACGAGTGATACTTATCCATCTCAGGTAGCACGACCCATCACACGCTCACAATCCCACCCACTCAAGAGCATCCGATGACCGACTTGAATCCCCTCGAAATCTGGTTCATTACCGGCAGCCAGCACCTCTACGGCCCGGAAACCCTACGCCAGGTAGCCACCCACTCCGAGACCATCGCCCGGGCCCTGGACCTCTCATCCCATATCCCCTTCCAGGTTAAATTCAAACCCGTCCTGACCACTCCCGACGCCATCACTCAACTCTGCCTTGATGCCGATGCCGACAAAAACTGCGTTGGCCTCATTACCTGGATGCACACCTTTTCACCCTCCAAGATGTGGATCCAAGGGCTGAAAAGTCTCAAAAAGCCCATCCTCCACCTTCACACCCAGCACAACCGTGATATCCCCTGGGCATCAATCGACATGGACTTCATGAACCTCAACCAGGCCGCCCACGGTGACCGGGAGCACGGGTTCATCATGAGCCGACTGCGCCTCAATCGAAAGGTTGTGGTCGGCTTCTGGGAAGATCCTGACGTCCAGTCCAGCATCGGAACCTGGTCGCGCGCCGCTGCCGCCTGGCATGACTGGCAGGGCGCCAAATTCGCCCGCATCGGTGACAACATGCGCGAAGTCGCCGTCACCGAAGGCGACAAAGTCAGCGCCCAGATCCGCTTCGGTTTCTCCGTCAATGGCTACGGCATCGGTGACGTTGTCCAAATGATCAGCTCCATCACTGACAAGGAAGCGTCCGACCTCCTCAACGTCTACCTCTCCACCTACACGGTATCCAGCTCCCTAAAGGATAACCCCGCCAGAACTCAGTCCCTGATCAATGAAGCCCGCACCGAACTCGGCTTGCGGAAATTTCTCGAACAAGGCCAGTTCAAAGGATTCACCACCACCTTCGAAGACCTTCACGGCCTCCCACAACTCCCCGGCCTCGCAGCCCAACGACTCATGGCCGATGGATTCGGCTTCGCCGCCGAAGGAGATTGGAAAACCTGCGCCCTCGTTCGCGCCATGAAGGTCATGGCCAACGGCCTGCCCGGCGGCACCTCCTTCATGGAGGATTATACCTATCACCTCACCCCCAACGGCATGAAGGTCCTCGGTGCCCACATGCTCGAAATCTGCCCCTCCATCGCAGCAGAAAAACCCTCCCTCGAAGTCCACCCCCTGGGTATCGGCGGTAAAGCAGACCCCGCCAGACTCGTCTTCAATACGCCCGCAGGCCCCGGCCTCAATACCTGCCTCATTGATATGGGCAACCGCTTCCGACTGATCTCCAATACCGTGGATGTGGTCGAACCCGATCAACCCCTCCCAAAACTCCCCGTTGCACGAGCACTCTGGAACCCGCACCCCAACCTCACCACATCAGCCACCTGCTGGATCCATGCCGGAGGCGCTCATCACACCGGCTTCAGCCAGGCCCTCACGCCGGACCACCTCGACGACTTCGCCGAAATCGCCGGCATCGAACACCTGGTCATCAACCAAAACAGCCGCATCCGTGACTTCAAAAACGAACTGCGCTGGAATGAAACCGCCTATGCCCTGCGCCACCCCTGGGGCGCCTGACTCCTCGCCCCAAGAGCCAATCCAGCGCCCCCGACCCTCCGCCGCAACCAACGCGGCAGGACAACCTCAAGGCTGGATATCTCTCCTGCTGCTCCTACTCGCACTCCTCCTGCAACCCGCAGCCTGTCAGGGCACAGAACAAGCCCCCCTCAAACTGCTGCCGGGATTCGAAGCCCGCATCGTCTATTCTGTCCCCAGGGAACAGGGCTCCTGGGTCGCACTCACCGCCGCCCCCACAGGAGACCTCATCTCCTCAGACCAGTTCGGCACCCTCTACCGGCTCCGCATACCCACAAATAACGCCCCCGCGGCAGCCACCCCCCTCGAACTCCAAGTCGGCTGGGCCCAAGGCCTGCTCTGCGTCTCAAACCACCTCTACGTCACCGTCAACCGCGGTCCCGACCAGGGAGGCTCCGCCCTCCTCCAACTCACCGATACCAACGACGACCACATCTACGACCGGAAACGCGTTATCCAGGAGTTCGATGGCCACGGCGAACACGGCCCCCACGCCATCGTCGCAGACCCCTCCAGCTCAGACCTCTACCTCATCGCCGGTAATGCCACCCGACTCCCCCCTCTCGAAAGTTCGCTCGTCCCCAGAAATTGGGCCCCGGACGAACTCCTGCCACACCTCATGCAAACCGACGGAGTCTGGAGAAACGACCGCCCGGGCGGATGGATCTGCCGCCTCACTCCGGAAACCGCATCCTTCCAACTCGTCGCCATAGGATTACGCAACCCCTATGACCTGGCCTGCAACGCCGATGGCGAATGGTTCACCTTCGATGCCGACATGGAATGGGACCTCGGCACCCCCTGGTACCGCCCCACCCGAGTCAACCACGTCACCAGCGGCGCCGAGTTCGGCTGGAGAACCGGCAGCGGAAAATGGCCCGACTACACCCCCGACAGCCTCGGCAGCGTGGTCGATATCGGGGAAAGTTCTCCGACCGGACTCACATTCGGCTACGACGCCAACTTTCCCGAGCGCTACCAAAAGGCTCTCTTCCTCGGCGACTGGAGCTATGGAAAAATATACGCCCTCCATCTGGAACCAATGGGGGCCAGCTACTCCGCCACCTACGAAACCTTCCTCTCCGGCACCCCTCTCCCCGTCACTGACCTCGTCATCCTCCCCTCCGACCGGAACCTCTACTTCACGGTAGGCGGGCGTCAAACCCCCTCCCACGTTTATCAGGTCCGCTACACCGGAGCTCTGTCTACATCCGCCACCAACACCAGACAACCCGATCCCGACAGCCAGCGACAACTCCGGCATCAGTTGGAATCTCTCCACCAGGCCAAAGACCCTTCCGCCATAACGCTCGCCTGGCCCTCCCTCAGTCACACAGACCGCGCCATCCGCTTCGCGGCCCGCACCGCCATCGAGCACCAGCCACCCGCAACCTGGATGACAAAAGCGCTCGAGGAGACCCAACCCCGCACCGCCATGGCCGCCCTCCTGGCCGTTGCCCGCAACGCCCCCACAAACTCCACCAGCAGACTCCTCCATGCCCTCAATCGCTTTCCCCTCACCTCCCTCCCCGCACCACTCCAACTGGAAAAACTCCGCATAATCACCGTTGCCCTCTGCCGCCTAGCCCCCCCAAACGCCGACGAAAAGAAGATCCTCATTCAGGAGCTGGACCCCCATTTCCCATCCGCCTCCTTCCAACTGAACCGCGACCTGTCAACCATCCTCTCCTTCCTCCACGCGCCCTCAGCCATCGCCAAATCCCTCGGCGCCATGAACACTTCACTCACTCAAGAGGATGCGCTCCACTACGCACTCAACCTGCGCACCCTGCCCGGCGAAATGTGGACGATCCACCAACTCGAGCATTACCTCAACTGGCACAACCAAACCATGGCCCGTGGAGGTGGCGTCACCTTCGCCGAATACCTCTTGTCCATCCGCAGCGAAATCCTCGACAAACAAAACCAGGAAACTCTATCCCTACTCCACTCCATCATCCACGCCCCGCCACCACGCTCCCCCCTGGACCAACTCCGCCAGCGTGACTTCGTCAGGGAATGGTCCACCACCGACCTGCTCCCCGACCTCCAGTCCAGCCTGACCCAACGCAACTTCAACCAGGGCCAGGCAGTTTTCGCCCAAGCCATGTGCCTGAAATGTCACCGCTTCCGCGGCCAAGGCGGCCTCACCGGCCCCGAACTCACCAGCATCGCCGCTCGCTTCGACCTCCAAACCATCCTCGAATCCATCCTCGAACCCAGTAAAGTCATCTCAGACCAATACGCCACCATCCAGGTCATCACCACGGACGGCGAAGACTACACCGGCCGTATCGGTGACCACACCGACGATGCCGTAGTCCTGAAATATGACCTGTTCAACCCCGCCAATCTCCTCCGCATACCCAACAAAGATATCGAGTCTATCCAACCTTCCTCCTCCTCACTCATGCCCCCCAACTTGCTCGACTACTTCACTCGCGATGAAATCCTCGACCTGATCGCCTACCTGCTCTCGCAAGGCGACCCCACACACAAACTCTTCCAATGACCACCCCCACACACACTCCTCCCGCAAAACAGCCCAGCCCTACCAGCACTTTCCACCTCCTCATCCTGTCCCTCTCCCTGCCCCTGACCCCCTGCGCCCAAGGCATCCCCGAGTACGAACTGCCACCGATTCTCTACTCACAAACACCCGCCACGAACGCCATCGAAGCACTGCAACAATCCATCCACCAGACACCCTCCTCCCTCCTCGGCACCACAGATAAGAAAACTCTCGAAAACTGCCTCCGCGCCCTCCACGTCTCCCCGGATACCCAAGTCCTGCTCTTCTCCAAAACCAGCCTCCAGCGCCGCCGTATCTCCCCCGAAAACCCGCGGGCCCTCTTCTTCTCAGATGACCTCTACCTCGGCTGGGTCCCCGGAGGCCTGATCGAAGCCACCACCTCCGATCCCGCCCTGGGCCTCGCCTTCTACAGCCTCAACCCCCACCCCGATTCCAGCAAACTCCAGTTCCAACGCGACGAATCCTGCCTCACCTGCCATGCCGGACCACTCACCCGGCAATGGCCCGCACTCATCATCCGCTCCATCTTCCCCGACTCCACCGGCGAACCCATCGGCAACGCCGGAAGCTTCCTCACCGACCACACCAGCCCCCTCCAGGAACGCTGGGGCGGCTGGTACGTCACCGGATTCCACGGCAGCCTCCGCCACATGGGAAACGTCAGCGCCAACGAAACCGTCGACTATGAATCGCTCCTCGACCGCGAAAAAGGAGCCAACCTCACCAACCTCAGCCCTCACTTCCTCACCTCACGCTATCCAAGACCCGATAGCGACATCCTCGCTCTCATGATCCTGGAGCATCAGGTCATGGTACACAACCGCCTCGCCGAAGGTGCCCTCCGCGTCCGTCGGTGGATGCATTACCAGCAATCCCTCCAAAAAGAGCTCGGGGACCCCTTCTCCAACCTCCCCTCCGGCACCGCCCTCAAGGTGGTCCAAAGCGAAACCCAGCGTATCCTCGAGGCACTCCTCTTCGTCCACGAAGCCCCCCTTCCCCCGGAAGGCATCCAAGGCAACTCGGCCTTCCCCGCCGCTTTCCAAGCCAACCGCAGGCCGGATCCCAAGAACCGCAGCCTGAAAGACCTGAACCTGAAAACCCGGCTGTTCAACTACCGCTGCAGCTACCTCATCCATTCCGATGCCTTCTCCTACCTCCCCAGGCAGCTGAAAAACAGCGTCTGCCTCGCCCTCAATAACATCCTCAAATCGACTTCACCCCAACCCCCTTTCAACCACTTGGAAGACGAAGAACGAAAGGCAATCCTCGAAATCCTCCTGGCTACCCAGCCCGATTGGCCCCGCTCCTGAACGCCCAAGGCAAGACCCTGTCCTCACACCACCCACACCCCGCAATCCCCACCCCGCCACTTTTGAGACCGATCCACCCCGGCTGCGCGAGGGCCGAATCCCTCTTGCATCCAAACCCGGCCCGGTTTAAACAATCCCCCGGTTGAGATGTAAGTGGATCGAGATACATATTTTGTGACCTCCCTTTCCTCCATCACACGCAAGCGGAAAGCCGCCCTCCGGGAAATCGCTGACCAACTCCAGCAACTCAGGCCCCTCGCCCCGAACCTCGGTCTCAACGACGATGAATCCTGTTCGCTCGAGGAGCTGCTCAAACGCGTCAAGTCCCTGCCCGAATTCTCCAACTGGCTCCAAGTCAAGGATCTCCAGGATCAACGCCCCGCTACCGCAGTCTCCAAGGCCGAGCACACTCTAAAAATCCCCCTCCCCTCAGAACAAACCGATAACACCGAGTTCCTCTGCCTCACCCGCATCGCCCAGGAAAAGTGGACGCTCTACCGGAATAAGGAAGAGAACTGACCCAGCCCCATCCCCAAGGGATGATCCCGTCACTGGAAACGTGACAGCACCACCACCTCGGTGCTAGCTTCACCCTGCCCGTCAAACATCAACCAAAAAGCCATACCCCACCCAAGAACCACTCCAACCTTGCACCCCAGAGCCACCTCCCACCCCACCCCAGCCCAGGGTCGAGCAGCTCAATGATAAACGCCGCACCCCCGAACGGATCCCCCCGCGCATCCGTCCAACAACCACCAGCCTCCAGTACCCGCCCACTCCTCTGCACCCTCATCGCCGGTGCCGGCGGCTACTACCTCAACGGCTTCGGCCTGGAAGTGTTCACCGGTGTCCACTTCATATGGGGCGGCCTCCTCTACTTCATCGTCGCCCTCGCCCATGGAGCCGGCTGGGGCCTCCTCGCCGCCACCATCGCTTCAGCCAGAACCGTCCTGCTCTGGGGACACCCCTACGCCTGGATCAGCCTAAGCCTCGAAGGATTCGTCCTCGGCTGGCTGGTCCAAAAACGCCGCGGAGCCTTCGCCGCCGACCTCCTCTACTGGGCCGCCATCGGCATGCCCCTCGTCGCCGTCTTCTATTTCCTCATCCTTAAACTCCCCGGCCTCACCGCGTGGACCATCCTCGTCAAACAACCCCTCAACAGCCTCCTCGCCGTCGCCGGCGCAGACCTGTTGCTCCGCTTCAAACCTGTCCGGGAACTCGCCTGCCCGCACCTCAATGACTCTCTTACCCCGCCACTGCGCGTCACCCTCACCCGCGGCTATAGCCTCGCCACAGCCATCCCCATCCTTTCCTTCGTCGTCTTATACGGACGAATCCTGAGCAACCACCTCTATGAGGAGTCCCTCGAACACGTCGAGCATGACACCGCTTTCGTGGCGCAGAGAATCGAGGACCACCTGCTCCACCATCGACGTGCCATCGAAACCCTCGCCCAAACCCTCACAACAACCAGCGATAACTCCGCCAATAACCACAACCTCTGGCTACAACAGTGGCACTCCACCTTTCCTGACTTCATCACCATGCTCACGGCCGACCGCCATGGCCGCCTCGAAGGCATGTCCCTGCAACAAACCCAACCCCCAAAACCGGTCCAGCCCGACGTCAATATCTCAGATCGCGATTACCTTCA
This sequence comes from Limisphaerales bacterium, assembly GCA_049451415.1. Classification (GTDB taxonomy): domain Bacteria; phylum Verrucomicrobiota; class Verrucomicrobiia; order Limisphaerales; family JAHDYP01; genus JBMTVN01. The sequence continues at coordinate 2,181 of JBMTVN010000027.1, read as the reverse complement.
GGTCCCACTCAAAACAGGAAAACCCTTCATCTCCGATGTCTTCCTCGGCCGGGGCTTTGGCGCGGATCCCATCGTAGCTATCAGCGCACCCGTCCACCTCCAGGACGGCTCAGTCTGGGGTATCGTCGAGGGCTCTCTCAGACTCTCCATATTCTCCCAGCTGGGAGAGGATACCCGCATCGCAGAACAAGGCCTCCTCCTCATCCTCGATCAGCAGGACCGCGTCATCTACTCCTCAGCCCAAGGAACCTTCAGCCCGCTTGAGGACCTCTCACAGGACGACCTAATCCAGCAGGCCCGCCAGCTCCCACGAAACCAGTCCTTCCATTATACCGGCACCAACCCCACCTCCCCCCTCGCTTCAGGCTACCTCGCCTCATACACGCAGGCACTGATCGAGGGGATGGAAAAACCCTGGCACGCCCTGATCCGCATCAACGAAAACCAGGTCAATCTCACCGCCCAGCGCTACGCCGCTCTCATCCTCACCGGGCTCCTCGTCACGCTCATACTCGCCAGCCTCTTCGCCGAACATGCCGCACTCCGCGTCACCACCCCCATCGAATCCCTCGTCAAATCCGTCCGCAACCTCGACCTCGAAGACCACACCCGCCCCTCGCTCATCTTAAAAACTCCACGCACGGCAGAAGTCGCCCTCCTCGCCACCGACCTCGAATCAATGGCGGCCCGTCTCCAGGAATCCTACGGCCTCCTCGAACGAGCCGCCGAAGAACGCGCCGCCCTCAACCAGCAACTCCAAAAACTGGTCAAGGAACTCGACGAGCGCGTCGCCAGCAGAACCGCCGCCCTCCAGGAAAGTGAAGACCGGCTCAACCAGGCTCAAGCCCTGGCCCAAATCGGCAGCTGGCACCTCGAACTGCCCCACAAGAACCTCTCCGCCTCTGCCGAGACTGTCAGGATGTACCGGCTGCCAAACCAAACCAGGCTCTCCCAGAACGACCTCCTGCCCGCCATACACCCCGAGGACCAGCACCTCGTCCGCCAGGCCTGGCACGACATCGCCTCCGCCGGGGAACCCTACGACATCGAATACCGTATCCTCGCCAAAACCGGCATCGACTGGGTCCGCGAACAGGCCCACCCGGAGACAAACGACAAAAAGGCAATCACCGGGGTCGTCGGCACCGTCCAAAATATAACCAAGCGCCGGCAGTTCGAGGAACAAACCCTGCAAAGCCTTCGGGAAGCCCGGGACCTCAGCCGCCTCAAAAGCGAGTTCGTCACTCTCGTGTCCCACGAGTTCAGGACACCCCTCGCCGCCATCCTCAACGCCTCGGAACTCCTCGAGGATTCCTACGACCGCCTCAGCCAGGAAAAACGGGACAGCCTCTTTCTGATGATCAGAAATGAAGTCCAACGCCTCTCCACCATGCTCCAGGAAACCCTCGCCCTCGGACACATCGACTCCGGCCAAATGCAGTGCCGCCCCAAACCCATGGACATCAGGCAACTCTATCGCCGGGTCGTCCAGCAGGCTCACCTCGCCCACAAAAGTCGCGCCAAGGTAGAAGTCACGGAAAACCTCGCCACCACCCACGTCAGTGCCGACGAACAGCTGCTCTTCCTCATCCTCCTCAACCTGCTAACCAACGCGTACAAATACTCCGAACCGGAAACCCCCGTCTCGCTGCTCATAGAAACTACCCCATCCAAACTCCACTTCGAGGTGCACGACCAGGGAATCGGTATCCCGCAGGAAGCTCAAGAACGCCTCTTCGATGCCTTCTACCGCGCACCCAATGTCGGCCATATCAAGGGAACAGGAGTAGGTCTCTACGTCACCCAAAGCGCAGTCCAACTCTGCGGAGGCAAAATCCACGTCGTCAGCAACCCCGATCAAGGCACAACCTTCCTCGTCGACCTCCCCCTGCAACCCCCTCCCGGACAATCACAAACCGAAGACCCGGAACTCGCCTGACCCCGGAGGAGCCTAAAAGCTGCGCATATCCCTCCACCCTCCATCGCCCCCTCCCCCAACAACCTCCACCTCACCGGAATCAGGCACGACAGGTGCCCCGCGCTCTGCCACTCCAGCCCCCACGGTAGCAGCCAAACGCTTCGGGCCCGCAGACCTCGCCGTGGAAGACACTTCCACCCCGCGCTTTGGCCGCTGCCCCTGCCCTGCCGCGTTAATACCGGCCTGGTTGGAACGCCCAGCAA